>NC_019684.1:1821666-2132500 GCF_000316645.1 Nostoc sp. PCC 7524
GCTGGGGAAGCTGGTGTGCCATTCTTCAGTATTTCCGGTTCTGAGTTTGTGGAAATGTTCGTAGGTGTGGGTGCTTCCCGTGTCCGCGACTTGTTCAAAAAAGCTAAAGACAATGCTCCCTGTATCATCTTCATCGATGAAATTGACGCGGTAGGTAGACAACGGGGTGCAGGTATCGGTGGTGGTAACGACGAGAGAGAACAAACCCTCAACCAGTTACTTACTGAGATGGATGGTTTTGAAGGTAACACCGGCATCATTATTATTGCCGCTACCAACCGTCCCGACGTATTAGACGCAGCATTGTTACGTCCCGGTCGCTTTGATAGACAAGTCACAGTTGATGCACCAGACATCAAAGGACGCTTGGAAATTCTGCAAGTTCATGCTCGCAATAAGAAACTTGACCCCAGTGTATCCTTAGAAGCGATCGCTCGTCGCACACCAGGATTCACCGGTGCAGATTTAGCTAACCTACTCAACGAAGCCGCCATTCTCACCGCGAGAAGACGCAAAGAAGCCATCACCCTCGGCGAAATTGATGACGCAGTAGACCGGGTGGTAGCTGGGATGGAAGGTACACCTCTTGTAGACAGCAAGAGCAAACGCTTGATTGCTTACCATGAAGTTGGACACGCCTTGGTAGGGACTTTATTAAAAGACCATGATCCAGTACAGAAAGTCACCCTCATCCCACGGGGACAAGCCCAAGGTTTGACTTGGTTTACCCCCAACGAAGAACAAGGTTTAATCTCCCGTTCCCAACTCAAAGCCAGAATCACAGGTGCTTTGGGTGGACGTGCAGCCGAAGATGTAATTTTCGGTGCGGCGGAAGTTACCACCGGTGCAGGCGGTGACTTACAGCAAGTAACCGGCATGGCACGCCAAATGGTGACACGGTTCGGGATGTCTGATTTAGGCCCTCTGTCCTTGGAAAGCCAACAAGGGGAAGTATTCTTAGGTCGTGACTGGATGAGCAGATCAGACTATTCCGAATCAATTGCGGCTCGCATTGATTCTCAAGTGCGGACAATTGTAGAAGAATGCTACGACACCGCGAAAAAGATTATGCGGGAACATCGCACCGTTACAGATCGCTTAGTGGATCTGCTAATTGAGAAAGAAACCATTGACGGTGATGAATTCCGCCAAATTGTAGCTGAGTACACCGAAGTACCGGAAAAAGCTCAGTATGTACCACAGTTATAATTAGCTGAAAAAGTTAGACGATAGAAGGCAGGAGGTTTCCTGCCTTTTTTAATGCTTAAGTGACTGATTACACAAGCGAATTTTTGTACCGTTCATCTCAATGATTCCTTCTTGAGACAGTTTATAAAAGGCGCGAGAGAGCGTTTCGGGAATTGTGCCTAAGAGTGCAGCTAGTTGTCCTTTGGGTAAATCGAGTTCAACTACATCAGCATTACCATTGCGATCGCAGTTCTGTTGACACTGCTGCACCTTGGTATTCAAAATATTCGCATTGAGATGTATCTTATACCACTTTGAAAAAAGAATGCGACAAGGGGTATCTGTCGCAAACATTTTTTAAATCGGTATTAGTTAATGGAGATTAGACCAATCTCTGATTCTAGTTTTAAAGCTGTTCCATTCTTCATAAATTTCCTTAAATACCGCATTTGAAGAATATATTTTTAAGAGTTCATTGGTTTTATTTTCAGCTTCTTGCAGAATCGGATCACTAAACCTGACTAATTTAATCCTACCCAATTTTTCCAATTTGCGTAGTTCTTGCAGTTGTTGACTATTACTGTTATCGTACTTAGCTAATATTTTGGTATAAGTTTCTAAACAAACAGCTTTGAATATGTCTTTATAATTCAGTGGTAGTTGTTGCCACGCTGTTTTATTCACCAACATATCAAATGTTGTGCTGGGTTCCCACCAACCAGGATAATAATAGTATTTTGCTACATTCTGCAATCCTAATTGCCAGTCATCATAAGGACCAATCCATTCCGCAGCCTGGATTTTACCTTGATCAAGTGCTACGACTATTTTATCAATGGGAATTGCCCCACCGGGTAAATCTTTATCGATTGTCAACCCAAAATATTTTCTTAAAACCTCTCCTCCCAAACCGGGAATACGCATAGTTAATCCGTTAAAATCAGCTACAGAATTCACCTCTTGTTTAAACCATCCTCCCATTTGTCCACCAGTGGCTGCTACAGGAAAAGGAATCACGTTTAAGTTTAATTTTTCTGCATAAATTCTTTGGATAAGGGTGAATTCATCACTAGGACTTTGTTTATAAAGTAGCCAAGCACTTTGTTCTTGAGGCGTTAAACCAAAAGGAATGGCACACCCAAAAAACAGCACTTTATATCTATTATCGTTATAGTAAATGCCACTATAACCACAGTGAAAAGTACCATCATGAACCTTTTTTAATATTTCCTCTGTTTGTATTTGTGTGGTGGTATCTATATCAATACGAAAGTGACCATTAGTGATATTTTTGATACGCTCACTGATGATTTGAGGCACTTCAGAAAGAATTAGTTGCGTGGGATTTGACTTGAAAACACTCACCATTTTCCAGTTCACAGTGGGCATACTGACATTTTGACGCGCCAACCAACCCGCCGTTAGTCCCGCCGTTGTCCCTAAACTTGTCCACATGAAATTACGGCGGCTAAAACCGGGAAAGGATAACGGTTGCGTAGGCGGTTTTGCTGGTTTACTATCTGGTGGTTTGTGTCCTGTAGTAATTGTTACGACTAAGCCCTTAAATTTGCCAGCCGCAGCTTCTATGGATTGGATATAACTAGCATCGGCTGGCGTAGTGCTGGCGGTTATTTTCAAGAGACGACATATCTCTTGTGCTTTGTCTTCGCCAATTTCGTCAATAATAGTCTTGGGTAATTCCTCTGCATAGACTTGCAGTTCTGCCCATTTGTCGTGGGGAATTTCATTTTTTTTTAGTTGTTCAGCACTGTCACGTAGACACTGTTCAATGCTGCGAAAGTAATTTTCAATACGTTGACGCTTGTTATCTTCAGCTTGCTTGAGGCGATCGCTAAACTCAAAAAGCTTTGTAACAACTTCGACTAATTCCCCTAGCATCCTGAGTATATTTTCAATTAAGTAATATTTCTTAAGTATATCTACAGTTATAGCAAATAAAATCAAATAAGCGTAATCAATCCGTTATAGCCTCGCAGATCAACTTTGTTAAAACTAAACCTGCTGATGCAGGTTTAGTTGAGCCTAACTAATTCTCTCCACTTCATCCACCGCTTTAGGAACACCAGCCGTTAACACTTCACGTCCTGTGGCTGTGACTAACACATCATCCTCAATGCGAATCCCAATACCCACCCAACGCGGATCAGTTTCTGGTTGTTCTTCCGCCAGTTTCGTATCTGGGACAATATAAATTCCCGGTTCTACCGTCAACACTTGGCCTGGTTGCAAAACCTGCGGTTTATCTTCACCGTGTTGATAAACACCCACATCATGCACATCTAAACCTAACCAGTGACTGGTGCGGTGCATATAGTATGGTTTGTATTTCTCTTCCTCAATTAGTTGATCCACTTCGCCTTTGAGGATACCCAGTTCTACCATACCTTCTGTCAGGACACGCACGGCAGCATCATGAACTGAGTTAAAAGTATTACCAGGTTGTACTTGCGCGATCGCCTGTTTCTGTGCTTCTAAGACAATCTCATATAATGTCTTTTGTTCTGGCGTAAATTTACCGCCTACAGGAAATGTCCGAGTAATATCAGAATTGTAATAACCATAGGCACAACCCGCATCAATTAACAGTAAGTCTTGCTCCTGCATCTGGCGGTTATTTTCAATGTAGTGCAGCACACAAGCATTCACACCAGAAGCCACAATCGAAGGATAAGCCGGCCCCATTCCGCCCCGCAAGCGAAAGATGCGTTCCATCTCCGCTTGAATTTCGTACTCGTAACGTCCCGGTTTAGCGATCGCCATTGCATGATTATGTGCTTCAATTGCGATCGCAGCTGCTTGACGCATCATGTCTAATTCAGTTTCGCTTTTGATCAGCCTCATGCTGTGCAGCACAGTGCTGGTATCTTCGATGGCAATTGGCCCTGTTCCCCGCCGGGGATAAGTCCGTAGTAAACTCTGGTAATGATTAAGGATTTTTTCATTAAACGCGCGATCGCGTCCTAAATGATAGTAAATGCGATCGGCTTTTTCTAAATACTGGGGTAACTTCTCATCCAATTCGCTAATTGGGTAAGCCTCATCTGCACCATAAAGTTCTTTGGCTGCATCTACCCCACAGCGATAACCAGTCCAAACTTCTTTTTCTCTTTCCTTGGGTTGGACAAACAACACAAAACGATGTTCTGCATGATGAGGTGCTAACACAGCCACCGCTTGCGGTTCATTAAAACCAGTCAGGTAGAAAAAATCACTATCTTGACGATATGTGTATTCGACATCGTTGTGCATTACTGCCATTGGCGCACTCCGCAAAATCGCAGTTCCATTACCAATTTTTGCCATTAACTGCTCACGACGCTGCCGATATTCTAATTGCATAGCTAATCTATTGGTGAATTTAAGTATATTTTTACACTGCCAGCCACTACAGATGATAGTTGCTGATTGTTAAGTTATTCTAGCCAATCTTGATTCCACCTTCAGCACAGATAATGATTGTGCAACCTGATTATGGTATCTGAGTCAGATTTTATGGCTGGTTAGTGATTTATGAGACACAACATTGAGCCAAAAAAATAATAGTTAAACATTATAAATTCTGTATACAATTCTGCAATTAAATAATTGAAGTTTTTGGTGTTCATATTATACAGAAAATTCTATATTATCTAATTTAGAGATTTTCTCTTGTCTGTTTATTTATAACATTTAGTATACAGCCAAAAAATATTCGATAAAATAATCATTTTTTCAATTTGATTTGTATAAACATGATTGAAGCTGTAAATGGATAATTTGGCTGTTATAAAGTCCTTCGCTCATCAAAACCTGGATATCTAGCCAGAGACAATGCTTATTGTCTTCAGATACAAATCATCTGTATTTGTTGGTAAATGCTGACATATAACTATATATTCACTGTCAAACAATAATCAAGAAATCATCATAATTATGTAGTTACCAAGATGTGTTTAAAGCATAATTTTTATAAAAAAATAATGTCTTAAAACGAAAATATTTTTTCAAAGAAAATGTTATTTAGAAACAGAATTTAACCCACATAAGGAGTTAAAACTTTAATCACACCAATCATAAAAACACACTATGCCTAGCGGAAGTAGCGGTTCCAATCAAGTAAATGATTTGTTTGAAAATTCTTTGGCAGCTTCAGCAAGATTGTTAGCAATTCCTCAAGGTAAATCTGATTTTGAGAGCTTATCATTCACAACAAACAGCTCCTCTTCTTCACCGTTAAATTTGCTGCCACCACTGACTGGTAGCCAGAACCCAAACCCCAATCCTTATATAACTAGCGCCGCCGTCTCACCTGACTTTAACGGTGACGGTAAAGTTGATAGAGTTTGGATTAATGTTCAAACAGGTGAGATTTTAATTCGCCTGATGGATGGTGCAACAACTTTACAACAGGCTTCTCTAGGTCAATACGACTTATCTACCTGGAGTTATGACATCGCTGATTTCAACAGTGATAATAAAACCGATTTCTTGTTGCGTAATAACGCCACAGGTGAAAATGCTATTGCACTGATGGATGGCACCAACGTCGCTAGCTTTGCCTATCTAGACAGAGTTGATGCAGGTTGGAACGCTAGCATTGGTGATTTCAACGGCGATCGCAGAACCGATATCTTCTGGAATAATGCCACCACAGGCCAAAACGCTATTTGGACTATGGATGGTACAACAGTCACCAGTGCCAACCTTCTCGAAACCACAACTCCCGGTTTGACTGCTACTATCGTTGACTTCGATGGTAACGGTAAGAGTGATATCTTCTGGCGCGATAGCACCACTGGCGAAAACAGCGTCTGGTTTATGGATGGTTCCCAAGCCACCAAGTATTCTCTCCAAGCACAAGACACTTCTTGGAGTTACACCCTGGGTGATTTCGATGGCAACTTCACCACTGATATTCTCTGGCGTAACACTGTCACCGGTGAGAATAAAATTTGGACAATGAATGGTATCTTCGTTACTGAAGGCGCTGTCAATACACTCGGTGCTGGCTGGACAGCTAAAGTTGCTGACTTCAATGGTGATGGCAGAACCGATCTCTTC
Source organism: Nostoc sp. PCC 7524 (assembly GCF_000316645.1). NCBI lineage: Bacteria > Bacillati > Cyanobacteriota > Cyanophyceae > Nostocales > Nostocaceae > Nostoc > Nostoc sp. PCC 7524. Next base: position 1,827,916 of record NC_019684.1, read on the forward strand.
TGGCACAATGAAACCACTGGCGAAACCACTGCTTGGTTAATGAATGGTACTGCTATTGAAAGTGAAGCTTTCTTACCAAGCAATGCTCCTGGTTTGAAGCCATTCCTCGGTGATTACAACGGTGATGGCAAGACAGATGTTTACTGGCGTGATCAACAAACAGGTACAGATAAAGTTTGGACAATGGATGGAACCTTAGCAAGTGAGGCTTCTGTTGCTGCTGAAAGTCAATTAACTCCAGAGTGGTACACAGGCTGATAATTATAGGGGAGTAGGGAATAGGGAATGGGGAATAGGGAAAAGATTTCTCTGACTTCTCCTCTCCCCCCTACACCCTTACACCCCTAAACCCCCACTCTCCACTCCCAATTTTCCAGACAGTGAGGTTAAAATCACAGACAAGGTTTCAATCTGAAGTGAAATTATGAAGACTGCTGAAAAGCTGGCTGCGGGGTGGTTATTAACACTCGGATTCACGTTTCTAACAGCATCTGTCTCTGCTGTGGTGGAAAGAAACACTATGTTCCAACCAATTTCCACAGGTGAAAATGAGGAGTTGGTACAGGAATATATCAATAAAGAAAGAGCATCTCTATTAAATGCTACCGCTACACAAGGTCTAATTTTTGGTTTGCCCACCATGATTTTAGGTTCATGGCTGGCTTGGGGATTGTACGTGCAGAGCAAAAATGATAAGAAAGCTCTTCAGCAACAACTAAGCGATCGCCTACAATCTACTTTTTATCAAATGATTATAGAAAATCAAGGTAGGATTACAGTTTTAGGTTTTGCTATGCAGTCACAACTACCTGCAACCGTAGCCAGACAATATTTAGATAATAAAGCTAAAGAATTCAATGCAAATTTTAAAGTCAGTGAGGAAGGGTCTGTATCATATCATTTTGATGTCTAAATTTTGAATTCTGAATTCGGAGCGAAGCGACGTGACACAGATTTTCATAAGCCTAGCTGCCATCTTAGGCGGTTTGTCAGTTGCCGCCGGTGCTTTCGCTTCCCATGCACTGCGGGAAAAAATCAGTGAGCGATCGCTAGAAATTTTTGAAGTAGGCGCTCGCTACCAAATGTATCATGCTCTAGCTTTGTTGCTAGTAGCCATCTTAATGAGTCGCATCCCATCCCCGCCAACCACTTTAATAGCTAGTGGCTGGCTTTTTATCGTCGGTATCGCTATTTTTTCCGGCAGTTTATACGCCCTCAGCCTCACAGGAATTAAAATCCTGGGTGCAATCACCCCCTTGGGTGGTGTCGCCTTTCTTTTAGGCTGGGGTGCTTTAGCGATCGCCGCTTGGCATTTGAAGTTTTAATGCCCAATCCCTAATCCCCACTCCCCACTTTTTCAAACAAAGCCCGATAAACAGGTTCACCTTTTTTTTGAGTGGCGGCTTCTCTTTCTGTGCCTACTGGGAGTGGGTTTTCTGCTAGCCATTCTCCTGTACCAACTCTGTGAAATGCTGAGTTAGCAGCAAAGCGATCGCACATTTCTACCGCTAGAAATTCCATATCTGATTGCAAAAATACAACTCCCCCAACAGCTAAATAATTAGCCAAATCTGCGACTAATTCTGGTTGTACTACACGACGTTTAGCATGGCGAGTTTTAAACCAAGGATCAGGAAACTGAATTGTTACACGCTGTAAAATCCCTGGTGGAAGAGAAGATAACAATAATTGCAAAGAGTTATTCGCATTGCAAAATACATAATGGAGATTCGTTAAACCCAACTCAGAACCTAACCTATTCGCTTCTACTACCAGAGGTTCACGAATTTCTAAACCGAGGAAATTCCAGTTTGGTTCTACCTGCGCCATTTGCAACACAAATCTTCCTCTAGCACAGCCTATATCTAAATTAAGTGGCTGGTTAATATTAGTATAGATTTTCTCCCACTCTATGGAAGTAACTGGTTTTTGATACTTTTGAGCCAATGGATTAACGTGTTGACGGACGCGGATAACTGCCAAATTTAGATACTCCTTGAAATCACAATATTGAAAACTTAATTAAGATAATTCCAGGTTGGTAGTAAGGACTTTAGTCCTAAAAAAAGGACTAAAGTCCTTACTACGAACTCAATTCCACTAATTTTACATTGCTTAACATAGTTCGATTTATTCGCGCCGACTTACTAACAATTAAGTTCACAAATCAAAGTCAAACATCATATATTTCTGATGTGAATATTGCACATCAGCAAAAATTCCTTAGAGGTTGTTTGAAAAGTGGTTGGCTGTGACTTTAGGCACTTATTGATCCCCCCTAACCCCCCTGAAAAAGGGGGGAAAACTTCTTGAAGTCCCCCTTTTTAAGGGGGATTTAGGGGGATCTAAAAGTATTTGATACATCATTAAGAACTTTTCAAACATCCTCTTAGTGTATATTCCATCGGCTAATTGTATACAAATATTAAGTATATAGGAATCATATTTAATTTAAAAAAATTCCATACACCTCATATTCCCTCTTCCCAGTCCCCAATCCCCAATCAATAGGCAATCCTACGCAGATTGCCAAAGCAGAGGTTATACTTTTGGAAAAAGTGTTACTTTAACTACCGTTTTTAACAATTTTCTGAAATCAATGGTGCTAAACTTTCGTTTTGCCGTCGTCAGCGATTTACACATCGCCCTTCCTCACACTATCTGGGATCACCCTAGCCGATTTCATTTAGTGGAAGTAAGTATTCCCGCTTTTGACAGTGCCATAGAACATTTAACACAACTTGATTTAGATTTTATTTTACTGCCTGGAGATTTAACACAGCACGGTGAACCAGAGAATCACCTTTGGTTACAAGAACGTTTAGCGAAACTACCTTTTCCCGCTTATGTTGTCCCTGGTAATCATGATGTTCCTGTGCTGAGAGCCAATGAGCAATCAATCGCCTATAACGATTTTCCCCAATATTATCGCAAGTTCGGCTATGACAATACCAACCAACTTTATTACACTCAGCAATTGTTACCTGGAGTGCGATTAATTGGGTTAAATTCTAACTGTTTTAATGAACAGGGTGAACAAATAGGGCGTTTGGATAGCCAACAACTGAGATGGTTAGAAGAGGTACTAGCATCAGTAAAAGACGAACTGGTGTTAGTAATGATACATCACAATGTCGTGGAACATTTACCTCATCAATCCCGGCATCCTATGGCCAATCGTTATATGTTGGCAAATGCCCCGGAATTATTGCAGCTACTCCGACGCTATGGAGTCAGGCTAGTATTTACAGGACATTTACACGTCCAAGATGTGGCTTGTGATGATGGAGTATATGATATTACCACTGGTTCTTTAGTTAGCTATCCTCATCCTTACCGTGTGTTAGAGTTTCATCGCAATCAACAGGGTAAGGAATGGTTGCAAATTCTGTCTCACCGCGTAGAGTCAGTACCGAATTTCCCTAACTTGCAACACTTATCAAAGCAATGGATGGGCGATCGCTCCTTTCCTTTTTTAGTAAAATTACTGACGCTACCGCCATTAAATTTACCAGTTAATCAGGCACAAGAACTAGCACCGAGCCTGCGAGATTTTTGGGCAACCATTGCTGATGGTGATGCCATGTTAGATTATCCCCATTTTCCCCAAAAAGTGCGCCACTACATTCAAGCTTATGGTGCGATCGCTCACACAGGTAGCCCTGCATTCATCGATAACAACAGCACCCTGCTTTTAGACAAGATGGGGAAGTAGGGGGAGATGGGGAAGTGGGGGAGATGGGGAAGTAGGGGGAGATAGAAGCATGATTATCTTTCATCCCCCTCATCCTCCTCATCCTCCTCATCCCCCTCATCCTAATCCCCCGCCATTTCCCGACAAATCCCAAACACTGAGGTGTAACCATGTAGAAAAGTTCTACCCCCAACTGGGCCAATTTCGCCACCGCAGAAAAAGCCACCCACAGGGATAGCTGGGAGGTAACTATTAAATAACTCAGAATCAAAATTGGGTTTGCCGTACAATCCTTCACCACGTCCCACACAGGAAAACATTAAAGCAGCCGCAGCAGATGGAGAGCCTTGTTGTTGATACCGTTCTAGAAGGAACTTCAAATCATCAGCAGAGGCTTGAGCATCCCTTAAGTGAAATTGTAAACGCTGGCCTGGACGGACAAGATCACCAATAGCGATCGCACCTCCGGCTGGATCTACACCTAAAATACTGCGAATTAAAAAATCACCCTGTTGCAAAGACAGTTTAAATTCATCCATTGCTACACCCACAAACAAAGAATGCTGTGCCAACATTCTCTCTTTTTCACTCAGGCTAGCAATCAAATCTCGCAACACTACCAAAGGTACTTTCTCATCGATTTCCAAAATAATATTCCGATCAGCCTTAGTAACTTGTAGTGGCTCACCAATAGGTTTACATCCTTGCGCCACAATCGTTTCTAAAACAATATTGCCACTCAAAGCCAAACCCACAGTCCCATCACGATAGAGAGTATCATTACAAAACAAAGCCAGACGACCCCCCAAACCCCCAGCACTGGCTTGTCCTCCCACAATCACCGAGCCAGGATAAGCAAAATCTAACCCCTGCAATAAATCGTTGATGCCTGAAGAAAAAGCACTAGAGAGCAAAATAAACTGGGGTTTTGCCGATGGTTCTACATCAATTAAATCAATCCAAGCATCTGGCGGACTATCCAAATCAGGTAAATCTTCAGCAACAACATGAAAAACTTGTAAATCTACCCCTGGTAGATGGGCTAAAGTCAAGCTGAGGGCTGCTTCTGCTTCTAATTCTTGGGTTTGTCCACTAGCTCCAGTTCCAATGACACCACCCCCACTGCACCCAATCAACACAGGTACAGAAAGTTTTTCAGCTAACAAGGGCAACACCCTAGAATACTCACTGGCAAAAGCAGAAGAAATGAACACCAGCCCCAAATCCGCAGGTGCTGTTAACAACGAGACAGTACGTTGTACCACCTCTGCTACAGCTGCTTCTAAGGAAGGACGGGTTGATAGGGCATTTGCCCACTGCATATGATCTGCCATGAGTTTTGGGCTTCTTTTTCTTTTGTGGCCAGTAGTTTTTGATTTCTATCCTGGGAAGAATGGCATCCTCCGAACCACTGAAATTTAAACCAAAGTTTCCCTCAATAGTTCAGGTATTGCTCACCCAGTAAACTAAGTGTAGTATTTCCTAGTAGATGCACCCAATATAGTGTATTGTTAGGTTTTTGCAGCGCCGACTCTATCAAATCTTAAAAGATAAATAGGAATCTAGTACAGATTTCACAGATTGTTGTAATTGTTATCAATACATGAGGCTTTAACATTGGTTGATTCAGCTTATTGGGTAAAATGGTGATTGATTGAACAAAACACTAGCAATTTTTGAAACTTTTCTATACTGGTACTAACATCACACAACGAGACTAAAGCAATGACCGATACTCAAGCAAACAACTTACAAAACCAAATTGAAGCAGAAGTAGAACAAGCCCGTGCTGTCTGTGATCTCTCAGGTAGCAACTCAGCCGAGTGTGCTGCGGCTTGGGATGCAGTTGAAGAATTGCAAGCTGAAGCCTCACACCAACGCCAAAACAAGCCCAAAAATTCCCTAGAACAATACTGCGATGACAACCCAGAAGCAGCTGAATGCCGAGTTTATGATGAATAAAAATTAAGTCTAGACTTTTTTTGATCTGACACGCAAGCAACCAGAAGTTGTTGACAAATATTTTTCACCTGTGTACTTTTTACGCTACCCTTTGGGACTGGGGACTGGGATTTTTACTCAGCACTCATGAATAAGCGTAACAAGCTTGTCGCCAAAGTGTAGATGCAGCAAGTCTACCGGAATTTGCTACAGTGGGTGCAAAATATTTATGTTCAGGCTCTGTGAGTTGCTTGTTTTTTTTCTCAAAAACACAGTGCAACTTGAGGATCATGATGGCAGCAGATGTAACATCCAAAGTCATGACGCTCAACTCACACCATCTCAAATCCTGCAAAGTATAGGTGTAGCCCTAAATTTATTGATAGGGATTGCCTCTATTGCCAGAGTAGCTTTTAACGTAAATATATATTGAAAGTCTGACAAGAACTATGCAAAATGAAGTTTGGTTTCGTCAGTTAGTCTGGATAGACTACCGATTGGCAGTATTATTTCTCATGCTCATTCCCATCATTTTGTTGATTTGGGCTTATGTGCAGAAATCGGAAGCGATACAAAGACTGTTGATGATCTATTGGCGAGTCTCCAGTCTACTAGCCATCACGATTTATTTGATGATTGCTCAATACCCCATCAGCTTTATTTCTGGATTGATAGGATTGATTCTCATTCCTATTTCCCTCTGGTTCTGGGTGGATCTCAATGATGAAATTGAATATTTACCAAGTAGCCCTTTAAAGTTAACCTTTAGATCTTGGCGCTGGGCTATCACATTTTATTGTATCTTAGGTGCAATAGCTTTTGTGCCTTTTGTGAGTTGTGCCTTTTCTAGCACTGCGCTCAAAACTCCTGAGTGTCTTGTCTGGTTTGAAGCTCCATTGCTATTTAAAGAGTATTTTCATCACAATAGTAAACACACAATGTTAGGCTTTTTGGGTATAGTCGGCTTAGTAATTTATGTACTTTACTTAAGCTACTTTGTCCTCGTTAAGCTGGGCAAGCAGGGACGCTCGGCAACACAACAGTAAACTGTCGCTGCGCTGCAATTCTAAATTTCAAGTTTCTAAGATGAGTTCCATTGGCAAGCGACTAGAACAATACACCAACAAACGCCCGCAAGAAGTCCTACTGGTGACAGTAGAAATCGCGGATGAGCAAGATAAGGTAGCGATTTTCAAAGGGTTTTCCAGTTCTTTGATGCGTCCAACTGCATTTGATCCTGAAGTCCCAGTCATCCCAGATGAAGCAACAATTCTGGGTATTGACCGGATAGCTAGCCCCTATAATCCTGAAAACCCCCGTTATATCGAAAGACAAATTTCGTGGGAAGCGATGCAGGTTCTACTTTTGGAAGTAGGGGTGTAGGGGGAGATGGGGGGGCAGAGGGAGCAGAGGAGCAGAGGAGCAGAGGAGAAAAACTAATAACTCTTGCCTATTGCCTATTGCCTATTGCCTATTGCCTACCAACTAATAACTCATGACTTCTGGATATACTTTACCTGTTTTTGCCTGTGCTAGTGCTGTGGCAGCTTTGCATTGGTTACGTCACCGTCAACCTTTACAAGTGGCGAGCATAGATTTAATTACGCCTGCACAAACAGCAGATATTCCTGTAGAACAGGTGGCAGGATTATCTGAAAATATGGCTTTGGCAATCACGCGCAGTGATCCGGGTGATAATCTGGATTTGACTAAAAATACTCCGGTTTGGGCGTTGGTGTCATGGAGTCCGGGTGCAGGTGAGCAAGTCACTATTCAGGGTGGTGAGGGAATTGGTAAGCAGCTGAATGCAGATAATCAAGCAGCTATTTATGGTTATGCTCGCAGGTTGCTGCAAGAGAATTTGTCTCGATTACTAGCACCAGCAGAAAAAATTACGGTGACTATTATCTTACCAGAAGGGCGATCGCTCGCAGTTCGTACCTCTAACGCTGCCTTTGGTGTGGTGGAAGGACTTTCCTTACTGGGAACAACTGGAATTTCTCAGCCTTTAAGTACACCTGAGCAATTAGAAACTTTTCGCACACAATTACAGCAACAAGCCAGTAGTTTTAACAGTCTGGTATTTTGCATTGGCGAGAATGGCTTAGATTTAGCGAGAAAAATCGGTATTAACCCTGAGAAATTGGTAAAAACTGCTAATTGGTTGGGGCCAATGTTAGTCGAAGCCGATAGGTTGGGGGTTAAAGAAATCTTATTGTTCGGCTATCACGGTAAGTTGATGAAGCTGGCTGGCGGGATTTTTCACACCCACCATCACTTAGCTGATGGGAGACGGGAAATTTTGGCAGCCCACTGTGCTTTAGCAGGATTAAGCCAAGAAGATATAGAAATAGTATTTCACAGCCCGACAGCAGAAGCCGCACTAAAACATTTAAGAACCTTAGATAGTGCTACAGGTAGTGATTGGGTGAACCAAGTTTACAATGCGATCGCCGAAACTATCGATGCTCGTTGCCAAGAATATATGCAAAGTCACAGCAGTACAGGCCAAGCCATGACCGTCTGTGGATCGATTTTATTTGATCGCGATCGCAAAATTATCGTAAAGAGCAAAACAGCTTGTAACTTAATTGGAAATTTATGTTAATTTAATATGAATAATCATAAATAAACCAAATAAATAACTTTTTCAGTAGCCACCCTAGGGTAATTTATACCTTTTAATACCTCAAATATTGACCAAGCAAACCTATTCTACCTAGCGTTTGTCACAGTCTCATCTACCGTTTTCTGTCTAACCAAGCAGAAAAAACGGTAAAACACCTAGAACACAGAGCGACCATCTACTAAAACTTGCACTTTCCCCCATGATGAATACAGTGGTGACTCTACCAACCGAACAAGCCCCGCAAGCAGTAGAAGAGTTTGGGCGGCTTGAGCGTCAAATCATCGTCATTTTAGACTTTGGCTCTCAATATTCTGAACTGATTGCTCGCCGTATCCGCGAGACTCAAGTATACTCGGAAGTTCTTTCTTATCGCACTACCGCAGAGCAATTACGCAAACTGAGTCCTAAAGGCATTATCCTTTCTGGCGGTCCCAACTCAGTTTATACTGATGGCGCTCCCCAATGTGACCCAGAAATTTGGAATTTGGGAGTTCCCATGTTAGGTGTATGCTACGGTATGCAGCTAATGGTGAACCAACTCGGCGGGGAAGTAGCACAAGCTGACCGAGGTGAATACGGCAAAGCAGCACTATATATAGATGATCCGACAGACTTACTCACTAACGTCGAAGATGGCACGACTATGTGGATGAGTCACGGTGATTCTGTCACCAAAATGCCACCAGGATTTGAATTGCTAGCCCATACAGAAAATACCCCCTGTGCTGCCATTGCTGACCACGACAAAAAGCTGTATGGTGTACAGTTCCACCCCGAAGTAGTACATTCCATCGGTGGTTTAGCCCTAATTCGCAACTTTGTTTATCATATTTGCGAGTGTGAACCCACCTGGACAACAGCCGCCTTTGTGGAAGAAGCAATTCGGGAGATTCGCGCCAAAGTTGGGGATAAGCGCGTACTTTTGGCTTTGTCTGGCGGAGTAGATTCTTCTACCCTAGCCTTCTTGCTACACAAGGCGATTGGTGATCAGCTAACCTGTGTGTTTATTGACCAAGGCTTTATGCGTAAGTATGAGCCGGAACGGTTAGTGAAGTTGTTCCAAGAACAGTTTCACATTCCCGTAGAGTATGTTAACGCCCGCGATCGCTTCCTGGCAATGATGGCTGGAGTCACAGACCCCGAAGAAAAGCGCCGTCGCATCGGGCATGAATTCATCCAGGTATTTGAAGAAACATCTAAAAATCTTGGACCTTTTGACTATCTAGCTCAAGGTACTCTATATCCAGACGTAATTGAATCTGCTGATACCAATGTTGATCCTCAAACTGGGGAACGGGTAGCAGTGAAAATTAAGAGCCATCATAATGTCGGTGGTTTGCCTAAAGACTTAAGATTCAAATTGGTCGAACCCCTGCGGAAATTATTTAAAGATGAAGTCCGCAAAGTGGGACGTTCCATTGGTTTACCAGAAGAGATTGTCCAACGGCAACCATTCCCCGGCCCTGGTTTAGCAATTCGCATCTTGGGTGAAGTCACCGCCGAACGGTTGAACATTCTGCGCGATGCTGATTTGATTGTACGGCAAGAAATCAACCAACGCGGTTTGTATCATGAATACTGGCAAGCGTTTGCTGTCTTGTTGCCGATTCGCAGTGTAGGCGTAATGGGTGATCAACGCACCTATGCTTACCCGATTGTGCTGCGAATTGTCAAGAGCGAAGATGGTATGACAGCCGATTGGGCGCGTGTACCTTACGATGTGCTGGAAGTGATTTCCAACCGCATTGTTAATGAGGTGAAAGGCGTGAATCGCGTGGTGTTCGATATTACCTCTAAGCCACCTGGAACCATCGAGTGGGAATAATTCGTAATTTCATAGTCAATCAATATTAAGTAGGGTGGGCATTGCCCACCTTATTTGTTTTGAGGCTATTTAAATTTGAGTTGTTCTCTACCGTATGAATTTGCTGACAATGCAAAGCTAGAGTATAGACATACCCCACAAACTTCAGGTCTTAGGTTATGGGAATTGATGAAATACTAAAAGCCTATCGGAATGACATTTTCAGGATTGCCGCTCAGTACGGTGCGTATAATATACGGGTGTTTGGCTCAGTGGCTAGGGGCGAAGCAAGGCCAGACAGTGATGTAGATTTTTTGGTGGAACTTGAACCACAAAGAACTTTATTAGACCAAATTGCTTTGATGCAATCATTAGAAGAGTTGTTGGGACGCAAGGTAGATGTAACTGAACCAGAGACTCTGCATGAGTACATCAAAGAAAAAGTATTAAAGGAAGCAGTGGTTCTATGAAGGATGATTGCCTTTACCAGACTATAATTGCTGTAACGGTAATTCAATGGTAAAAGTAGCCCCCTTTCCTTCACCAGGACTGGTGACGTTAATTGTACCGTCGTGCAGTTCTACTATGTGACGAGCGATCGCTAAACCTAGTCCTAAGCCCCCTTGTTTATGGTGACGTTCTGCCTGACGATAACGTTCAAAGACGTAGGGTAAAAACTCTGGATCAATACCCATACCTGTGTCAGTGACAGTAATGTACGCTTCAGACTCTTTACGTAATAGCTGGACTGTGACTTGTCCCTCATCTGGAGTGAACTTAATGGCATTGGAGAGAAGATTGCCTAAAACTTGTAGCAAGCGGTTGACATCACCAGTGATAGTTGGCACTGATTGATCTAACACAGATTCTAAAATAATATTTTTAGTATTGGCTGATGGGTACGCCGTCTCAATTGCCACGCCGATAATTGCCGCCAAATTAACTTGATTTAGTTCTAACTGTAAATTACCTCTGAGGATACGTGATATATCTAACAAGTCCTCCAAGAGTTTTCCCTGAGCATGGGCATTGCGTTCAATAGTTTCTAAGGCTCGGAGAAAATTAGTTTCGTCAAACTGGCGATGTCGTAGCAATTGCGCCCAACCGAGAATAGCATTCAGTGGCGATCGCAAATCATGAGATACCATAGCCACAAACTCGTCTTTAGTCCGATTAGCAGACTCAGCTTCCGCACACGCGGCTTTTTCTAGTTGTAACAGTCGATCACGTTCCGCTTCTAACTGTTTGTAATCATCGATATCTGTACTTGTGCCGAACCACTCGACAATTTGTCCTTGCTCATTTTTGATAGGGACGGCTCTGGCTAAATGCCAACGATAACTGCCATCATATTTTTGATAACGTAGTTCCTGTTCGTAAGGTTCTCCTGTTTGCATCGCAGTCATCCATTCCCGCATAACTGACTCGATATCATCAGGATGAATGATTGTTTGCCAACCGAAACCGCTTATCTGCTCAGTCGTCATCCCAGTGAATTCACACCATCGTTGATTGACATATACGCATTCGCCTTTGACATTTGAAATCCAGACAAGTTGGGGTATGGCATTAGATAAATAACGGTAGCGTTCTTCACTTTGGCGTAAAGCTGTCTCAGCGCGTTGACGTTGGGTAATATCAAGTACAAAACAGACAGCATAGCCTTCTTCCTCTCTACCTTCAATTTCAGCAATTCCTACTAATACCGGAACACGAGTACCATCTTTGTGAAAATACTCCTTTTCAAACGGGGTACAAGCTCCACCAATTTGCAATTCTTGAATTTTTTTCTGGTCGAGGTCTTGGTATTCTGGTGGTGACATCCTATCCCAACGCAGGTTTCCGGCCTCTAATTCTGCACGAGTATAGCCCAACATTTCTAAAAAAGCATCGTTTGCTTCGTATATCCTTCCACTGAAGTCACCGAAATAAATGCCGACTATATTAGATTCCACAATGCGGCGAAATTTGGCTTCGCTTTGACGTAATGCAACTTCGGCGTACTTGCGATCGCTAATATCTGTTGTACTTCCAACTACTCGTACTGGCTCCCCTAGTTGATTTCTAGTAATTAATCCCTGATCCAAAACATAAATATACTGATTATTCTTGTGACGGACTCGATACTCGATTGCATACTGATTTTGTTTGGCAAAAATACTCTGGAATTTTTGTACTACAAGGTCTAGATCATCAGAATGAATTCGCTCTTGCCACCATTGAGAGGTAGGTTCTGCTTCCTCTAAGGAGTAGCCTAAAATCCGCGTTAATCCTTCAGTTCTCGTAACTTGATCTGTCTCAACATCCCAGTCATAAATAAGAGAATTAACGGCTGAGGCTGCCAGATGAAAACGTTCATTACTAGAACGTAATTCTTTTTCTGCTTGCTTGCGATCGGTGATATCAAAAGCTGTACCCACTATTTGGCGAGGCGAACCGTCAGCATTCCTGGTAAATATGGAATTACGACTACAAAACCACCGCCATTGGCCGTTGGCGTGTCGCATTCGGTACTCATGTTCGAGAACGTCGCCATCCGCAGCCGAGTTAAATCGTTGGAATACACTGGGAAGTTGAGCAAAGTCATCCGGGTACATAAATTGAGCTAGGAATTCTTGACCCCAAGCTTGAATTAATTCCGGAGAATAACCCAACAGGCTCGCCACCTGACCATTAAGATAAACATTCCGTTGTTCAACTAGGTCATAAACATATAAAACCCCTGGAGTTGTTTCAGCAATGCGTTCAATAAACTTCTGACTTTCCCGCAGCTGTTTCTCACTGCGGTGTAGCTCTTTACTTAAATGTGCTTTTGTAATAGCTGAGTGGAGAGTAGAGCGCAAACGCTCTGCGGTTGTTTGTCCTTTCACTAGATAGTCATGGACACCACTTTTCATCGCTTGCACAGCAACCTCTTCATTACCGTAACCCGTCAACATGACTACAGCTGGCATAGTTTTCTTAACAAACTTTTGGAGTTCCGCCAAGAATTCCAGCCCATCCATGTCTGGTAATAAAAAGTCGAGTAAAATTCCATCAGGTGAAAACTGCTGACATAATGCCAACGCTTCTTCTCCCGATTCTTGTTCAATAATGGTATAGCAATGCTCTTGGTCTTGCTGGAGATAGCGACGATAAACCTCCCGGTCTTCAGGAGAATCATCAATAATTAAAAGTGTTAGCGGTTGCGCCATAACTACTTGCTAAGAGCATCAGGAAGAATTACGATATCCAGCCAATAAATTAAAAAGGTTTGAATTGTTTTTACCAGTCGATTGATATCAATTGGTTTCAGGATATAACTAGCAATACAGTATCGGTAACATATTTCAATATCTTTGGGGTTAGAAGATGTCGTCAGCACAACTATAGGTATAGATTTCAGGTCTTGATCTTGCTTGATTTGGGCTATGACTTCCCGCCCATCGGTTCCTGGTAAATTAAGATCCAGCAAAATAATTGAGGGACGCGGGGCGGTTTTGGGGTCACTGTAATCTCCTGTATGGTAAAGAAAATCTAGGGCTTCATCCCCGTCTCGACAACGAAAAATCGGGTTTAACACCGTTTCTTTCTGCATGATGCGCCACAGTGCTTCAAAGTCTTCATCGCTGTCTTCAATTACGAGTAAAGGTTGGGCAGTGTTGCCAATCATGGGCAAGGGATGGGGGATGGGGATTGGGGATTGGGGATTGGGTATTGGGAAAGTAGGGGGAGCAGGGGAGAATCTATTGCCTATTGCCTATTGCCTATTAACTCTCCAATGTGAAATAAAAAATGCTGCCTTGACCATAATTTGATTCCACCCAAATTTTACCGCCATGCCGTTCTACAATTTTTCGGACTATGGTAAGTCCGGCTCCTGTACCACCACCATATTTATTTGGCCCGTGTAATCGTTTGAATATACGAAAAATTGACTCAAAGTGTTTTTCGCGAATGCCAATGCCGTTGTCTTGTACGTAGAATGTGATTGGTCTTGGCAGAATGTCTAGATAACCAATTTCAATCCATTTATCGGCTTTATCGTTGTATTTAATGGCGTTAACAATTAAATTACTAAAGACTTCGCCAATCTGGATGCGATCGCACTCAACTGTCGGTAGTAGTCGAGGAATACGAATTTCCACCCCTGACTCCTCAATGCGGGCGCTTAACATATCTAAAATACGATGCACTACATCATTTAAGTTAGTCGGCTGCATGGAAAGATCAGCTCTTCCCAACCGTGAAAAATGCAGCAGTGAATCAATTAAATCCTCCATGCGTTGCGTTAAACGAATCAGAGTCCTTAATTTTTCTTTGCCTTCTTCATTGAGGGTATCACCATAGTCTTCCATGAGGAAATTAGAGTAATTATGAATCCCCCGTAGTGGTTCTTTCAAATCGTGAGATGCAATGTAAGCAAAAGCATCCAATTCTTTATTGCTGCGTTCTAATTCAATATTTAATTGTGCTAGTTCATCCGCCTTGCGTAGCACAACCCCAATAATGGCATTTCTCAACTCCAGTGCTGCATTCACTTCATAAGACTGCCAAGGTAGTGACTTCAACAGTACCGTCTCTTTCCACAACTCAAAAGATTTACGGGGTGATAGACGCACACCACCATTTGACTGTACTTCTACAGGTTTATGAGGATTACCGCCCCAATTGACAGTTCGCACTACCTCTGGACGAAACCATAAAACATAGTTTTTTTGAGTTTTAGAAATAGAAAGTGCAATTAAACCACTAGCTACATCTCGTAATTTTTCTGCATCTGGATAAACTGTTGCTAAGGAATCGGTGTAAAAAATTTCTTCATGGATGTTTTGATTAATCCACTCTACTAAATCATGAATATCTTCTTTTGTAGGAGTGTTACCAACAATAAAATATTGACCATTAAAACAAATGGCAGAACCCTCTGCATTAACTAAGTTAAGAATATTCGGTTTATATTTGATTAACCCGTCAATAAAATTATTTTCTACTGACATATATTCTACTAACTTGCTATGCACGGATTTAGCTTGAATTTTTGCCTCTGCATATTCGCTCTCTTCTTTAGCACTCATCTCTACAGAAGTTATTTGCCCTAAGAATTCGCAAGCACTACGCATTTCATAAGGAATATATTTCGGTGATTGATGATGGCAAGCAATTAACCCCCATAACTTCTTGTTTTTCATAATAGAAATGGACATAGAAGCCGTCACGCCCATATTCTGCATATATTCAATATGTAATGGCGAGACACTCCGCAACACTGCTCCACTTAAATCTAAAGGTTGGTTATTTAAGGGGTTATTTGTAGGTAAAATCGCTGCTGGTTGATAATTAGCATTTGGTATCAGTCTGAGCAAGTTTTCAGTATAGAGCTTTCTAGCTTGTGGCGGAATATCAGATGCCGGATAATGTAAACCTAAGTAGGATGTGAGATATTCGGGCTTTTCTTCAGCAATCACTTTACCGTGCCAATCTTCATCAAAGCGATAAACCATCACTCGATCAAAACCAGTAATCTTTTTCACCTCTTTAGCTAATATTTGACTAAGTTCAGTGACATTAACTGCGCTTTGAATTTTCAACATTGATAGCTTTACCAAGTGATAAAACTTGAAAAAAGCATTGTTTTTTTCAGATAAATTAGGTTCTAATTCTAAAATTAGAAAACCATTAGACCGATGAATTATAGCATCAAAGTTCACAAGATTTTCAGAAACTTTTATGCTGAATTCAATAGGATTGATAATTGGTAAATCTTCATGTAATAAACAATCTTTCAATAAATTAATTTGTTCTGTTTCCAGCAAGCAGTCTAGACTTTGATTGAGTAATTGTGCTGGATGTATGCCCAGTAAATCAAAGGTATTATTGCTAACTTGTAAAATCGTCAATTCTGATTCTTCTAAGGCAAAAAGAACACCATGAGGCTGAATATAGCCAGGAATATGAATTGGCTCTTTATTACAGTTGCTGAGGTCAACCGGAAATGGAATTGTAATATCGTTAGTATTCACCTTTCAGTCCTCATGCTGACTTTAATCTACCTGTAATATGACAGTCTATATTTGTGGGTCTAGCACTCCTGCTGATTTTAATTCACAACAGTTTACATTCTCAGCATAACAATTAGTGTAAATATGATTAATCATACCTGCACTCCTGAATCTTGTTTATGGCAATAAGTTAGTTTAAATTCTATTAAATCTCCTATTTTTATATGTAAATCTCCGTTTATGGCAATTTTTATAAAAATAAAGTTTTATTAAGATAAGTCAATTACACTGGTGATTTTTAAAAGATTGAATTAGAGCGTAGATATTTTAGCTGATTAATACAACGTAAAATTATTTGGTCGGTCGCCTGATTCTATGAGGGAAGGTTGAATCTAGGCGATCGCTACTATTTTTACCTGTACTCATGAAAGCGGGTTAAAAACCTCAACTTCTATTCGCCTCTACCTACCCTAACTATTTCGCTCCTGACTCAAAGCTAATATTTTCCGACTGATATGTTGGTGGCTCGACATGAATGACAATCCTCACCGGACTGAAGCGTGCTTCTATTTGGCGTTCTACTTCTTCAGTGATGCGATGAGCCGTTTCCACATCTGGCGCATCAACTATTAAGTGCATTTCCATAAAAACTTGACGGCCGAGAACACCCCGTGAGGCAATGTCATGACAGTTAATTACCCCAGGCACAGCAGTTGCAATGGCGTGTATTGCTTCCGGTGCGATCGCCATGTGATCCACAAGCCAAGGTAAATTTTCTTTTAAAACTGACCAACCACTCCAAAATACCAACAATGCCACCGGAAAAGCCAACACTATATCTAGCCATTGATAACCTAACCAAACCCCTATCAAACCACCGATAACTGAGATTGTTACCCACACATCACTCATCGTATGGGTAGCATCAGCGATTAAAATTTGGCTACCTACCCGCTTACCGACACTACGTTCATAAAAGGCGACAAAGATATTCACACCCAAAACAATTAGCAATAACCACAACTCAGGCGGTGAAATTCTCACAGGTTCACCACCTTTAAGAATGCGCTCAATCGCACCTTGGAGAATTTCAAAACAAGCAATTCCCAAAAACGCCGCGATTCCCAAAGCTCCCACAGCTTCAAACTTGTGGTGTCCATAAGGATGCTCGCGATCGGGATATGGCGAAGAAAACCTACTGGCAACTAATCCTAAAATATTGTTGGCGCTATCTGTCACGCTATGCAAAGCATCAGCCAACAAGCTCAGAGAACCTGTCATGTACCCTACAAATGCTTTTAGTCCCATCACCAACAAGTTGAGCAGTAGGGTAATGATTAAAACCTTTCTTACTTCAGCACGGTTATCGTAGGTCATAGATAATTTTAATACTCTCTTCTATGACTTCTAAGTGTACTTCTAATGTAAAGGTTTAAATACAAGACAAATGTGTCAAAGTCTTACACAGTAAAGATTAGATATCGCTATAGGTATATAGAATATCCCAAATTTATTGAGATTAATTTTAAATTAAAATTGCTACAACCTAGATAAATCTTGGTAAGAATATAGGAGATAAAAGCATATTTTTAGCATTAATAGGCAAGATATTTTATGAATTTTTCTTGTCTCTGCACGGAAACAAAGCCAGAGAAATTCCGCCTCTGTCAAAATTATGCGTTTGGGCTTGAGTGTCTATTCCAGTAACATAGGTAATTATTAATCAGGTTTCATCAATAGCCTATGTCTTCCACGCCTATGACGCTGAACCTAGTTGAAGGTTCTGTGTCTTTCAGTTTTTCCCCCCAAGCAGCACAGGAATTAAAAGCCGCGATCGCTCAACTGATGGAACGCCTCAAAGCGGTGGCTGCAAAACCTACTTCTGGCAAAGCCTCTCCGCAACCACCATTAGAATATCGTCACACTGGCGAGGTATTTTTAGAAATTTTCTGCAACCCTAATATCTGGCCTACCCCTTTTGCTGCCAAAGTATTACTTACCGTGCGTGATCTCAACATCCGTTTAACTACAGAAGCTGAATTGACGCGGGTGATTGAAGACGTTAACCAATATTTAGAGCAAGTGGGATAAAGGTTCAAAAATAAATTACCGGAGCAGTTGTTTAGGTTAAACTGCTCCGGTCGTGAATTTACATAGAATACTTAAAGCTAAAACACCGGATCTATACAAAAACTTTTTTCTATTGGTTTTTTTATCTGAAAAGCTTTACAAATCAGACTTAAAAACTTTATGGTCAATGGGAAATCAGAGATTCTAGAGCGGGAAAAAACTATCAAAACCAGAGAATATCCCCTCAGCTTAGACAATCAACCTATCGTTTTTAAATCCAGTCAACCAAAATCAGATCCCAATCATGCAAATCACCCTTCGCTGGCGTAACGTCCCACAGGGAAGTTTACATGGGAAGAAGCCTCTGCATTTGCGGGATCAGGCTACAGACTTCTCTTGGGGATGCAGTGGCTCCAAAATCTGAAATCAACCATTGAATCATCTTGAATTAGTCATTATCCCATTGTTCACGACCGATGAGGTCGCCAATGCGATCGCGTAACAAGAAATCGCACTTCTCCAACTCACATTCCACACAAACCCACTCTCTCGCCGGAATGTATTGACAGAGTGTATATATTGGCTGCTGTCGGCTAACCATTCCTTTTTGTACCAGTCGGCGTGCTTCGTCCTGAATTACATCTAGAGAATAGTAATTTAAAGATGGCACCGTATTCACACTCATGGTTTTTACTCACAAAATTTACACGTAAATAGTGTTCCCACTAATTATGGGGAACAAACATAACAGGGATGAGACTTGCGCTTAGGTTTTTGTAGTTTGCTATACGGAACTTATTTCATTTTGACGCTACACACCCTAAAATTATGTAAATAAATGTTAAAAATGTCAAGTTTTCCTGACATTAGGGACATAGTGTAGTATTTTCAACCGAGGAGAAAATTCATTGTGGATGCCAAAGCCCTTAAGCTGAAGCTGTTGGAAGCTTTAAGCACAATTGGGTAGGCGAGAAGAACAGTTCATAAAGCACATACCTAAAACACAAAATCATCACAGTAGAACTATCTCTAGAAATATGGAGATTTATTCATGGCTGAACCAAATCGTAATTTCTAGCAAACGCAAATTTATCAACGGTTGCAGATGTTTTCAAGTTAAGGGCTACCGTACATTAGGAAGACTAGGAAGTTGGCATAAGTTAATCATTTCTTTTAAAAACCGTGTTGCTGACTAACTGATTCGGAGAAATAATCATCTGTCACAGGTTGAAACCAGATGTTTCTAGAGTAACAGTAGCTAAATCAAGGCATATCCAACTTGAGAAGTACCTGGGAAGCGTTCAATGTTGCGATTACGACTTAAGTCATCATTCCATAACATCTATTTACGTAAGTAAATGTCAGCATAATTATGAAGTTTTATTGAATTAGTGGTTTTTGCTGTCAGTGAAGTTATCAGGAGGTAAATTTGTTACCGAATCGTAACATTTTTATCCACCCAAGCTTTAGGGGTTCTCACCCCTAATATTAGTTATGGGGCATCAGCTAGAAGACTTTCCTCATTTCTCTCCACTCCCCACTCCCTACATAGAAACAGAC
The DNA here is from genome assembly GCF_000316645.1 of Nostoc sp. PCC 7524. Classification (NCBI taxonomy): domain Bacteria; kingdom Bacillati; phylum Cyanobacteriota; class Cyanophyceae; order Nostocales; family Nostocaceae; genus Nostoc; species Nostoc sp. PCC 7524. Next base: position 1,847,595 of record NC_019684.1, read on the forward strand.
GCGAGCTAGTCACGTCTGTTAAATGGTTGGCGGATTATGCGGAGATTAATTGTTCTCTGGGGACATTGTGGCAGAGGTTACTTATTCTGAAAGTTGTTCATCACTGTTATCCGTAGTATCGTGCCGCTCATCCTGGAGTTTGTTTAATAGTGATAACACTTTAGTTCCTCGCTCAATAGAACGATCTTCGATAAAAATCACTTCAGGAGTGCGACGTAACCGTACTCGCGCCCCTAGTTCGCTACGGACAAAACCTGTGGCTGATTTCAGTCCAGCCATTGTTTCGGCCTTGGCTTCCTCTGTACCATATATACTGACGTAGATTTTGGCGTGTTGGAGATCCCCAGAAACATCAACGTCAGTTACACTAACCATTCCTGTACCAACACGATCATCCTTAATCCCATGAATCAGCATTTGGCTAACTTCCCGCTTAATCAATTCGGCAACACGGGAAACGCGGCGATTTGTAGCCATATAAATCCTACCTCCCCACAGAGGTTAGATAACAACAATTAATTTTGGTTGGAGAGGACAGCACTTGAGGCTCATATCACAAACCCTGTCCTTGAGACCAAGCCACAGTATAGTCTTAATCTAGATTGTACTCAAGCCCAACATTGCCCGTAAAGTAAACGTGACGAATGCCAAGCCCCCGATCGCTAAACCCAAAACAGCAACTAAGGTTACTGGACGTTTTAATAGTGGGAATAGTGGCTCAAAGGTGTTGAGCATAATACCTAATACGATAGTAATCAAGTAGCGGGGGTAGCGAAAAACGTTATCCCAAAATCCGTCAAACATTTTAATTGAGACTGCCTTGTTATAGACTAAACGTTTGTTTTGATCAGCTTTATCCCCCTTATTGTAATCTATACTGCTGTAAATCTACGCAATTATCTAAAATATGCTGCGTTTGTTATATTCTGAGAATTCAGCACTCAATCGTCAAAATTCAGAATTTCTCTGAGTTTGGTATCACTAGCATATTCATCAATTGAATTTTTTCCAGATTCTTGAATTATTCTGACTCATGTATTCTATATTTTGAATTCTGACGTTATATTTAGTAGCCTATAGGTAATTTTTAGTGCAATGGTAAGTCAAGTCCCTAACAAAACTTGCCCCCGTCCCTTTTTAAAGTGGGCTGGGGGTAAAAGTAGATTAATTCCTCAATATATTCGTTATTTACCCAAAGGTTATCAGACTTACTATGAGCCATTCCTCGGTGGTGGCGCTTTGTTTTTTCATTTGCAACCCATCAAGGCTAGATTAACTGATATCAATGCTGAATTAATTACAACTTATCGCTGTGTTCGGGATCATGTTGAGGAATTAATTTGTCTTTTACAAGAGCATAAAACTCAACATAATAGAGATTACTATTACTACATCAGGGCTAATCCTAGTAATAATGATTTAGAACAAGCGGCTAGATTTATTTATTTAAATAAGACTTGTTACAATGGGCTATATCGAGTAAATTCTCAAGGGAAATTTAACGTACCTTTAGGCAGATATAAAAACCCTAATATTTGTCCAGAAGGTTTACTGCGAGCCGCTTCTGTAGCACTGGCAACATCAGAGATTAAACAAGCAGATTTTACAGATATCCTCAATTATGCCACTAGCAGTGATGATTTTGTTTTTTGTGATCCGCCTTATCATCCCATAAGTAATACCAGTTATTTTACTGGTTACAGCCAAAATTCTTTTAGTGAGAAAGACCAAGAACGCTTGCGGAATACTTGCGCCGAATTAGCTAGCCGTGGTGTCAAAGTAGTGGTATGTAATTCTGATTCTGAATTTATTATAAAATTATATAAACAAATTAATTTTAATATTTATTCAATAGAAGCCGCACGTTCAATTAATTCTAATACTCAAAAAAGAGGGATGATTAAAGAATTATTAATTACGTCATATTAACTAAAAATTTTTATTAGCCCAGGCAATAAATCTATCTAGAGTATGCACCGCTAATAAGTTATGATTACAATTAACTTGTTGTTTTAACCATTTAATTGCGCCTTCTCTCATGCCTTCACCTCCAATCACAACAATCGTTGGGGCTGGATAGTATTCTTGAATATTCAAGTTTAAATAAGGAAACTTTTCATCCACAGAACCACCACTTTCTTGCCATTTACATTCAATAATTAATCCCGCAGAACTGACAGGCAAACCTACCACATAGAAGTCAACTTTTAGAGATGTTTCATAAATGCCATTACCAATATAAACTTGTTTGGCGTAGCGTTTTTTTAATAAGCTAGCATTGAGTAAATATTCTGCGGTGACATGATCACCGACTTGAAAATATTCATAAGCAGTTAATACCGCATCAACATTACTTTCTAAAATCTTGCCTGACTGATTTGCTCGTGCGCCTGGAGTCTTCATGATCCGCAATCCCTTGACAAAAATCCCACTGATTCTAGGATTTCACGGAAGCGATCGCAAATCGACAATTACTTAATATGAATTTTTAATACAGCAGAATTTAGAAGTCAGAAGTCAAACAAGTTGTTTTTCACTAATTCAAACACTGCTGTAGATTTATCGCCTAAATTAGTACAATGGTACTAAAAAATGAGCATAAAAATGTTAGAAAATTATGTCATTTATTGATAACAATTTCTGTATCTCAGGAGCAGAACACTAATTAAATATATAGGAATCATATTTGATTTTTGTGGGCGGCGCATAAAAATGTCAGTACACCTGATACTCTTTCCTTTCTGTCACCTGTCACCTGTCACCTGCCACCTGTCACCTGTCACCTGTCACCTACCTACACAAATAATCTTTTAATCTGTTTGAACTTCAGTATTACCATTACGCATTGCCCAAGCCATATCTAGCAATTGAGTCCAACGCTTTTGTAGTTGCTTGGGGGTGCATTTGAGGGCTTTGGCGATCGCTTGATCACTGTGTCTGGCAGTTTTCAATTCTAATAATTGCTGTTGTTGGGATGATAGGGTACTGATAAAAGTTTCCCACTGCTGGGCAGACAAGCCCAATTTTTGCTCCAAACCAGCACCTAACCATTGATGCACTAATTGCCAATGATGTTGTTTGGCAAACTTCTGCACATGATATTTAAAACGCTGTTGGAGATAATCGCGCTGACGGCTGGTAAGACCGAGAATTTGGTCAATTTCTGGCGCGGACAAATCTTGTAGCTTCAGGGTGAGGTAATCTACACAGTCAGATTGTCCTTGGGATTCCAAGTATTTGACTAATTCGGCGATGATGCGATCGCGTTCTGATTCTTCCGATGGATCAAAATTCGCTTGAGCAATCATCTGTGATCTAATTTGTTGTACCGCCGAGTTCCGTTGGTAAGATTCCGCCTCCTCTCCTTTGGCAGATTCTACAGCCATTTCAATATCTACAGCTGTTTCTTGGGGCTGACGACGGGCAAAACCTTGAGCGCGTAAAATGATTAATTGTTGGCTGTTCCCACCGGGTAAATTAATGCGGCGTTTGGCATACTGCTCTGTAAACGCCATGTACTCAGCTAATTGCAACTGAGTGCGCGGGGTGTAATCTTCCGGCAGTTCATTTTCTCGGCGAAAGGCTTTAATAGCTTCAATATAAAACGCTTGTAAAAAATCTTCAATCAAACTATAACGGCCATCAAATCCCAATTCAGAACCAGGGATAGTGACATGACGGTAAACCATCGCCCCCAAGCTACTATGTAATTCCACCCGTCCGCGCCTAGAACCCAGTTGGTAATAATGTAGGCATTTTTGCAGCCGATGGCGCGACAAAGTTAATTGCCAAGATTGAATTTGGCCAGATGTTTGAATACGCGAACTTTTATCACAAATACGTTGCACTTCTTTAGCAATACGTTGAGCTACAGCTTGTATACACCGAGAAGATGCTTTGACTTGAGCTTGCATTTCCTGACACAGCAGTTGTATCAGAGTCTCTGTAGCTGGTAATGCTTCGGTAACTACTTCACTGACAAAAGCAGATGTGGAGGTTGGTAGATTTGCAAGGTTTAGCTTCATGAATTTTCCTGGGTGTGGTGTTGCACCTTAACGCAATGCCTAGACAGCACCTGAACTTAGACTTAATCGCCCATCACAAGCACTGCTGATATATAAGACTGTAAACAATCAAAAAAAGTTACAGAGAAGGTAGTGTGTCGCTTTTTTCACGAACACCGAATCGAGGTTAGCACAAGCATATTTGCTTTGCCCTCAAAATCGCTAAAAAGCTTAATATGTCTCAATCACTGCCATTCCTTTGTTTTTATTCCCAGTTCTTGTAGGTATGACAATCACGAAACTGGAGTATTTTGGTGACATGATTCCGAAACCGACGGGGAAGCCTGTGAAGTTCAGTTGTTATACCCACGCTGACACTGCTTCCCAACCTAAACCCCGTCTAGTAATCATGGGTTCATCTCCCGTTAAGTCTAAAATCGTAGATACCTCATATGTTGGTTCCTGACCTGTATCTACGATTACATCTACTAACTTATCCAAACGATCAAATAGCTCCACGCGTGACAATCTCAATTCTGAATGTAAACTGACTTTGCCATTATCTACTTCATCGGGTGGCAGATGTGCTGAAGTCGAAATAATGGGATTTCCTAGAGCTGACAGTAATGCTAAACAGACGTTGTGATTCGGTACGCGAATCCCGGTAGTTTTGCGTTTCGGACTTTGTACCAGTTTTGGTACTAACTTAGTAGCAGGTAGCAAAAATGTATATGTTCCTGGTATTAGTCGCTTCATAATCCGGTAGGCTGTATCACTCACAAAAGCGTAAGTAGCTACATTGGAAAGAGAAGGACATAAAAATGTGAGTGGTTTGTCGTTTGCTAACTGCTTAATTTGACGCACTCGTTCCACCGCAGATTTGACATTTAAATCACAACCGATCGCATAGACTGTATCTGTAGGATAGAGCATAACCGCGCCACTAGAAAGCGTTGCCCTTATTTCCTCTATTCTGCGGCTTTGGGGATTCTCCGGATGGACGGCGATAATTTTTGCCATAAAAGTTTGAGGTTACTGTCGGTGTTCAAGGGAAATGTAAACTTAAGCGTTGCACATATTTACACAGACGGGCAATGACTTAACTTAGAGAAATAGACTGTTACAGGTGAGATCACAATAATTGTGTAACGCAAACACTTAGTTGAATAATCTACCTTTATGAGCAAAATTGCTTATCTTCAATGTCCAACAGGTATTTCTGGTGATATGTGCTTGGGAGCCTTGGTGAGTTTAGGTGTTCCCCTAGAATATTTAACCGAAAAACTCAATAATTTGGGAATTGCCCCAGAATATAAGTTGAGAGTGGAACTGGTGCAAAGAAATGGCCAGCAGGCGACTAAAGTCCATGTAGATTTAGTAGAGCATGACCATGACCATCATCACCACCACGAACACCATCATGGCCGTCACTTGCCAGAAATTGAGCGGATGATTCTTCAAGCTGGTTTACCATCACGGGCTGAGGCTTGGAGTTTGGCAGTATTTCGCCAATTAGCGGTAGCTGAAGGCGCAGTACATGGGATTGCTCCAGAAAAGGTACATTTTCATGAAGTGGGTGCTGTAGATGCCATTGTGGATATTGTCGGTACTTGCTTGGGTTTAGATTGGTTGGGTATTGATAACGATGCAGCAGGATTACCCCTTCTTTATTGTTCAGCATTTCCTACGGGTGGGGGAACTGTACGCGCTGCCCACGGCCAAATGGCAGTACCAGTTCCAGCCGTTTTGAAGTTATGGGAAATGCGGAATTGTCCTGTTTATAGCAATGGTATTGATCGGGAACTGGTGACACCAACAGGAGCTGCGATCGCCACTACCTTAGCTAAAGGATTTGGTGCAACACCACCAATCACCATCAAACAGATAGGATTAGGAGCCGGTACAATCAATCTCCCTATTCCCAATATACTACGCCTGTGGCTGGGTGAAAGTGCTAGCTCACAGTCAAATTTCATGGATTCTGCGGGAACTAGCCCAAATTTAGAAACTATCTCGGTACTAGAAACTCAAATTGATGATTTAAATCCCCAGGCTATAGGTTATGTATTTGAAGCGTTGTTTGTAGCTGGCGCTGTGGATGTCTTTACCCAACCCATAGGCATGAAAAAATCCCGTCCAGGGATTCTACTCACCGTGATTTGCCATCCAGAAAACTTCAGCGATTGTGAAGCAGTTTTATTCCGCGAAACCACCACTTTAGGCATCCGTCGCACTACCCAGCAACGGAACATCTTAGCCAGAGAAATTCAACCAATAGAAACGAAATACGGCACTGTACGAATTAAAGTAGCATGGCAAGGACAATCATCAGATAAACGCATTGCTAACGTCCAGCCAGAGTATGAAGATTGTGCAGAATTAGCCCGCAAATACAATCTTCCTTGGCGGGAAATTCACCAGATGGCACTACACAGTTGGCAATCCACTTTAGAGCCATAAAAAATCTCCAAAATGTAGGGTGCGTCAGCTAGGTTTTCTCTGACTGACGCACCCTTGTATATTAAGAGAAGTAGTAGACCGTCGCACCCCTACACCTAACTCCCTACTCCCACCTTTCTGTATTAACTAGCCTCTCTAATTGTTCTGTTGACTGCATTGGCGGCATCTTCAGCTCGTCGCTGAATATTTTTGCCAGTATCTTCTGTGCCACGCTGAACACTCTTAGTTAAATCATCAGCAGCGTTCTGGGTGTTTTCTTTGATATTTTCCAGTCCGCGTCGAGTTCCTCTAGTAACGCCTTCCCGTACTTCTTCAGCAGAACTACCGATATCTTCACCTAGATTCTTGACTCTTTGATCAAAGGGTGTGCCTTGCTGATAATTACGAACATATTGTTCTGTGCTATCAATGCCTTTTTCCTCAACATTTCTTTTAGCCATATCCCGCAAAGCTTTGGCTTTAGCTTCTGCTGCTTTTTCTTCGGCTCTAGCTCTGGGATCTACATCACTAAAGTTGTTCATCCCACCTTGCGGAGCATTCAAAGGATAGCTTTTTGTGGGATCGTATCTTTCTACATTCGGTGCTTGAGCGCCAGGTTGTGATGGCTGTGCAGCAATTCCTGGACGATTGCAAGCTTGTACAAATAACAGCAATAATCCCGCCAAAAAAACTGTGAATACTTTTAAGGGACGAAGGTTTCTTACCCAATCAATGACTTTTTTCATAATATGACTCCTTGAATTTTGTACTTTGATGTAACGTTCACCAAGAGGAAATTTGATAAATGAGCAAGCGCCAAGAGTGCTATGCTATCTACCAACTGCGGGATTCTTTTGTAATTCAGGTCTAGCACTTGCTTCATCGGCTTTTTCCTTTAAAAAACCAGAAGCCTCTTTCACGTTTTCTTGGACAGTTCCAATTCGTTCTTGAATGCGAGTGCCTACATCTGGTTCACGCTGAATTAAACCGCCTGGTTTGGGCTGTTGGAAGTCTTTTCCAGTAATGATGGGCAATTCCCCTTCTTTAATTACTCTGCCTGTGGGTGTTTCAGCACCAGGGTAGAGTAGTTCAGATTCTCTATTAACAGCAATCAAAACTTGTGGATTTATTTGTAAGCTAGCTCGGTCTTTTTCCTGATTAATCTTGGGGTCGGTAGACATCCTATATTTGGTATAGTTGTCTCCACCATTCTTATAAGGATTATTAGCGCCGCCAGCTTGTACCGCAGGATTTCTGGGATTTGACCCTTGAGGATTTGCTTGAGTACAAGCAGTGCTAAATACTAACAATAGACCAGCCAAAAATACAGTTAAAACTTGGCGCAGTCGTAGCTTTTTCCATAAAGATATTAGACTGTCCACTCATTCCTCCTTTTAACTAAAGACAAGCTAAATTGCTTATTTGTAGGCACTAAATAAGCAGATTTTTGCGTGCTGGTTTTGGTTTTAGTTATTTACTAATTTGACCAATAGTCTTTAATGTTAAAATTTAAAATTGAGTTTGTCCTCTAGCGTAGGTCACATTATTTTTAGCCAAAATGTGCCAATTTTATCTAACTATGGAAAGATATAAATAAATAGATAAAACAAAAGTTTTTAAACCTAGTTGCATGAATTAATCATTAAATAAATTCCACAACTCAGTACGATAATATCAACCTTTAGCCAGATATTAAACTTATCAAATTACGTTGATCATTCCCATATAAATCAAAAGTAATAGGCTGAATAAACAGCAAAATCCAAAAATTTTTATTGTTAACAAAAGATAAATATCTGGGGTAGTTAGTCAAAAAATATACATTAAATAAATTTATATAGTCTGTGAAATTTTGACAAAAATCTGTTTTTAGCTGATGTAGCATAAGATTTGAGCAAATTCAGCCTTGGGTGTTATAGCGATTAAATGACTATCAAACTGAAGCAAATTTTACGTTGGGTAATTTTAGGGGCAACATTAGTTTTTGTCGGTAAAGCCCTCAAGGATAACTGGGGTGAGGTGACAGCTATCCGCATTGATGAAGTAGGATGGTCGATTTTAGCGATCGCTACCGGTATCACGTTACTGGCGCATACCTGGGCTGGTTGGATCTGGACTTGGATTCTCAAAGAGTTAAATCAACCTGTACCACCTAGCCAATTTATTCAGGTTTACCTGAAAACTAACCTTGCTAAGTATTTACCGGGTAATGTGTGGCATTACTATGGGCGCATTGTCGCCGCCAAAAATGCCAATATTACTGCTGGTGCGGCTACTCTCAGCGTTTTACTAGAACCCTTACTGATGGCGGCGGCGGCTTTAATAATTGTGGTGTTCTTCGGTAGTCAATTCGCAGCCCCCAAAACTACCCTGACTTTACGGGGATTACAGTTGTTGAGTTTGGCAATTATCCTGTATGCAGTACATCCCCGGTTTTTGAACCCAGTGATTAGTTTGTTGTCCAAATTGAAAGCTAAAAAATCTCATCTCCAGCCCAGTGCTGTTGTTAGTATTGCACGCTATCCTCTACGACCTTTATTAGGAGAGTTAGGATTTTTAACACTGCGGGGTATGGGCTTTATCTTAACTGTGTATGCCCTGATGCCCTTGAACCTGAATCAAATTCCTTTGTTGTTGGGTGCTTTTAGTTGTGCTTGGTTGTTGGGGTTGGTGGTTCCTGGTGCGCCTGGCGGCTTGGGTGTATTTGAAGCTACAGCGATCGCTCTTTTACAACATCGCTTTCCCTCGGCGGCGGTGATTAGTGCGATCGCCTTGTATCGTCTCATTAGTATCATTGCCGAAGTAGCTGGGGCTGGGTTAGCTGGGCTAGATGAACGCCTCGCCAAGTAGTTAATAAGATTGAGAAGAATCTCCTTTTACCTGTGAAAATACACGGTAAATATCTAAATTTGTCTGTGCATCTTGAATGGAATTATCTTCTGCCATTTTCAACAAGTTATATTCTACATTTTCCGCATAAATGGCAAAGGTAATATTAAAAAACTCGATAAAATGAATGATCCATTGGCATTCATCCTCGGACTGATGTTTATAGTAACTGATTAAATCAGCAATCCTAGTTTCTAAATGACTGCGGGAATGTCTACAAATAAAAATTATCTTGAGCAGAATAATCACTAAAGTTAAAGGATGACCATGTGAAAGTAATAAAATAAATAACTTTGAAGGCTCTTGTCTATTTTCTATAGTTAGATAATCAATTAGTTTATTGCAAATTCTTAATAATAAATTCTTATTAATATGTTCTTTATCGAGTTCTCTTTTCCACAATTGGAGCTTATCTTTTAAAGATTGCTGTAACAGCGCAGAAGTTTCTTGATTACCAACCGAAAAAAATAGATATTGCTGCAAACTATCTTTAAACTCTCTCAGTGTTTGATTTTCAGTTTGCTTCAGAAATATATTTGCTAGGTTTTCATAACTAAATTGACCTTTTTTGACTACTATCATTTTAATCAGACGCAAAACATTATCACCCAAAATACTGGGGTTGTTATAGCGTGTAGCACTGGAAGCAGAAGACTGAGAACGGGCAATATACATAGCTAAATCAAATTTATACTTATCTTTCATCTGCCTGTAAACTTTGATAGCTGCCTCTTGCTGTTCCTTGGGTTTATCTGCATCTAATGATTGAGCAATCAATAAATAAGCAGCATAGCGATCGCTCCAGTGTTCTTTGCTTTTACTATCATTTTTATAGTTAAATATTTTCAGTTCTTTAAAATCTTGGCTATTAACAAAATTTTCTAGCCATTTTCTATAGATTTCTACCTCTTGATAGCTATTAATTATTTCAGAATTAGGTAATTTAGTAAATAAATCAATTAATTCTTGAATATAATTATGTTTTCTCTTAGATGCCCAATTATTGATTAAAATATAGCAAGAACGTTTGATTGTATGACGAAACTCAGCTTCGTCATTTAAAAATACGATTTTCTTGATGACTGGGACATTATTTAATGTTACCGATGCCAGACAATCGATAAATAAAGATTTAAATTCTTGTAAAACATCTTCTGGTGAAGCAGTATTAACAATCTCTAAAAAGAATCTGTAAACCTTATCCTGAATAATTGGGATAGTTATCTCGTGAGAGTTTAACGGAACACTATCTTGACTTAGTAGATTACCGAGTAAAGTCTTAGCGGTCATGTAATTTCTCAAGACCAACGAGTTTTTAATTATATTGTTATTAGCTTACCCTTCACAGATGAGACTATCAATCAGCTTATTCAAAGCTACAGTGATATTTTCTTGGCAATTAGTAAATTTACGGTGTAGTTACTCAATTATGCAATTATTCCGCCGCGATCGCTCAGAGAAAATACTGAGGCTTAAAGTTACAGACAACTAAGCCTGCCTAGATGATTTAGGCAGGCTGATGTTTTTAAATGTTTATGGGGGTGGAGGGACTTGAACCCTCACGACCGTTTAAGGTCAACGGATTTTCATTCTCCCGCAGCTTTCGCTACTGCCAATAGGCTTTGAGAATTGGACTCTCCCTTTACCCTCGACTTTACGTTAGGGTAGCTCCCGTCGAGTCTCTGCACCTTCCGACTAGCTTAGAGTTACAACCTCTGAGTTGTGAGCTTTTATTTTACTCACTACTCAGCACTCATGACTCTTTCGGCTTGGCTCAGGATTGCCTTGTCTGTGAACAGATTTAGGTTTCCCTGAGTTTGAGAGCTGCCACTTAAAGAATTTCTTCTTTAAGGCTCAATTACTTAAGTCCGTAGCGTCTGCCATTCCGCCACACCCCCCCATTGTCTTGGGAGTTAGTTATTTTTTGGAGGCAGCAAATACCTCCTCATCTATTCCAGCATTAATTGCGTCTTTTGTCCAACCTGATGGAAAAATTTGTATCTAACTTGGGCGAGTTGTTGTCTCTCGTTGAGAGTGGCGTTTAATGCCTCGCACTCAAATAGCTTGAGTATCTTCCACCTTGTTTAACAAGACCACTGCTGGTTTAGCGCCTTCGCTATTGTAGCATTATTTTATGATTTGGATCAGCAATAATCAGGAATTTTTGCGAGAGTCATTTAAAAGCCCAATAGTTACGCTTTCTTCAGCCTCTCTGTTCAGCCTATGATGGAAAACAGATGCACTAAATGATCTGAACCATCCCAAGAGAGAGTTTATGATTGTACCCTTTGTACCCTTGCTATATCTGGCTTTAGCTGGAGCTTATTTGTTAGTTGTGCCTGTGGCTTTAATGCTGTACTTGAACCTACGTTGGTATACGGCAGGCTCGATTGAGCGCACCATTATGTATTTTATGGTTTTCTTCTTCTTTCCAGGACTGTTGGTTTTGTCACCGTTTGTGAATCTGCGGCCCAAGCCACGAAAAATTGAAGTTTAACAAGATTGATTGGTAGGTCATAACACTCATGCGACGGATTGATGCTATCGGAATTGGCTTAGGAGTTTTTATTGCTGGTGGCTTGGTATATTTGGGGTTACAGCTAGTAGGTTTAGATAGTCAACAAGCTGGTATATGGAGCCAAGCCTTCCTAGTGATTGGGTTGATTGCTTGGTTAGCCACCTATGCTTTACGTGCGATGGGAAAACAAATGACCTACCATCAGCAACGAGAAGATTACGAACAAGCCTTTTTCCAAAAACGCCTGGACGAACTTTCTCCCGAAGAATTAGCGAGAATTCAAGCGGAGATTGAGCAGGAGCAACAGGAAAAAGGGGCGAGAGGCTAGTAATTTTCACTCCCCACTCCCCACTAACAAAGGTCAGTTGTTTGTTACTATTGACTCTTGACCAATGACTAATGACTACTGATTAATGACCGCTATTTCCGATCGCTTTCAAACCCTCAAGCGGAATCAAGAGTGCGCTCTGATTCCGTTTATTACTGCTGGTGATCCAGATTTAGAAACTACAGCCGCAGCGTTGAAGATTTTAGACTCTAGTGGGGCTGACTTGATTGAATTGGGTGTTCCCTACTCTGATCCTCTCGCCGATGGGCCAGTGATTCAAGCGGCTGCTACCCGCGCTTTACAACGGGGAACAAAACTAGAGGGTGTACTGGAAATGTTGCAAGCCATTACTCCCAATTTACAAGCACCCATTATTTTATTTACTTATTACAATCCCATTCTGCACCGGGGCATTGACAAATTTTTAGAGCAAATTGCTGCGGCTGGGGTATCTGGCTTGGTGGTTCCTGATTTACCCCTAGAAGAAGCAGGCGGACTACTCAAACCAGCTAGTGAAATTGGTATTGACTTGACACTATTAATTGCGCCTACCAGTTCATCTGAGAGGATAGAAACCATTGCTCGCTCCTCCCAAGGATTTATCTATTTGGTCAGTGTAACTGGTGTGACAGGGATGCGATCGCAAATGGAAACACGGGTATCTGATTTATTACAGAAAATTCGCTCTGTTACAGATAAACCCATTGGTGTCGGTTTTGGCATTTCCCAACCAGAACAAGCACGTCAAGTCAAAGCATGGGGAGCAGATGCAGCCATTGTGGGTAGTGCCTTTGTGAAACGATTAGCCGAAGGTACACCCGAAGAAGGACTAAGTGCGATCGCTCAATTTAGTCAAAGTCTCAAAGCAACCATCAAGACATCTTGATGATCAAGATAAAGTAGATTAAAAAAGTATAACAACGCAGTTTTTTTACCCGTATTTGGTGGACAATTTACGATTTATAGTCTTGAATATTAACATTGGAATACTAAGTGGTAAAAAAACTAGCTGATATAGCAGCTAATGCTTTGGGTATTATGTGAAATTAAATAGGCTTATAAAGATTATGAGTGTGAGAGTGGGTCAGGCAAAAGTTGTAAAATTGACATCGCAGTTGAGGTGGAAAGGCGATGAGTGAGAGTATGGCATTTATTGGCGGTGTCGCCGTAGCTGGACTGGCGGCGCTGTTATTGCTCAGGGGGACAAACGCTTCTTCCCTACAGCCTAACTTCGCTGTTGCCCCCCAAATGCCAGCCACCGTAGTAGCACCCCAGGTAATGCAACCCCCTATGCAATACCCCCCCTACGGACAAGCACAATATCCCCATCAGCCACCTGCTGCGCCTAATCCTGAACAGCGAGTAGAACTAGAACGGCTGAAAATGGACTTGGATCGGTTAAAAAGCGATAACGAACAACTCAGAGCGCAAAATCAGCAACTCCAGTTTCAATTCCAGAATTACAACAACCAACAGCTGCAATTAGCCCAGCAAAACAGCCAAAAAGTAGCAGCCGCCGCTTTCCAAGCTGAAACCCCTTGGTTTAATTCACCCATCGTTTGGGCAGCCGGAGGGGCGACTCTCACCATTGGTGGTGGAATTGTAGTCGCTGGCGTATTATCTTTGTTCTCACCGCGCCAACGTCCTACCAGGACAGTACAAGTAATTCATCCCTACCAAGGTCATACACAGCCTTTAGTTCCTGTGCGACGTGCTGAATTCCTACCCCCAGCCGGAATGGATGCCAGACGCATGGAAACCCATGAATATGACGAAATGCGGTAGGGGCAGAAGGGCAGAAGGGCAGAGGAGCATAGGGGCAGGGGAGATTGTTCTCAAGAATTTTTGAATTTTGTAGGCTTTCCCTGTTCCCCGTTCCCTGTTTCCCGTTAATAACCATTTTGAGGCAATTCTGAAGGGTTAATAATCTCTGGTTCCTCAGTTTCAGGTGTTTCTTGTGAGGGACTTTTTTGCTTTTCTAGATTGTTGTTTTGAGGAAATGCCTGTTTTTTGACATTTTCGGCTGCTTGCTGAAACAACGGTTCTAATTTATCTTGCCAGTATTTAATATTGGGTAACTTTTCGGGATGGTTTTTGTAGTCTAAAACTTTATCCCATTGACCATTATCTATGGCCTGATTGATGTCGTTAAAGAGTGCGTCTGCTTTCGCCCAATCTTCTTGCCACTGGTTAATCATGGCTGCCGTTTCTTTAATACCAGCAGACGCATTTTGAGGAATTGATCTGAGTGTAGCGATCGCTCCTATTAAATCACCTGATTCATACTTTTGTCTGGCTTTAGCCACAATCTCGGTACTCTTTTCCTGAGACGGTGTTGGCGTGGGACTTGGGGCATCTTCTGGTGCTGAGGGTGACACCATTGGGTTATCAAATTGTGGTTTAGCTTGGGGAACAGGTCGAGCAGCGATTAATGTACTATCATCTACTGTTTTCAGAGCTATACCTCTGTCACGCAAACAAGAAATCCATTCCTGATTATTAATAATCACATCTGAGTGCGCCCAAGCTAACCGACTTGAGTTCAGTTTAATTTCCACCCAACCCCGTTTTGTCCGGGTGCCAGTCACCTCAAACTTGCTATTTTCGCCAATTGTTTTTAAAACATTATCAGAATTAATCGAACTCGGTTCAGAACGGATATTAGAGTTACCAGCCACCACCGCCAGGCATTTATCCGCACTAGCTGCATTATTACCCAAGAAATTACCAGCAAAGTTTTTCACATTGGGATAGAAATTGGCCACCAAAGCAGCTGCACCACCCGCCAATAACACCCCAATTAATAATGGCCAGGGGTCAGATTTTTCAGAATTTGGACGAGATGGTTGAACTGAAGGGGGGTTAGCTGGTGCTACGGCTAAAGTTTGCTGTCGAGATAACCGAGATGGTAATGTAGTAGGTTCGTACTTAGAAGTATTAATAGATTTTTGGGCTGTAGAAGACACAGATACAGCTACAGGATTAATCACATTTTGACAAGCTTGCAGTGCTTCTGTTGCCGTTTGATAACGGTCTTTGAAGTGATAACGCACCATCTTAGTTAACACTTCTGCCAGGCGATAATTGACATTAACTAAATGCTGCCAGAGAATTTCACCTGTATTTGGGTCTTCTTGTAGTTCGGCGGCTGTTAGTCCCGTCAAAGCTTGGATGGCAATAATCCCCAAAGAATAGATATCACTATTGGGGCGGGGTTTACCTTGGCCTTGTTCTGTCGGCATATAGCCAGGAGTACCAATAGCGACTGTCGCAGTGGGTTGTCCACCAACCATAACCATTGGTGTCCGCAATTGCTTAACTGCACCAAAGTCTACTAAAACTAATTTATTGTCTGAAGTGCGACGAATGATATTATCTGGCTTAATATCGCGGTGAATCACCCCTTGCTGGTGAACAAACTCTAAGACAGTCAAAACTTCCTGCAACAGTTGAATAACTTGGCTATCACTCCAACGCTTCCCAGAGATGAGTTCTTCTGTGAGGGTGTGTCCTTCTATGTACTCTTGAACTAAATAAAATTCTTGGTTTTCGTCAAAATAAGCCAGTAATCGGGGTATCTGGTCATGATGACCCAGCCTTTCTAAAGTTTCGGCTTCGCTGTTAAACAGACGCTTGGCAGTTTCAAAAACTCTGGGGTCAGAACTAGCGGGTTGTAGGTGCTTAACAACGCAGATGGGGTTGCCTGGTCTGCGGGTATCTTGGGCTATGTAGGTTTGACCAAATCCTCCTGTAGCTAGAACTCTAACGACTTGGTAACGGTGGTCTAGTAGCTTGCCTATCATAAATCCCTCCCCAGAGTTATCACCTAAGTTTTCCCGATGGTAATAAATATCTCCAAATTTTTGGCAGTGAAATCCGCTATCTTGATAAAAGATTTGAACTTAATACGCAATTCTTTTAATAAACACAGACTGTAAATTTTTCTTTTAGTGCCTTTGTTAATTACCGATGCCACCTAGAATAACAGACCAAGTTACATGGCAGCAGGCAGAACTCCTCATGCAACCTGCTTTTATTCGCGTTGTTGATAATCTTCGCAAGCAGCTAGATGAATCAGCTTGGAAAGGAACTTACCAAGACGTGCTGATTTGGCCTGCTAACACCACTGATGAAATCAAAGCTTTGGTAACTCAGTTATTAGAAGAAATGGAAACTGCAACTTTAGAACGAGCAGATGCCATCAGAGAAACCCTAGCTAGTTTACCAATGCCCCATCCAGGATACCACTTATGTTTGCAACGTCAAGACCAACAAATCAGTATTGATTTGTGGGAATTATGCTATCAGGTATGTTTTATTAATTACAGTCCAGAAAGTGAAACGGTTAATATTGATCCAAGTTTAATTGATGACTTAGGTGAAGTTGATTGGCAACAATTGGAAGAAAAGACTAAGGAATTAGTTGGGCAGGTGTTTGCAAATTTACCTGGGTGAGGTGCGATCGCTCATGTTAATAAGATAGTCGAGTAGGCGATCGCCTACTTAATATATGTTGCTTTTCTATTTTTTCCTGGATGACTTGTTTGTGGCTGGTAATTTTAGAACAACAGCAGCTATAGAAGATGTCCTGTTGACTCTATGCGTCGCCAAATTACCATCTATACACTCATATGCTTACTATCATTGTTTCTCATTACGCTTTGGTGGCCTAGTGATGATACTCAATGCAATTCAGAGGCCTTTCTAGCATCAAAAACCCAAAAGTTTCAAGTACAAGCAACTAAGGTAGTGGTTCAGCCGTGGCGTGGTGAACACCATGTATATGGAATATTTATGGTTCTTGACGAATACAAGAAAACTCCTTTTTTCGTCTTAACTGTTAAAGGTGGGGAAAGTAAATGTTC
This sequence comes from Nostoc sp. PCC 7524, assembly GCF_000316645.1. Lineage (NCBI taxonomy): Bacteria > Bacillati > Cyanobacteriota > Cyanophyceae > Nostocales > Nostocaceae > Nostoc > Nostoc sp. PCC 7524. Next base: position 1,864,638 of record NC_019684.1, read on the forward strand.
TAAACCATTTGGGTACAGTCAAAATTATGATGATATCTTCGCTGAACCAAACACCCATCTGATCAGAAATTATTTCAAAACCCGCATTGCACTGCGGTTGATTCTCCAAGGTTTATACTCTCAATTAAATAATCCTCAAAACTGGACTTTAACTTACCCGCAAGGGAAGTAGGGGGCAGAGGGGCAGAGGAGCGGAGGGGCAGAGGGGCAGAGGAGAAAAAATAAAAACTATTGCCTATTACCTATTGCCTATTACCTATTGCCTTAACAACTTATTAGTCGCATTGATTACAATCTGTGCAGAACCAGCAAAAAACGATCGCTCGATATTTTGCGGTGTATCACTAGGTTGATGGTAGTGGGGTGTACGGAGATTGGCTGTGTCTGTGACTAAAACAGCGCCTACTCCTTGATACCAAAAAGGCGCATGATCACTGCGGAGAGTGTCAGGTGTCAGCAAGCCTTTGAGGGGAATAGGTAACTTTAAAACATCTGGCAAATTAGCTGTATCTGAATTCTCAAAGGCATTGAGTAAATGTAAATTTTCTGTATCACCCACAGCTACTAAAAAATCACCCTTGTCGCTGGGTGGAGTCACAGGTAAACCCGTCGGGTATTTTTGACAGCCTGTTGTGTAGCAAGCGTAACCTACCATATCCATAACAATGACACCACGTAGGTTTTGCAAGCGTTTTTCTTCAGTAACAAACGCCTTACTACCAAGTAATCCGGCTTCTTCTTGATCAAAAAAGGCCAATTGTAATGTTTGAGGTGTGGGGAGAGAACGAAAAACTCGCGCTATTTCTAGTAAAACAGCTACACCACTGGCATTATCATCAGCACCAGGAGATTCGGCAACAGTATCATAATGGGCTGCAACTAAAATTGCGCCGCCTTTAGTGTCAGTTCCGGCGCGTTCAGCAAAGATATTTACACCATCAGAAAATTTTTCTAATTTTGGTCGCCAACCTAGTTTTCGCAATTCATTGATAATATAGATTCGGGTACGCGATCGCTCAGTTGCTGTGTAGCGTTGAAAATTTAACTTTTCAATATGAGTTAATAATCTATCAATCGATACTTGCGGAGCATTGTTAACTTCCTGAAACTCAGGCTGTGGTTGTGGTGTGACTACTGGTACACTCTCAACAATTTCTGGTGAGGGACGCTGCTCAAAAAATGTGCTACCTCTACCACCCACTATTACGATTGCCACTAGCACCAACAGCGCCAGCCAAATCCTTTTTTTCATCTGAGTTTCTCGTACCTTTCACACTAGACTAGCGTAAACACAAACGAGCCGCAGCCTAAAATCTCCCGGAAGGTATAACCGCAATTAGGACATATCCAAACAAGAGTACAGTATCATCTTTTTATCTCCACTACCAGCAGCTAATTGCTGACCATCTGGACTGAAAGCTACAGTATAGACTGCATCATCAGCCCCTTGATAAGTACAAATTTCTTTACCATTTACTACCTGCCATAACTTGACAGTCTTATCTTTACTGCCACTAGCTAATATCTTGCCATTGGGATGAAAAGCTACAGAACAAACATCATTTTCATGGCCTATTAATGTCCGAATTTCTGCACCCGTATTCATATCCCATAACTTAATTTTCTTATTCTGACTGCCACTAACTAAGATTTTCCCATCTGGACTAAAAGCCAGGGAGTTAATATTGGCAAACCAATCATCGTCTGTTTTAATTGTTTGGACTTGTTGCTTAGTTAAATACAAAATTTTAATATTCTTATCTTTACTACCGCCAGCTAAAATCTTACCATCTGGACTAAAGACAACAGATAATACATCATCAGTAAACCCATGAAAAGATGCTATTTCTTTGCGTTTTTCTAATGACCAAAGCTTAACAGTTTTATCTTGACTTCCACTAGCTAAAATTTTTCCATCTGGGCTGAAAGCAACAGAGTAGACTTTTTCTTCATGTCCTGTAAAAGTATGAATTTCTTGGACTGTTTGCACGTCCCATAACTTAATAGTTTTGTCATCACTCCCACTAGCCAAAGTTTTGCTATTTGGGCTAAAAGCTACTGTATTCACACTGCCAAACCATGAAGATTCACCATGTCCCTTCAAAGTGCAATGCTCCTGATTAGTTAACAAACTCCATATTTTAATAGTTTTATCATCACTAGCACTTGCTAACATCTGTCCATCATGACTAAAGTCAACAGCCAGAACTTTACTACAATGACCTTTGAGAATTTGGACAGATACTAAATTTTGGAGATTTCTTTGGTTAAAAGTGTCCATGATGTCAATGCAGTATCAAAATAGCAGCCTTCTTAATGAAGACTATCATAGAGCAATGCTATACCCAATTCCTGGGAAGTTTTACAGCTTGTCTTTTGACAAAGTGACAAAATTTACTTAAATTTCCGCATAAAACTGATAAAGCATCTTTCTCAATAGATACTGTAAATTGCAATGCGGTCAAACATTTTTCTGGCATCAACTACCTTAGCTTGCCTCACTTTGTTAGTTAATAGTGGGGAAATTGCTAGAGGAGACAATCAACATCATGGTCACTCAAGGCATCATCAAAAAACAATTGAAATTACTCCAGGTCAACCTGTACCATCAGTTGACTTAGTTGTACATAAAGATGCCTCAAAAGGATGGAATTTAGAAGCTAAAGTCTCTAATTTTCGATTTGCACCAGAAAAGATTAATCAAGCAGCTAAACCAGGAGAAGGTCATGGTCATATTTATATCAATGGGCAGAAAATCACCCGCTTGTATGGTTCTTGGTACTATTTAGAACACCTTAAGCCGGGTAGAAATGAAATCACTGTTTCCCTCAATGCCAACAGTCATGAGGCGTTAGTTCACAATGGTAAAGTGATTCAAGATACTGAAATTATTGATGTGCGTAGAGACTAGAGCCTAGGGGCTAGTATATTTCTTGCACTACCCATGACCACATATGTTCGATTTATTTTTAATTACAATTTTGGGATTTTTGGGTAGCTTTGGGCATTGTTTCGGGATGTGCGGGCCACTAACGGTGGCATTTTCTCTGTCTCATCAGCAATCAACCCCACAGAAAACATCCTCAGCAGGTGTATCAACTTTAGAAAAACCTGCCACTACTTGGCAACAGCAATTAATATTCCATGTCTTATTAAATTTGGGACGGATGCTGAGTTATGCCTTAGTCGGGGCTGGCATTGGGGCGCTGGGTTCGGTACTGTTACAAGGTGGACAGTTGGCGGGTGTGGGTAGCGACTTGCGGCGTGTAATGGCAATTATTACTGGTGTGATGCTGATTTGGTTCGGTTTAGGACAAATTACACCCCATTTACTACCTCGCATTCCTTTGCTACATCCCCTATTACAAGGCGGGTTACATAATCGCCTCAGTACCGCAATGGTGAAGTTGTCCTTACATCAGCGATGGTGGACACCCATACTATTGGGTATGACTTGGGGTTTAATGCCTTGTGGTTTTTTGTATGCTGCCCAAATTAAAGCGGCGGAGACTGGTAGTTTATGGCTGGGTACGGCGACTATGCTGGCATTTGGTTTAGGCACACTCCCCACAATGTTAGGTGTCGGTGTGTCTACGGCTTTGGTGAGTCAAGACAGGCGTAGTCAGTTATTTCGCCTAGGTGGTTGGGTGACACTGAGTATTGGCGCAATTACTTTGCTGCGGACTGGTGACACAATGGTAGATTATACCGGACACGCTGCTTTGTTCTGTTTGATGATGGCGTTAATTGCTCGTCCCATTAGTAAATTGTGGGCATCACCTTTACGTTATCGCCGTGCTTTGGGGGTGGGGGCGTTTGTCTTGGCTGTGGTGCATACCACCCACATGATTGAACATTCATTGCAATGGAATTTTGCTGCTTTTTGGTTTTTACCGCCAGAATTTCAACTGGGAATGACTGCCGGTGCGCTAGGATTAATATTAATGACCCCCGCAGCTTTAACAAGTTGGGAATCGTGGCAAAAATCTTGGGGTAAACGCTGGCGACAGATTCATTTATTAAGTGTGCCGGCTTTACTGTTGAGTGTGATTCATGCGGTGTTGATTGGTTCCCATTATTTGGGTTCTTTACAATTGACTTGGGGAAATAAGTTAGCGGTTGTGTTACTGGGAATAGTCACCGTTGGAGTTTTTCTAGTACGAATGCGCTGTTTTTGGTCAAAGTTAACTGTAGAAAAGTTTTATGTTCCCCCAAGTAAATCACAGTAAAGTTACCAGAGACAAACAAGTTTCTTCTTTGCAAGCTGTTAAGTATTTCTTCTTAAGTTGCTTAATTCTGCCCATAATTGATATTCATCCTGCTGCTGCCCATAAAGTAGAAATAGCCGCAGATGTGGGTGCTACACTTCACATTGAACCAAACGATACTCCTCGCGCTGGGGAATCGGCACAAGCTTGGTTTGCTTTGACTCGTAAAGGTGGTAAGGTAATTCCTTTGACACAATGTGACTGTCAATTAGCTGTGTACGCGCAGCCCTACACACCCAACGAACCTGCATTAATAGAACCATCATTAACCCCAGTCAATGCCGAACGCTATCAAGGCATACCAGGGGCAGATATTACCTTTCCCAAACCTGGAATTTATCAACTTAAGTTAATAGGAAAACCCAAATCTGGTGCAGATTTCCAACCCTTTGAGTTGAAATTTGAAGTGACTGTAGCAGCTGGTTCAGGGAGAAATCTTCACAGCCAGCAAGAAATCAAAAATGTTGTGGGAGAGAGTAAATTGTCATCGTTGCCATTGTGGGCGATCGCTCTTCCCACTGTAGCAGTTTTGGGTGTAATATTTGCTGCTTGGCAGCGTCAAAAAGGTAATAGTTAAATTAAGAACTCGGTTCTGAGTGTGATTCGTTAGATTGGGCAGATTCTTTTTTCTCTGATTGCGTCTCGCTAGTCTGTTGCACTTGTTGCAAATGAATATTATTTACTTGCACAATAAAGTATTCTAATGCTTGGCTTGCCTTTTGTTGCTGTTGGATTTCATCAGACGCATCATAGCAACGATAAGGTGGAGTGACTCCCAAAATAAATTTTTCTTGTTCGGCTTCTAACAGTTCAACGGCTGTGTTAGCAGTAATCCAATTCTTTTGAAAAGGAAAAGATGTCACTATGCTTGCCATAATGGAAGCAATAGCTGGACAGATAACAGGCAACCACCTTAACCATGCTTGCCCCGATTCTATTTTATCTACCAACACTAAAATAGGTGTGATGCCCGAAAACACAACAGTCGTAATTTGCAGAATATAGTAAATAGTTCTCGATAAATTCCGAGTCCGTTTATAGTCATCAATTAACTCTTGGCTGTACTGTAAAGCTTTTGCTTTGATAGGGGTAAAATTACTGTATTGTCCAGAATTATTACTCAAGAGATAAGTATATAGTTCAGCTTTTTTGTTAAATTCATGTTGATTAACTAACTTTTTTGAGTCTTGAAAAACTTGCCTATTGATAATAAATACAAAACCTACCAAACTCAGAGAGATGATGCCATAAGTGGTAAAATTCTCATATTTGGAAAACACAAGCACAAAAATCACAGCTATGAATAGGATAGCTAACAATAAATTCTCAATTATCTTCAGTGTCAATAATCTTTTTTGCTCTCCTGAAGAGAATAAATTCGTTCCGCCGTTATAATTAGTGTTTGGGGATTGATTATCAATACTGGTAAATTCAGATGTAGTCATTGCCTGTTATCTCTTTTGTTAATACTTAGTTAAATTTAGCTACTGCAATTCCCTGGAAATCAGAAGATGCAGATATACAAGGCAAATTATCACTACACAGCCTCATCAAATGTTGATGATTTGGTGTGTAAAGAAGAGTCGAATTTAGCAATATTTACAGCTAGCTAGGCTCTCAAAAGTAGAACTAGCTTTATGTGTCAAAATTTACTCGAATATAATCGAACAAAAAATAAGGCGCAATGATAAATAACGATAATTAAGCTTTTTTTAACAAGCCCTTGGGGGAATTGGGCATTGGGTGTAGTCTGTGCTGGGTGCAAGGGGGGAGGACTTTCCCCATTTCTCCCTGCCCCCCCACTTCCCACTCCCGACACCCCACTCCCGACACCCCACTCCCCTATTTATGTCTTTTCAAATGCCATTGCCACGCATGGGCAACAATATCTTTAATATCCGGATATTGGGGTTGCCAACCAAGAAGTTTTCTGGCTTTCTCACCGCTACCAATTAAGCTGGGGGGATCTCCGGGGCGGCGATCGCACTCTTGTATTGGTATATTCATAGCAGTTACCTGTTCAGCAGCTGCGATCACTTCTCTGACAGAAAAGCCTTGGCCATTACCTAAATTGAAAACTTCGCTATCACCACCTTTGAGTAGATACTCTAACCCTAAAACGTGGGCATCTGCCAAGTCGCTCACATGAATGTAATCCCGTATACAAGTACCATCGGGGGTGGGGTAATCAGTGCCGAAAATGGAAATAGATTGACGCTTACCCAAAGCTGTCAGCAGTACCAAGGGAATTAAATGAGTTTCCGGGTTGTGATCCTCACCTAATAACCCATCAGGATGAGCGCCAGCCGCATTGAAATAACGAAAACGCACTGATTTTAAACCATAAGCCACATCAAAATCCGATAGAATCCGCTCTACCATCAGCTTAGTAGCCCCATAGGGATTGATGGGATTTTGGGGATGGTTTTCTGGAATGGGTACAACATCCGGTACACCATAGGTAGCACAGGTGGAAGAAAAGACAAAATTCTTAATAGATGCCGCCAGCATCGCTTCTAACAGCACCAGTGTACCCAGAACGTTGTTGCGGTAGTATTTGGCTGGATCTGTAACTGATTCACCGACATAAGCATAGGCCGAAAAGTGCATGACGGCGGCAAAATTTCTGGTTTTAAATAAATTGTCCAACAGGGCGCGATCGCTAGTATCGCCTTCTACCAGATCTACCTGCAACACTTGCTCTACAAGATCACGATGCCCATAAACCAAGTTATCCAGTATCACCACGTCATAACCTGCTTGCTTGAGAGCTAATACCGTGTGTGAACCGATATATCCCGCTCCCCCCGTTACCAAAATGCTGGGCTTTCCAGGTGACATAGTTTTTCCTTTCCAGTGACAACTACTCAATTAATTTAATTTACCGGTGTACCAAATTACTAATCTGGAAAATTATAAATATTAGACGCAGTGTGAAAAAATTGCACTAAAATCACTACGACGGTAGTCTTTGGTGTGAGGGGTGAGGTATTTTAGGTCAAATTACCGTTGACGATAAAATAAATCCACTTTATGAAACCTCTAGGCTCACCACAAAAGGAGATTTGAGAGTAAAGATCTATGTTTCTACTGCTAAGTCGGGTACTGTTGTGGTTACTAATTGGTGTAATTGTATACTCTGTGTTTCAGAGATTCTACCCTTCTGGAACTTTTGTTGGACGATTAATTTTTGTTGTTTTATTGGTGGTTATAGCTTTGTCATTTCTGAACCCCAATGAACCAGCTGTAGCATCTTTGTGGCGTTTGGTATCGTTTCCCCTAAAACCTTTAGGGGCTGCTGTTTTAATGTTGATGTTTGCGGCGCAAAGGATCAAGGGAGGAGGCATTGATAAACCAGGGGGATATTTAGTTGGTTGGGCGCTGACAGTTTTACTTTTGGCTAGTACACCTGCGATCGCCTATTTCTTAGTCAGAGCTCCGTTAGTCACAGGGGTAACTATCCCTAATTATCAGCTACTATCATCTCCATCGGAGACGATTGTCGCTTTGGACACACAAAGCTACCTCATGCCAGTTACAGATATGGTGGGGGATACTATCTTACCCAGTAGCCAATTAAGCCCAGCCACTTTAGCATTTAAATACTGGGAAACGAAAATCCCCCCTTATCTGATGCAAAATCCCCAACAAATTAGAGAACGAGGATTGCGACTAGAAGACTTTGTACCCAGTGCAGAAACACTCCAACTGACAACACAGGTTTGGGAAAGTTATCTGAATCAAGTTTACGTTTTCTTACGCGGTCGTCAGACATAAGGGTGCGTCAGCACTTTCAAATTTGAGATTGTTTAATCCAAAATCTAAAATCTAAAATTCTTCTGCCCCCTGCCTTAATTCCATGAAACAATCTCGACGAATTGCTAAACTTGGTGCTTACCTCCGTCCCCATTGGCGAGATGCCACTTTCGGCATTTTGGCTTTGTTGTCTGTGAATGGACTAGGGGTTTATATTCCCTGGTTAATTCGCGCTTGCGTTGACGAAATTGCCAATAATTTTAGCTGGTATGAAATACTACGTTATGTAGTAGTGATTATTTTACTCAGTTCTGCTATGTGGCTAATCCGCATGGCTTCGCGACTGTGGATATTTGGCGTAGGACGGCAAGTAGAATTTGACCTCAAACAAAGAATTTTTGAGCATTTACTGAAGCTGGAACCTGCTTATTTTGCGACTAATACCATTGGGGACTTAATTAGCAGGGCTACCAGTGATGTAGATAATGTGAGGCGGTTGTTAGGTTTTGCCGTCTTAAGTTTGGCCAATACGGTGTTTGCTTACGCTCTTACACTACCAGTCATGCTAGCCATTAACATCAATCTCACACTAGCCTCCTTAGCAGTGTATCCCTTGATGTTTGTATTAGTACATTTGTTTAGCGATCGCTTACGTCAACAACAGGCAGTAGTACAAGAAAAACTTTCTGATATTAGTGAACTCATTCAAGAAGATGTCAGTGGCATAGCGTTGATTAAAATCTACGCCCAAGAAGAAAATGAGCGTCGAGCTTTTGCTCAAAAAAATCAACAGCTATTAGGGGCTAACTTGGCACTAGCAAAAAGCCGGAATACCCTATTTCCGCTCATTGGTGGTTTAGCTGGTTTGAGTTCACTAATTATTATCTGGTTGGGAACAACACAGATTGCGGCGGGAACTCTGGCTGTTGGGGATTTTTTGGCATTGCTCATCTATGTAGAGCGGTTAGTTTTCCCTACCGCCTTGTTAGGATTTACCATTACCGCTTACCAACGGGGAGAAGTAAGTATAGATCGCTTAGAAGCTATTCTCAGTGTCACCCCCAAAATTCAAGATGATAGAGGTGCGATATATCTACCGATAGTGCAGGTAAGGGGGGAACTGTCAGCGAAAAATCTCAGTTTCACTTATCCTGGTGCGACTACTCCGGCTCTAGATCAAGTTAACTTTAGAATTAAGCCAGGGGAAACAGTGGCAATTGTCGGTGCCATCGGTTCAGGAAAGTCTACCTTAGCCAATGCCTTACCCCGCTTATTGGATATTGCCCCAGGACAGTTGTTTTTAGATGGGGTAGATATTACCCAGATTGCCTTAGCAGATTTACGTTATGCGATCGCCTACGTACCTCAAGATAGCTTTTTATTTAGCACCACCATCAAAAATAATATTCGCTATGGTGATCCCATCAGCGAACAAGAAAATGTAGAGCAGGTAGCTAAATTAGCCCAAATTCACCCAGAAGTGATTAATTTTCCGCAACAATACGAAACTATAGTCGGTGAACGGGGAATTACGCTTTCTGGTGGACAACGGCAACGTACTGCTTTAGCTAGAGCCTTGTTAGTCAATGCGCCGGTGTTAATCTTAGATGATGCCCTCTCTAGTGTAGATAATCAAACCGCTACCCAAATCCTCAAAAATCTCTCTGGTGGTACAGAACGCAAAACAGTAGTTTTTATTACTCATCAACTTTCGGCTGCGGCCGCAGCTGATCGGATTTTGGTGATGGATAAAGGTAAAATTGTGCAAACTGGAAATCATGTACAGTTATTACAAAAACCTGGACTGTACAGAAATTTGTGGAGCCAACATCAGGTAGAAGAATTACTACGCTAGTATATTTCCTCTAGCATCTATGATTTGGTGTGCGTATAATTTGTCGTGCGAATTGCTTCAGTAATCTACACACGGCAAAATTCATGTTGGATTTAATACATAATTTCTTAGCAGACGGCTTATTTATCCCCCACGGACATTGTTACCTCTGGAAGCCTGGGTTAGTGGGGTTACACATCTTATCAGACTCTCTCATTGCTCTGGCTTATTATTCAATTCCCATCACCATAGTTTATTTTGTCCAAAAACGAGAAGATTTTCCATTTAAATGGATACTCCTCTTATTTGGAGCCTTCATTGTTTCCTGTGGTACAACCCATGTCATGGAAATTTGGACACTTTGGCATCCAACTTACTGGCTATCTGGCTTGATGAAAGCTATTACTGCTTTTATCTCCGTTTATACAGCAATTATTTTAGTACCAATAATTCCCCAGGCGCTAGCTTTACCGAGTCCAGCACAATTAGAGGTAGCTAACAATCAATTAAAAGCGGAAATCGTTGAAAGAAAAACAGCAGAAGCAGCTCTTTTACAAATCAAAACCGAATTAGAAACTATAGTTGAGAATCGCACGGCTCAATTAAAACAAGCGATGTTGCAATCTTTGGCTACTGCTACCAAAGCTCAAGAACAAGCAAGAAAATTAGAAAAAGCCCTCAAAGAATTAGCAACTACACAAGCTCAACTGGTGCAAACCGAAAAAATGTCTTCTTTGGGACAATTAGTCGCAGGTGTTGCCCATGAAATTAATAATCCCATTAACTTTATTTATGGAAATATCCACTTCACGAACGAATATACTCAAGATTTATTAAAATTACTGCTCCTTTACCAAAAGTCTTATCCCCAACCAGTATCAGCTATTCAAGATTATCAGAAAGAAGTTGACATTGATTTTGTAGCAGATGATTTGCAGAAACTTTTAGCTTCTATCAAAATGGGAGCCGAACGCATCCGTGAAATTGTTTTATCTTTACGCAATTTCTCACGCCTAGATGAATCAGAATTGAAACAAGTAGATATTCATGAAGGCATTAATAATACACTTTTGCTATTACAAAACCGCTTAAAATTTCAAGGTAAGCATCCAGACATTCAAGTTATTAAAGAATATGGTAATTTACCTCATATCGATTGTTATCCTGGACAACTAAATCAAGTATTTATGAATGTTCTGGCTAATGCTATTGATGCTTTAGAAGAGACATTAGTCAAAAATATCAAACCATTAACTACACCACAGATTCATATTCGCACAGAAGTTTTAGATAGTAACCAAGTCATGATTCGCATTGCTGACAACGGTTGTGGCATGACGGAAGAGGTGAGACAAAAAATCTTTGATCCATTCTTTACTACTAAACCTGTCGGTTCAGGTAAGGGTTTAGGAATGTCAATTAGCTACCAACTGATAGAAAAGCATGGTGGCAACCTGAAATGCAATTCTTCTCTACTTCAAGGTACAGAGTTTTTGATTCAAATTCCAACTCAGTTGAAGAAGGCAGGAGGCAGGAGGCAGGAGGCAGAGGGCAGAAGGTTTTGTTTAGAAGGGGATTCCGACCCCTCCTAAACAAGAGCCACCAAATTGAAAATTTGGTGGGGGTCTTAAACCCTTGCTCCCTACCCTGCGGGAACCCCTTCGGGGAATGGTCGCGGCAGAGGACAGAGGCCAGTATTCCTTCTGCCTCCTGCCCTCTGCCCTCTGCCTTTCTTGATAAAATTTTCTCAATAAACTATCGCCGGGTTACATAAAAATTCACATAATTGATATTATTCCCGACTCCCTCCAAAGTTCTATCCTTGGCAACTCAGTATTAGTTTGATAGCTGCGTTAGTTTGTTTTGTGGCTTGGGTAGCATAAAGTACCAAAAAACTCGTGCTGCGTAAAAATGCTGAATATATCAAAATCTCCTGCTGTCAGTTTACAGCATCGTCATCTGGGAGCGATCGCTGCGCTCATCTTAATTAGTCTATTAAGTTCCTGGAGTGGATTATCACTTCACCATGTTATTGCTAATGGGTGGGATGGTTTGTTATGGGGAATTGCAGATCCAGTTTTAAGTTTGGTAAGTCTGTCTAGTATCGTAGCAATTGGCTTACTTTCTGCTGGGGTTGTTCAAGGTTTGCTAATCACGACTGTTTTTCTAGTGTCAGCAATTTTGGGCATATTATTGCATCTATCACAGATCAATTTACCAGGTGCAGAGATGACAGTGAGCCTTGCTAGTATTGCCTGTGGTGCGATATTGATCATGCCTCATCAACTACACTGGCTAATCATTGCTATGGTAGGAGCGATCGCTGGCTGTTTTCAAGGTTACGTTAATGCCCAATCTCTCATCGGAGTCGAAATCATCCCCATACTAACCTACATATTAGGCACAGTTTTGACTTTGTATGCAGTTGCCTTAAGTGCTAAAGAAATCACAATTAAAAATGCTTTACCTCAAGTCAATTGCTGGTTAGGTTGGGCTTTCTGTGGAATTGGGATTGTGTTATCGCGTCACGTAACGCACCAGTAAATAACGTTCACAAGGCATCCTAGCAGATTCTAAAGCTACATCTTCCCAGTGCCTAATTATTAGTAACATTTAATGAGCAATTAACTAATGAAAATTACACAGTTAATTACCCATTAAATGTTAATTTTTAGAAAGCACCAATTTTGCCAAAAATGACATAGATTGTTTTGACAATCACTTGTAAATCATATAGTGGATGCCAATTGCTTTGATATTGTAAGTCTAAATCAACTATTTTTTCAAAATCTTTGACGTGAGAACGTCCATTAACTTGCCATTCACCAGTTAATCCAGGCTTGACATTTAAACGTTGCCAGTGACGGTTATTATATTTTGCCACTTCATCAGCAGTAGGCGGACGTGTTCCTACTAAACTCATATCGCCCATCAACACATTCCAAAACTGGGGTAATTCGTCCAAACTGCTGCTTCTTAAAAAGCGTCCTACCTTGGTGACACGAAAGTCGTTTTTATTTTTAAAGACAAATCCATCTGCTTCGTTATCTACTAAAGATTTCAGGTTCTCCGCATCATTGACCATCGAGCGAAATTTCCAAATCCGAAAGACACGGCCTTGAAGGCCATAACGTTCTTGAGAGAAAAGAATCGGTCCTGGACTATCTAGTTTAATGGCGATCGCGATCGGGATAAACACAATAGCCAAAATTAACAGTCCTACCAGACTTCCTAAAATATCCAACCCACGTTTAAATTTCGACTCTACTGAGGGATGTTCTGTAAAACTTAGTTCCCAGTCTTTGTAAGTAGTACCTTGCAATACTCTTGGTGAGGGTGTTTGATACATGGTACATTCTCTAGCCAAGTTGTTTATTAACAATCGTAATATTACTGATTCTCTATCAGAATATAAACTTGACTTCATCACAAACCCGATGTTTTACGGTATATTTACTTAATCTTCATCTATATTCGCGGGATCATGAACTTGTGTAAATTTAAGATGAAGACACATAAATCTATCATAAGGAGGATGGATAGCGCATACTAATATGTGTCAAAGAATTCATTTAGCGGAAAAATTATTACTAACTGATTACCTCAGTAGAAAAGTTCAAGCTGAACTGACAAAATACCAGTGTTCAAAATTGCTGAGTTGAAAGTGCTACTAGCAGAGCGGGAGGTTAACCTGTAATTTTTCGTTCACTCAGCACGCTGCTCAAAGCCCCGAAGAAAGCTAACACAACTAAGTCAGGTAAATAAGGCACATTCCCAAAAGCAAGATTGTCTGACTCAAACATGACATAGCTAGCCTTGCAAGTTGTCAGCAGTTGATTAATAGAGCTTTACACTAGCGAAACTATCAGTTAGGTGGCAAAAATGCTTCTATCATTTGCCAGAAGCAGTAAAAAACAAATTCATCAATAGTAATGAAACGGAAATGATTTAGGGCTGTCTTGATCCAAATTTTAGGAGAATTCCAGCTATAAACACATGGAGTTTTCATTTAAAACAATATCCTAAATTTGTTTAGCCCATAACCAGGGACAACGATTTAATTCATAAGTTAGGAGCAAATTGCAAAGTAGTTATTCTCTCTCCTGACTACTTTCTTCAGAGATTATTCAGTTAGTGAAATTCAAGTACGAAAATGCTCTCTTATAATCGGGGTGGTCAAGAAATGATTTCAGCTGGAGTCGAAGTGAAAATCAGTCGCTTAGAATCCATTGTTGAGCAAATTGGAGAAGCCGTACTCTCTACCACTGAGACAATAGAACGTCTCGCAGATAGATTAGACAATCTTAGCTGCCAAGTTGAAGCACAAGGCAAGCAGCTACAGCAACAAGGCTATCAAATTTTTGCTTTGTGTGATGCTATCCAAAGCTTGGCAGAATCTCAGGATGATTCATTGCAAAGATTAACCCAACTGACACAAACTTTAGACAGGCTCACTTCGTTGATTCAGGGATCAGTTGATGGAGACTAGGGAGGAATCAATTCAAAATTCAACATGGAAGAACTTCTACAAAGAGGTGGGGAAAAGGGGACAAGGGAAAAAACGTAAAATAATCTACCATTCCCCATTCCCTACTCCCCATTCCCTATACCCTTAATTGTGTGACGGCTATCTTCCCAGAAAAACAAACATCTACATCACTTCCTGGTGTCCGTTCCCGTTTGCCATATTCCCCCACATAATAAAAATCGTCACCATCAATGCGAAAGTTGAGTGGTAAAGGTTTGGTACAAGGTTGACAGAAAACCATCTCAGGTTCTGGTTCTCCTGGTTGTAGATGGGGTAAATTGACATTCCAAAAGCATCCCGGTTCTAGGGGACGGTGAAGTAAATCGGCTAACACTTCAGCCGTTAATTTAGCTGCAAAGTCCCAATCAAAATTGAGTTTGGCTTTGCGATAGTGAGAAATAGCAATACCTGGGATACCGTGCATGGCTGCTTCTCTCACAGCCGCAACAGTACCAGAAATATAAGCATCAACTCCCAAGTTACCGCCGGCGTTAATACCCGACAAGACAAATTTGGCATCTTGGCAAATTTGTGCGACAGCAATTCTAATACAATCGGCGGGAGTACCGGCGATCGCATACTCAAAATTAGAACGTCGCTTCAAGTTAATGGGACGAGTGGTAGTAACTTGATGTCCACAACCAGATTGATGATGTTTGGGTGCAGCAATAATGACATTTTTACCGTTGACAGCCTGAAGTAAAGCTTTGATGCCAGGCGCGTCAATACCGTCATCGTTAGTGAGGATTATAGTCATAGATGGGGATTGGGAATAAAAACTTATAAATACCAACAAAATCCTAACTTTGCTCGGTTGTATCCCAAGCAGTTAAAAAGTTCCAGTCTTCGTCATCTTGCTGATTTTCAGCTTGTTGAGTATCTGGTGCTTTTCCTTGTAGTAAATTTTCATAGTCACCGGATTCTACCCACTTTAAAACTTCCGAGGCTCGCATCACCATCCAGGGCAGAAGATGTTCCATAAAGCTAAAAGTCTTAGCAAATTGACCTAAACTATCAAGATTATTAAATTCAAAAGCTCTGGCTTGCAACACAAAATCATTGATTGTGTCCTCGTTCAAATATTCTTGTGGTAATCCGCCCAATTTCATTAAGGCAGTAATAGCCACATCTTGATCTTGACAAGCCAATAAACCAGCCCTATCAGCTGTAAATTTAGCCATCATCATCCAATTGTATAAAGCAATTTCCAACCCATTGGCTGCTATTCCACCCATACCCAGTGTTGTAGTGCTGATCAAATTTTTCACAGCAGGCATAACATGAGCCATCTGTTGGTATGCCAAATACTTACCTTTAATACGTGCAACTTCATGTCCAAACACAAACAGTAGCTCATCGTGAGATAGCCATTCCATCCCTTCTAGATTGATCCCCACTACTGGCTTTTCCACACCAATAGCGTAGGCTTTAATGTATCCTGTACCACGAAACAGAAATAGTTCGGGGATAGGAACAACATCAAGAATGTTACAGGCTTCCTCAAAAGCATTATGGAGGTTGGGAAAATTACGAGGTGTGACTTTAAATTCACTACCTGTTGTTTGCATCCGCAGTAATTTATCAATACCATATTCATTGATTTTCTTCAGCAACATAGGCAGAACTGGGGTTCTTTCTAGAGTTACCAGTGCCTTGTGGTCAAATGGATGCTCATAAAACTCGGTTTTTAAGCCTGTAAATTTTTTTCTGGTCATGAGTTTGTGTAAATATTCCCAGTTGTGATCACTAGCTATAGATACAATACTCAAGAGCATAGCTTAGTGGTTTGAGGGGGCGATGGAATTATCACCAGCGAGTGTGGCTGCGATTTTTTTGGCCGGTGGCGCAACATTTGCCGGAGCGTTGCCTGTATTATTTTTAAGGCGGATTAGCGATCGCCTGACAACAGCCCTGTTGGGCTTTGGTGGCGGGGTAATGTTGGCAGCAACAGCGTTTTCGTTATTAATCCCTGGAATTGAGGCAGCAACTCAAAGCTATGGAGCAAAGCCTTTAGTCGCCCTAGTGATGCTATTGGGAATTAGCTCAGGAAGTGTGCTTTTATCGCTAGTGCATCAGTATGCACCCCACGAACATTTTATTAAGGGAGTCGATGGCGGTAAGGCTGGACGTTTAGCGCGGGTGTGGCTATTTATCATTGCGATCGCCTTGCATAACTTCCCGGAAGGCTTGGCTGTAGGCGTGAGTTTTGGTAGTGAAAATGTCCAGACAGGAATGATTACCGCCTTGGGGATTGGTTTACAGAACTTTCCCGAAGGCTTGATTGTGGCGATGTCCTTAGTGGCAGAAGGGTATACAGTCGGCTATGCGTTGTGGGTAAGTTTTCTCACCGCAACGATTGAGCCAGTTGCTAGCTTCATTGGATTAGGCGTTGTGAGCGTAGCACGGGCATCTCTACCTTGGGCGTTAACTTTTGCCGCAGGTGCAATGCTGTTTGTCATTTGCGACGAAATCATCCCAGAATCCAATCGTCGGGGACGGGAGAATGAGGGTACTATCGGGATTATCGCTGGGTTTACGCTGTTGGTCGTGCTAACAATCTTATTTGGCGAGTAATCACAAGTTGTGTGATTGGGTTGAGATGGGCTAACAAAAGCGACAGTTGCGTCGCAAACATCTTAGAGTAAAAATAAAGATCACCAAGCAGAAAGACAAAGTTAGATGGCGACAGGAATACCTAGTAGACTCAAACACAACAGCACTTTAAAAAATAGTAATAGTATTTCTTTCAGGTTAGAGTATGAGGGAAAAGTAGCAGTTGAAGATATTTTAAATATCTCTCCAGCGCAGTTGCTTTGCGTTGCTAGTGTAGAAAAACAGCCTAAAAATCGATTAATTTACGGCGAAAATTTAAGGGTTCTTAGAGCATTACTAGATGACGTTAATATTGCTGGAAATGTGAGGTTAGTCTACATTGATCCACCATATGCTACGGGTGCTGAATTTGAATCTAGAAAACAAAATCATGCCTACCATGATGTTATTAATGGGGCTAACTATTTAGAGTTTCTGCGTCAAAGGCTCATTTTGCTAAGAGAGCTAATGGCTGATGATGCTTCTATCTACGTCCATCTTGATGATAATATGGCTTTTCCTGTCAAGGTGTTGATGGATGAAATTTTTGGAGCTAAGAATTTCCGCAATTGGATCACAAGGAAGAAATGTAATCCCAAGAACTATACACGAAAACAATACGGCAATATTTCAGATTATATTTTGTTTTATACAAAAACTGAAACGTACGTATGGAATCAAGCCTTTGAAGCTTGGACAGACGGGACTGCTAAAAAAGAATATCAATACATAGAAGAAGAAACCGGGAGACGTTATAAAAAAGTTCCTATTCATGCCCCAGGAACAAGAAATGGTGCTACTGGCCAACAGTGGCGCGGGATGCTTCCTCCTCCTGGTAAACACTGGCAGTATACACCTGAAACTCTAGATGAAATGGATGCCAGAGGTGAAATTTATTGGTCTTCAACAGGTAATCCCAGAAGAAAAGTTTATCTTGACAATAGTAAAGGAATTCCAGTTCAGGATATTTGGCTGGATTTCAAAGATGCCCATAATCAAAATATCAAGATTACAGGTTATCCCACTGAAAAGAACTCAGAAATGCTTAAGCGGATAATTCTTGCCTCTTCTAATAAAGGAGATATCGTACTAGATGCTTTTTCTGGAAGTGGTACGACAATTGCAGTTGCAGAAGAACTAGGACGGCAATGGGTAGCTATAGATAATTCTCTGCTGGCAATAGAAACTACTGTTCATCGTTTAGCTAAAGGTACTGAAGCAATGGGCGACTTTATTAATAGCAATGGCACTCAGATCAAACAACAATCGTTATTAGATACCAATAGAGTTTTACACAGTGGACTTGATTTATATGTGGAGATAGCTTCAGATTTACAAAATATTCCAGAAACATCTATTCAGGAGTGGCATAGTAAACTCAACTTTCAAGCCAATCTTTGGTAAACCTTTCATCTAGCATTTTGAGAGTACATACCATAACTCTACCTTTGCCATAGTTTTCTAGAGCAGCATAGTCATTCCACATAGAACCGAGTGTAAGTCCCGGACCATCATTCAGGAAAAATATTTTTAGAGGTAACTTATACCTATCAGCATATCTCAGAATGTCAGTCACTTTATCTCTGTTTCCACCTGTCCGATCATCTTCTTGCGCTCCTCCTCGATCCGAATCGTAACGAGCAAACCCTATAATCAGTGGCGTTTCATCGTGACGAGAAATGAGAATGTCTGCTGGTGTTTTTGCATCCCACTCTTGCAAAACTTCGTTAAGCATGATATCTCTTCCAGCACGCACTGGTCCTTGAATTGAGTAATCTGAAGCAAAATTTGACTCAAACCATAGAAAGAACGCTTCGGTTAGTTCGTATCCTTTCTGTCCTCGGCTTTTATACTCCATAAGAAGAGCCATGAGTGCTTCATCAGGGTTGGGACGGCTTGCCAAGTTTGCTCTAACTTCCTCTATTTTTCTAAATCTATGTCCATAATCTGCAATAATGTTTGGGATTCTCTTTTTGACCTTTAACATCTCAACAGATGTATCTGGTGATACATATTTGCGAAAAACCCTTAATAACTGAGTTCGGGATGGATTTGGTTTATCAGCAATACTTATTAGCAAATCAACCGAACTTCTAACCAGATAAGCTAACTCTGTAAACTGATCTATAACGCTGCTATAAATAGTTTTTGCTTCATCAAGATAATCTGGATAAAATTCTGAGTCAATGAAAGTAATGTATTGAGAAGCTTTGCTTTTATAGTCACCAAATGAGGTCAAGGGGTATCTCCTTAAAATAACGGTAGCTTGGGTAAACAAGTTGACTGACTAGCCAATCATTAGATCAATCCGTGGAAGAGGTGATTTTGACATTAGTTGTATAGTATTTTTGGTGCTAGTCGGTATTATGGAATCATCAAATGAAACAGCTCCTCAACCAAGTTTTTAGGATGAAGACAATCCTCATCCGGCTAATATTACCTCTGCTGACGGTGATTTTAGCTTCTTCATTATTTGCCACCTCTGCATTAGCTACAGGTGTCTATCAAATACCCAACCTGACAGCAGGCGATTCTAACTGGGTGATAGACCAAGGTGAAGTTATCAGCCGCATCAATGAAGGTCAGATTAGCAGCACCTTTGATGACTTAGCAAAGCAAACTGGTAACGAAGTCAGATTTGTGACAATTCGCCGCCTCGATTATGGAGAAACACCAGCAAGTTTTGCTCAAGCACTGTTTGAAAAATGGTTTCCTACTCCGGAAGCCAAAGCGAATCAAACTTTATTAGTGCTGGATACAGTCACCAATGGGACTGCCATTATTTCTGGGGATCAGGTCAAATCACTGCTCACAGATGAGATTGCTCAGAGTGTGGCTGAAGAAACATTAGCTGCACCCTTACGGGATGGTAACAAATATAATCAGGCATTTTTAGATGCAAGCGATCGCCTAGTGGCAGTCCTCTCCGGCCAACCTGATCCCGGCCCTCCCCAAATTGTTGACAATGTACAGGTAGAAGGCACATTCAAAAAAGCCGAAGAAACAGACAAAGGTAATGCTACGGCTTGGGTAGTTGGACTATTAATTGCTGCCACTATCATCCCGATGGCAACTTACTATATTTATCTGGCAGTTCAACCATCGTCGGAAGGTTAGGGAATGGGGAATAGGGAATCTATTCTCAATGCCCCATTCCCAATTTTAATCTTGAATATACTCTTGCCCTGTTACTAACGCTACTTCCGCACGGACAAATTCCCGTCCTAAGTAGGCGGCGTGATCTAACTGAGTTACAGGACAGGGCTGAGTTTCTTCAAAGATTTTCACAGATAACTCTTTAGCTGTTCTACCACTAAACACTGTGGTGTGAGTGCGTTCTACTTTGCCTCTAGCGGGGATAACTTTTCCTGTTTCTGGGTCAACGGCTAAACCACGATCATCAATAATATTTGTAAAATGCTTGGCGTGAATTAAACCCTCGGCTCGATCCACATAGATAATGAAATAGCCATTGGGATCAAGGTCAATATGACGCTGAGAAAGTTTATCATCAATAGCTGCCAAATTTTCTAGTATCAAATCCATAACCGTTCTCAAAAGTAAATTTCTTTATTCAGGGTTTTTACACTCTAGATCAAGTGTAAATCTTGATTCGCCCGATGTTTTACTATTATTTAAGAATTTCGGTTACTAAAAGGTAACTCTGCATTAATCGCCTCAATTTCTTGTTGCTCTAGTTGAGTAACTTCACTAATGTAGGGACGGAGAATTTGCGCTAAACGATTATTATAAAAGCGATGCAGACTGTAGTTAGGTGCAGCAGGGAAACCACGCCGTTTTTTATGTCGTCCCCCAGCACCAGGATCAAATGATTGGATGCCGTTAGCGATCGCCCACTCAATCGGTGCATAATAACAAGCATCAAAATGTAAGCAATCTATTTCTTGGAAGCTTCCCCAATAGCGTCCATATAATCTCTCACCTTTATACAAGCAAAAAGACATACCCACAGGGTGACGTTCATCCTGTTCACTATAGGCGGCAAAAAATACTACCCGATGGCGATAATTAGTGTGTAGCATCTCAAAAAACTGCTTGGTTAAATACTTGCTACCCCACCAGCCAAACTTATCGCAAGTATCAGCATAAAACTGGTACATCAAAGGAAATAACGACTTAGGAATATCATCACCAGTAACGGGTTGTAGTTTTAAACCTACCTTTTCTACAGCTTTGCGTTCCCGTTTAATATTGCGTCGTTGATTAGCATTAAAAACTGCCAAGTAATCATCAAAATTATTAAACCCTAAATTTTCCCAGACATAACTATGGTGTAACCAAGGCGTAAAACCTTGGCGTTCTAGCAGTGGTCGCCAATCGGGATCAACATACAGGAAATGACAGCCAGAAATGCGATTTTTTACACAAAAATCGTCAATTTCATGTATCATTATCGCTGTAATTTCATCTTCATCTTCCCCATCGGCGATTAAAAATCTATAGCCTTCCGCCGGTGTGAATGGTGTCATTCCCAAAAGTTTGGGGTAATACTGCACGCCAATGCGTTCAGCTAATTCCGCCCACTGCTGATCAAAGACAAATTCACCATAGCTGTGTCCTTTGAGATACAAGGGTGCAGCAGCAATCAGCGTTCTATCTCGCCACAGCGTCAAATGATTTGGTAGCCAACCAGTTTTCGCCGTAGCACTGTGAGAAGCTTCCAAATTATGCAGCCAATTCCACTCTAAAAAAGGCGTTTTCAGGGGTAACGCGAGAGCATCCCAAGCATCTTGGGGGATTTCATTGATGTTGTTAATCCAAACAATAGAGTAACGCGGCTTGAGTTGTTCAACCATTTTAGGTGACAGGGGACAGGGGATAAGTGAAGTATTATTTTTGAATTTTGTAGGCGCAGAATTTTAAATTCCCCAGAGGGGTATTCCCAATGAATAGCGTAGTTTAATTTACTGGTCTTTGCAGGCGATAGTGGAGAAAAACTTCTTGCTCGATGGTTTTGACTTCTAGAAGTTGTAGGCGGGGAGCGAATTGTGAGATGAAGCCGTCACCATCTACGGGTGTGGGTGCAGTCACACCACCTAAAATCAGTGGACAAACTGTCAGCCACAGTTCATCAATTAAATCTGACTCCAGCATAGAAGCTACCAATGCTCCTCCACCCAGTACCGCCAAGCGTGTTATATCTAGAGATGCTAGATGTGCCAAAGCGGCGATCGCGTCAATTGTTCCCTGTGATGTTTCAAAAACCAAAATCTCCTCGAATGGTGGAGGACATTCTCGTTGGTGTTCTTGCCAAGCCAGCGCCCCTGCTGTTGTCGTGAGTAACCAACGTTTGACAGGTTGTTGAAAAAACTTTATTTCCGGATTAAGGTTGGCTGAGTTTGTAATGACTATATGAATCGGCTGGGCAGGTTTGCCCTGTTGTCTTCGATGTTGCAGCAGCAGAGGATGTGTTACGGTCAACGTTGTACCGTAGGCACGCAAAGTGCCAGCACCTAATAAAATGGCATCAGAGGCAGCAATTTGTTCTTCCAGGTGTGCTTTATCAGCACTTGAACCAAATCGCGCAGGCTCACGCCTACAATCTGCTATCTTGCCATCTGCACTCATTGCCAAAACTACTGTAGTATGAGGACGATGTTGCACCATTGAGTTGGTTTGATAGGCTGAATGTTTTTCTTGCTAGTGTGTTGATTTTAAAAAAAATCCCTTTTGGCAGGCTACTGTTTACCAATTTCATTACTATATCTGTATGCAACACAACTCACTTTCATATCTACTCAATCTCAGTTTTGGTATAACACATTGCTTTTTAGCAGTTAAACATTTGATACCTTTAGGGGCTGATTCCAAAGAACGGGTAACTTAATACAATGTCTCCTTGAGCTAGTTTAATTGCATATCTTTGCTGTCGTGGTTTGCAGTTGCGAAGTGAGACAATAGATGGCTAATCCCCGTCAATCATCCTTTCGACGTATTTTAGTAACGAGAATTTTACTGCTGTTTGTGCCAGTTTTATTTGTAGGGCAAATAGCAGCTTTAAATAAGGCACGTTCTAGCCTGTTGAATACTTCACGTCAAAATCTGACAGAAAGTGCCACTATCAAAGGGGAGAAAATTTTAAATGCGATCGCTAACCTCAAAATTAACTTATTAACTGCCAGTCGTACAGCGATTTTACAGTCGGGAACATCTGGAGAAATTCAAGAATTTCTCACTCAATTAACACAACAATTACCTAACTACGTCAATTGTTTGCAATTAACGAACTGGCAAAATGTTGAGATCATTGCTAGTAGTTGCGACAAAAATATCATTGCCAATTTCAGCTTATCTTTCCCTGATGACAGTTTAGATATCAGAACTATACCACCGCCCAAACCAGGAACTACTGGTCAAAGAAATCCGCACAATCAACTGCAATTGGTACTATCTGCCCCGGTTTATAATCGCTCTGGGCAATTGCAGTATGCTTTGAGCTTGCAATCAGCTTTATACCAACAAACCAAGAATAAGCGAGGTTCGCTCACAGGTGACACCATAGTTATTGACCAATACGGGACAATCTTAGCGCACCCAAAAGCCGAGTTTGTCGGCAAGAAGATCACACAACACCCAGATGCAGCCCAACTCCAGAGTATTGTCAAAAATGCGATCGCAGGCAACAATGAGTCAATTAATTTTTCCTTTGGAGATGGGAAAGAATTAGTCACAGGCTATACAGCTATTCCTGATCCCATCACCACCCAGCGACAACACAAATGGGTAGTTCTGGCTGTCACCAGTGTAGATGATGCTCTATTAGGTTTAGAAGAAATCAAACTCATTTTAATTGTATTAACAGTTGGTTTAATTGGTGCGAGCTTATTGGCATCGTTATATCTAGCTCCCTATTTAGCAAATCCTGTAGAAGAATTACGAGACTATGCCTTAAATATTCATAGTCACCATGCCGCCAACCCAGTACCCCATAACTTCCAAATTCGGGAGTTTAATCAACTAGCACAAGCAATAGACCAAATGGTTGATAGGCTCAAAGCTTGGGCAGAAGAAATAGAAATAGCTTGGAAAGAAGCCAAAACCGCTAATCAAAGTAAAAGCCAATTTTTAGCCACAACTTCCCACGAATTACGTAACCCACTCAATATTATTATCAACTGCATCCGTCTAGTTAAAGATGATTTATGTGATAGTCGGGAAGAAGAACTAGAATTTCTGGAACGTGCTGATGAAACAGCCATCCACTTACTAGGAATTATTAACGATTTACTAGATATTTCCAAAATTGAAGCAGGTAAACTCTCTGTAGTCACAGAACCACTTGATTTAAGAAAAATCTTGCTGGAAGTGATTAATTTGCAATCAGTCAATGTTCAACACAAAGGCTTGCAGTTAAAAACTAATTTAGGCACTGAACCAATTCCTGTCAAAGCAGATGCAGCCAAATTGCGACAAGTATTAATCAATATCATTGGTAACGCAACTAAGTTTACAGATGAAGGTGGAATTACAATTTCCACATCTGTGCATCATCATCAGGGCAAATCTCAAGCAACGGTGACGATTACAGATACAGGATTAGGTATTGAACCCGCCCAACAACAAAAACTGTTTCGTCCCTTTGTCAGAGTAGATGGTGATAACACACGCAAATATGAAGGTACAGGATTAGGGTTAGCAATTTCTCGTAACTTAATCGAACTGATGGGAGGTACGATTACCCTAGAAAGTGCCGGACTGAACACAGGCACAACGGTCAAAATTACCTTACCAATAATTGATATTGGTTTGTTATCTGCACCCACAGCTAAGGATAGTGAGCCTTTAGTAAGCTTAGTAGAAAATCAGGAGATTCAAGAGCAAGAAGCGAAGGCAGAACCAGATTCTCAGCACCAAGATTTAGCAACTGAGTATGTGGAGACAGTAATAGACCAAAATTATGAGGTCAGCATTTTATCACCATCTGATGTTCTATCTAGCCTCTCATCGGGAGAAGTTTATATAAAAGAAACTTTGAATAGATAATCAAATTAAACATTTGATTAAAAATAATGTAGAGACGTAGAAATACTACGCCTCTAGAAAGATTTCAGCTAACACATATAAAGATTCTGTAATCATGAAAAAACTTTACTCTTGTATGAAGACTATACCTCTTAAGAGAGTTTCATCCCCTTGTGTCAAAAATTGATATTCTCCATCAGATTTTACGGGTTCTATAACTGGTTTGAATTGTGTTCTAGAAGAGTTAAATAAAACATAATTTCCTGGGAAATTACCACTTTTCCCTGGCTGGAGAACACGTTGTTTGGGACTTAATGTGCTAGCAAAAGGGTAGAAAGTTTGTGTACGGTCTGTATTATTTTTAAGTGAAAATCCAGCCGTAATCGCAGAAGTTTCTTGATTGCTTAATTCATACAATAAATCCGATTCGTAACTATTGAACAAATTTTTTGTTTTTGAAATTTTGATTGTTGATAACATAATTCTCTCCCTCAAAGAATAATTATTTAATTTATAAAAAATAAAAGATTAACTTTAACCAATCTTTAGTTATATTGTAGAAATCATTCTTAAGTGAGAGGATTATTGAAAATTTACCTTCTGCTGTCCTACTATCTACTTGTATCAACCTGAAATTACAACAGTATGACCCCCCTGATGCAAAGATGTTGTGAGCGCAGAGAGAATTTTGACTAACTCTGTACCCACCCAGCCAGATGAGATTGTTGCAGGAGTATTCTGAAGGATACAAGTCACAAAACTTTGACAAACTCGTTTTAATGGTTCTCCCTTCTCTAATTCCAGTACCTCTTGACTTTGATTGATAGGTAAAAACAGATTTCCCTGACGTTCAAACTCACCATGTAATAGCGTCAAAGGTGATGCAGATGACATTTCATCAAAAATCAAAGTCCCAAGACTACCTACCACAGCTAATCTACGCTGTTTATCAGGATTCAACCAGCACAGATGAATATATGCTTGAAAACCATCGGGGTATGTGAGTGTTACCCAAACTAAATCAGCTAAACCGGGTGGGGAGTGGGGAATTTGCCTATTTCCCTCACCTTGTAGCCACACTCTCCCCGTCGCTTGTACGCTGATGGGAACTTGACCTAACCAGTTGTTGAAGATAGCAATATCATGAATGGCTAAATCCCACAGTGCATCAACATCTTGACGGACTGGGCCTAAATGGGTGCGTGCGGCGTAGCCATAACGCAAATCACCTAATTTACCTGCCTGTACTACAGCGTGTCCCCCCTCAACGGCTGGGTGGAATAAATAGGTGTGGTCAACCATCAGTATTAATTGTTTCTGCTCTGCCAATTGGCAAAGTTCTTGACATTCTACTGGGTCGAGAGTTAGGGGTTTTTCTGCTAAAACGTGATAGCCCCAATTGAGAGCATCTTTTACTAAAGCATAATGAGTAGTGGCGGGGGTGGCGATCGCTACGGCTGTCAACCCTGACATTTGTTGCAAATCTTGCCACTGAGTTGTCAATAAAACATTTTCATCTAAGTTAAACTGCTGTTTGACAGCTGCCAACCTTTCCTGATGGGGATCTACTACCGCTACCACACTAACTTGAGGCAGTGCTAAAAAATTCCGCAGTAGATGCACTCCCCAACGCCCAACCCCGATAACAGCAATGTTAATCATTAGTGATTAGTCCATAGTCCATAGTCCATAGTCCATAGTCAAAAGGCGATCGTCAATAGGCGGTCTTAAATGAGTAATGAGTAGTGAGTAGTGAGTAGTGAGTAATACCCATTACTTATTACTTATTACTCATTACTTCAAAATTAAAGACAGTTGGAGTCGGGGATTTAAACCCCAACTCAACTGATACTACATGTAGACGTAAGGGTCTTAAACCCTTGAATTTACGATAATTGGGCATTGGGCATTAAATGTTTCTCCCCCTACTTCCCTACACCTCCTGGGGATTAACTGCTAAAAATGCTACTTTCGCGGCAGCTTGTTCGGCAGCTTTAATAGAGCGTCCTTTACCTTCGCCTAGTTTTTTGTCATATAACCAAACTTCAGCCATGAAACGCTCGTGGGTGCGGTTGGCTTGATTAACTTCTACAACTCGATACTCTGGTAAGACTTTATACTGGGCTTGTGTCCACTCTTGGAGAGCTGCTTTGTAGTTCAGTCTAGCGGGATCGAGGCGAATTTCTGCGGCTAGTTGGCGAAAGTGGGGGTCTAACCAAGGACGAATGAGTTCTAAATTGCTGGTGCTGAGATACAATGCGCCTAAAACAGCCTCAAAAGCATCTGCTAGTCGTGACTCTTGACCAACTTTATCGCTGGTGGCACTACCAGCGACTAACAGATGTAACTCTAAACCATATTCTCTAGCTAATTGAGCGAGAATGCGATCGCTCACCAATACCGACCGAATAGCGGCAAAATCCCCCACCTGACAATCGGGATAAGTTTCCCATAACACCACAGCAGCCGCTAATCGCACCACTGCATCACCAACAAACTCTAGTTGTTCATAATTGGCGGAATCGGAAACCGTAGGATGGGTCAAAGCTAAGTCCAGCAATTGCCACTTAATGGGTGCATTAGTTGGCAGACCTAACTTTCTGACTAAACTTTCCAGCTGACGCTGACGACGTGGATAAACAAGACTCATTAGTTATTAGTCATTAGCCAACAGTTAATAGTTGACAGTTGATAGTTGACAGTTATTAGCCATTAGTCAACAGTTGATAGTCGTTTCTTTTGACTATGGACTATGGACTATGGACTAAAAGAGGAGAGAGTTGGTAGTAAGCCGGGTTCTGTTCTCTATGTAGATTACTCTACATGAGGGCGGTTATCTATCTGGGACGTTTGTTACCAAACGCCTCTTGCGGCTCTATTATGGCGGAACTGGTAAAAGACCAACCGTAGTTCCTCTGGCCTTGCTCCCGACCGGGGTTTACCGAGCCAACGCCTCTCGACGTTGCTGGTGCGCTCTTACCGCACCTTTGCACCCTTACCATGAGAGGTTGCAGGTTACAGGTTAAAGGTTACAGGAATTTTACTGTCACCTGTCACCTGTCACCTGTCACCTGTTGCCTCATTTTGGCGGTATCTTTCTGTGGCACTATCCTCACGATCGCTCGCACTGGACGTTATCCAGCAAGTCTGGTCTTTCGGGAGTCCGGACTTTCCTCAAACCAGTGTTAACTGATCTGCAACCGCCTACGCCTACTCTCTCCCTAGTTACAGTTTAATCCTGGATGATATCATGTGTGTCTTTTGGTTATTTCTTTTTATTCCACGGTAGGGCGTAAGTCCACGGTAGTTTTTTGACGGTGAAGGGGCAATTAATAATACTGATGGGAGGATATTCTGAGCCGGGAGCTATCCCAGCTCTGATTTCTGATAAACGCAGTACCAGTTGTAGGGAAAATTCTATTTCTTTACCTCTGTTCATAAAGTCGTTATACAACTTTTTCTGGGGCGGGCCACCATTTTTTAGTCCACCGATACTAACTAGCGGTTTTTTCACCGTGTAAACGCCCGTTTCTTTATCGCGTTCAAATAAATCTTCGGCGGTGATTGTCTCTGAAAGTGACTTCTTGGGTACGATCAAGCTAGGAATTTGCGGTATGGCCAAGTCACGGGTTAAGTCTGGTGATTTTCTGATGACTCGGCGTGATCTATTGTCAGTGATTAAAGAGCAATTTTCCCAATCTACATAAACCGCCAAATTTTCAGACTTATTCTCGATAGTCATAGACAAGTCTTTGAGGTCGTCTATGGGATCTGAGGCTTTGAGTTTAAAAGATATGCCAATCTTATCGTCCAGACCTTGCTCTTTGAGTTGCTCATCCACCGCGCCCTTTTTAAACTCATATTTAATGCGATCGTCGATGGATTCAACCATGCGATTAAAGACGTAAGCAACGCCGATAATATAAACGGTCAATACAATTAAATTTTGGTCGCTACTCCTAGTCATAACTTAGCGTCCAGACTCCCTATAAAAATTTTCTCTATGCGACTCATGCCCAACTGCCAATATTTAATCACGTTTAATCGTCGTCGAATTTTCTAGCCAACCCCTCTGCCAAAATAAAAAGAGTAAGCCAAAACCAATAAATCCCATGATTGCTAGGCAAAGTGGATAACCCCAATACCAATTCAATTCAGGCATATTATATGGCGATTTTTCTGTATTAAAATTCATGCCATAGATACCTGCAATAAAAGTTAGGGGAATAAAGATTGACGAAACTACCGTCAGCAACTTCATGACTTCATTCATTTTGTTACCGACAGCAGAGAGGTACACATCCATCAACCCAGATGCTAACTCTCGATAAGTTTCTACCATATCCATGACTTGCACTGCATGGTCGTAGCAATCTCGTAAATAAATTTGTACTTCTTCACTAATCAGTTGATTGCGATCGCGTATTAAAGCATTAATAGCATCTCGTTGCGGCCAGATAGCACGACGTAGTTGTAGTAATTCTCGCCGTAGGTGATAAATTTTTTGTAGGGTTTTGCGCGTAGGCTTGGCAATAACTTCTTCTTCTAAGTCTTCTAGTTGCTCCCCGTAAAGTTCCAAAACCGGAAAAAAACCGTCAACAATGGCATCTATAAGGGCGTAGGCTAAGTAATCAGACCCTTTTTGGCGAATCAGCCCTCTGCCTTTTTCAATTCTGAGCCGCACCCCCTCAAAGCAATCATGTTCCGGTTCTTCTTGTACTGTCAGCAGGTATTGTTTCCCTAAAATTAGACTTACTTGTTCACTATAAAAACCATAGGTGTTTTCTTTAGGTACAACCATCCGCGCAATAAATAATAATTGGTCGTCATCATCCTCAACTTTAGGACGCTCCGAGACGTTCACCACATCCTCTAAAACCAGAGGAGGTAATTCAAACACTCGCCCCATGCGTTCTAAAATGTCCTGATTACCTAAACCCTGGACATCTACCCAGGAAACCGATTCTGTATCTAGATAGGGAATACATTCTTCCGGGGTAGCTAGCTGTTGACGAATATAATTTGTCTGGTTGTAATCAATCAATAAAATCGTCGGCGGTGGAGCATCTGCATCGATGATGATGGTTCCAGGTACAGTTCCTGGGTAGTGATAGAACTCATCTCTATGTAATTTAGTAGACGGCTGACGACGCAGCTTTTTGAGCATTCTGACCATGAGCATTTAATCCCAGCATGAACACTCTTCATTCTCGGCAGGAAATCACAAATTAACAACTGTTAACCCTCCACACCCCTCTGCGTTTCCCTCAGCGCGACGGCAGTCGCTACAACGGGGGAAACCCCCGCAACGCGCTGCCTCCCCTCTGCGTTTAAAAATCCCAGAAAAACCGCCCCAGTCAGATATATTAAGAAAGGTATCTTGCGCCAGATAATTACAACATTCCATCAAATGGCTACAAAAATTCCCGTCACCGTCATCACAGGCTTTTTAGGTAGTGGTAAAACCAGCCTAATTCGCCACCTCCTCCAAAACAACCAAGGCCGCCGCATCGCGGTTTTAGTCAACGAATTTGGCGAACTCGGTATAGATGGCGAGTTGTTGAAATCCTGTCAAATTTGCCCAGAAGATGAGGAAGACGGGAATAATATTTTTGAATTAACCAATGGCTGTCTCTGCTGCACAGTCCAAGAAGAGTTCTACCCCACAATGCAGGAGTTAATCAAACGGCGCGATAGTATCGATTGCATTGTGATTGAAACCTCTGGGTTAGCTTTACCCAAACCCCTCGTCAAAGCCTTTCGCTGGCAAGAAATCCGCAACGCCGCTACAGTAGATGCAGTCGTGACAGTTGTAGATTGTGCAGCCGTCGCCGCCGGGACGTTTGCTAGCGATTTGGATGCGATCGCTCTTCAACGCCAAGCTGATGATAGTCTAGAACATGAAACACCTCTGCAAGAACTCTTTGAAGACCAACTAGCCTGTGCAGATTTGGTAGTGTTGAGCAAAACAGATTTAGTAGATGCTGCCACAAGATCACAAGTTGAGGCATTAGTCAAGCAAGAATTACCGCGAGTTGTGAAAATTGTGGAGAGCGATCGCGGTCAACTTGATCCATCTATACTATTAGGATGGCAAGCCGCCGTCGAAGATAATTTAGATAGTCGTCCCAGTCATCACGACACCGAAGAAGACCACGACCACGACGATGAAATCAACTCCACACAAGTAATCTTAGACCGTACCTTTGACCCAGAAAAACTGCAAAAGCAGCTAGAATCACTGGTAAATGCACAAGAAATTTATCGGATTAAAGGCTTTGTCGCAGTGCCAAATAAACCCATGCGTCTAGTAATGCAAGGTGTAGGCAATCGTTTTGAAAAATTTTATGATCGCCCTTGGCAACCTACAGAAACTAGACAAACCCGCTTAGTATTTATTGGTCGTGATTTAAACTCAACAGAGATAGAATCACAACTGGTAGCTTTGTAATTCATTTTAATTTGATATGAATATCACGCAATTATTCAACGTTGCCAATCTTTTTGTCTTGCCTTTTTGGGCATTAATGATTCTGCTGCCTAACTGGAAAGTAACAAAGCGAGTTATGGAATCATACATTCCATTTGTACCTTTAGCTGGAGCTTATTTATATTTGTTTATTACCAGCATCACACCAGAAAACGCCCAAGCTTTATCTAATCCGCAACTAGCAGATATTGCAAGATTCTTTGCTGAAGAAAAAGCTGCGGCGACTGGTTGGATTCATTTTTTAGTGATGGATTTATTTGTTGGTAGGTTTATCTATTGGGAAGGACAGAAAACTGGCATTTGGACAATTCACTCTCTAATACTGTGTTTATTTGCTGGTCCTTTAGGAGTTTTATCTCACATTTTCACAGTCTGGTTTACTAAAGTCATCTCTCCCAAACCTGAAACTGAATTAAGTACCAATTCCTGAGTTTTGAGTAGAAGTAGGGGAGGCAAAAAGCGGTGTGGATTTTCCTCCCGCTTTATTGCCGTTGTGTTACGGCAAGTTAAAGACTTAAGCATTAGAGAAAATAGAGATGAGCCGTAACGCACCCTTGTCTATTGGGAGAAGAAGGAGAGATCAGGAGGACAAGAAAAGATTGTCTCCCTGATTAAACTCCTGTCTTCTGCCTCCTGCCTCATCAAGAAGCTTTAGCCATTCTATAGTTAGCATCTAGCCAACAGCGTGGTAGACTTTCCCCAGATGGGAAGACAAGATTTTCTTTTTTAAATTCATCAGGGTCTTGTTCTTCTTGACCTTCTTGGTCTTGAGCATGAACTATATCCAGATTCGGATCTATTAATTCTTGAATATCAAGAATTTTTACTAAATCTTGGCTATTTTTGATTTGTAAAAACATATTACTACCTCCCAAAAAACAATTCCCAAGTTGAGTGAAAATATGAAAAAAATTCACTCTTAATCTGAGTTATATTTGTGGCGATCGCTGAAATTTCCTAAAAATAACTAAGGTAAATCAGCATCCCAATACATCAGAAACATTGATTTTATGTATCTGTAGTTTAATTTTTCTCAATTTGATGCACTCAATTCAGGCAAGCAAGTCACCAGTTAGACATCCTATAACCAGACGGAGAAATGCTTGCTCAAAAAATGGTGTAAATAACACCTGCCTACATCTATAATTATATCTCGCGTTGATATTTCTCTAAAATATCTACTAAATTAACTTGACATTGCAGTGGTAGTAAATCAATTAAAGGCAGTTCCCGTCTTCCACCACCAATTTTAACTGGTATGGATTCTAACACTTCCATCACGCTGTCTTCAGTGACTGCTTGAGAAGTAATTAAGGGATACAACTGTTCAGCCACAACAGTATGCAGTTTGGCATCAGATAAGTAAAGATGCCATTTGGCAATGTCTATATAGACATTTTCGCCGATTTCAGCTGCTAGGGCTTCTAGTAATTCTGTGGTGTTAGTCTTTGCCATAAAAATCACCCTATATCAAATAAAGAGCGCGAAGTCTCAGACTAATTAACATTATCGCGCAATTCATCAGGCACGCATCACAACCACAGGTTACAATTGCCCCAGCGACCGTAGTCCATCTTCAGGTGGATTTGGGGGGTGTAGGTGAGTAATCAAAATCGTTACAGTTATGATTGGCTTGACCAAGGACTGACGAGCTATATCAACACAAACATCTGCAAGCCTAAAGTATGTAAGGCTTAACTCGATGGCACAAATTTGTCTCAACATCATTTAATTTGTCACTGTACAAGTCCCAACACCGATGGCTGAAATCCTTATTATTTCGTCAACTTACAAAAGTTTTCGATCTACTGAAAATGCGTTAAGTTAAGAGAATTGACTTAATTTTTATACAACTTCGCATTCATCATTTCCCTAACTCTCCTTAAGTTATCTCCATCGACACGTTTGCATTTAACTAATAAAGTAAAAATATCTTCAAAATATTGATTGATTCATTATTCAATCAAGCTGACATTTTGTAAAGGTTTTCCTCAAACGAGCTGTAATCAAGGCAAATAACCTAACAGACTGACTTACAAATATTAAGTTATGTCTGATGTGGTCAATTTGTTTTGCCAATTGTGTAGTTGTAAAACTGTTTTTATTTCTAAATTGAGTAACTTAGGAGAAATTTTATGTTTCTACAGCAAGAAAAACTGCAACACATTAATAGCATCTCCCACGAAGGGAAAATTGTAGTCTTTGCGACAGATGCAAGCGGTAAAATTTACTATACCGTCAAACAAGACGGATTTGAAGACAGTTACGGGAATACGCAGGTAACAGGCTGGGAAGATTGGCAAGAACTAGAATTTCCTCAAGAAGAAAAAGGCGATCGCTCAGTTATTGAGCAAGAACAAGCAGAATTAACTTATACCAAAAACGGCAAAAACTTCTATTTTCTCCAGTCTGTTTATCACACTCAAAATCAGTCAGATGTTGCTCCAGTACAGTTGATTTCTGGATTGGGACATCTTTATGTCTTCCGTCAGTCTAAAGCCAATACTCTGCTAGTAGATCGCTTTGTGTTGGATGGCTTAGAAAATAAGCTGGTTCGCAAGTTAGAAGTCCGCTATAAGCGGAGCCGACAAAAGTACCAACCACTAGAACAAACCAATGGCAACAAGCTTTCTTTGGTAGACTCATTGGATTTCCGGGATGTAGACGGTAATCCTTTTTATGAACCGACAACGGAACTCAGTATTATCAATAATTTATATAGTGGCTGGTTTTCAGTAGTGCTATTGCCAACCAATGAGCATGATCAACACCGTTGGCACATCTTTGCCTACAACAGTCAAACTCAACGTGTAGAACTGACCTCAATTCGGGCTTCTAAAGACGGATTATTTGATGTCAAAGATTACACGATTTTAGAGCCACAACCAGGAGATGAAACTGTTTTATTACCGCGTAGTATCCCAGGAATTATCAAGCGTACTCTCGACATCAAAGGGGTGAACCTAACAGATGGTTTAGCTGCAACTAAGTATGATATTCAAGTTGAGCGTCAAACCCAAGATGGAGAGCAACAACTGCTCAAAGAAGCCACAAGGGTGATGCTGGTGATCCCTACAGAACAAGGAGATACGGCGGCATTGAGTTTTCCTGTGGCTGGAGATGGTACTCTGGCGCAAATTGATGAAACTCCTGCAACTGAGATTTTACGCAGCAACGATCGCCATGTCCTCTTGCCCTTAAATACCCTAGACGAAATCAAAGCAATTGGGGAGAGTATGCCACCAGCCCAAGGTGCGATTACGGGCATGGAAAGAACAGAAGCAGACAACGTTAAAATTATCTCCAACCAATCTGAGAAACTGAAGTATGGCGATATTGTGCAAATTTCCGGCACAAACCACTACAACGGTCATTATGTAGCTAAGACAATCGATGCTAATACCTTTGAAATCGAAGCGAAATGGCTGGAAAGTGAACTGGGAAATTGGGAAGTTGTACCAAAAGAAGAAAGTGGGCTGGTATTTGACGGCATTATTACAGCTTATGAAAAAACGGTAGATGGAAAACTGAGGGTAACTGCGCCTAATCATGGTTTACATCATGGCGATGAAGTCCAAATTACAGATACCCAAGCTTATAACGATACTTACCCCATTATGGAGGTTGAGGGTGATTCCTTTACCATTGGCATGAAGTGGCAGTCTGGCGAGGCTGTGAATTTGAAACTGGAGTCTAAAAAGCGTCGTGGTATCACTTTTAATGGCGATCGCGATTACATTTCTATTCCTCCTCTAGACCTGAAAAAGCCCCATGCAGATATATCTTGTGGTGAAACTTATTCTGCTTGGGTTTATGTCTCTGATAGCCAGACACAAGAACAGCTGATCGTTGGACAAAAAGACGAACTTATGCAGTTGTTCGTCCACCAGGGTAAAGCTGTCCTGAAAGTGCATTTCATTGATGGCTTTAAACAAATTGAAGACACAGAACTCCTCCCCGAAAAAGAATGGGTGCATTTAGCTGGAGTGTTCTCATATAACAAAAAGACTCAGAGGACAACTCTTAGCTTATGCAGAAATGGTCAGGAGGTCGCAAAATCTGAGTTTCAGCAGCTAGTTTCGCCTTTACTGCCAGCAATATCTGCGCTGGAAGAGCCGAGAAACAACGGCAAAGGTAGTAATGCTCAATGGACACCAGAATTTTGGATTGGTGGTGCTGGCGATCGCCAAGCATTTTTTGCCGGCAAGATTTCCGATGTGCAAATTTGGAATCAACCCCGGACTGCACAAGAAATTAAAGACAGTATGTACCTGCAACTCACAGGTAGGGAAGTAGGCTTGGTCGGGTACTGGCGTTTGGGAGCCATTATGGAAGATAAACAACGTCATGTTGTTGATTTTTCTATCTATGGCAATGATGGTACTGTCTACGGTGAAGCGTTTGTCAGTGCTGTTAGTTTAGAGCGTACTCTTAGAGATGGCAAAACTCCAGCAATTAAATACGTCAATAACGAACTGTTTGCAGTTAGCCAACGGGCAACTTACTTAGAAACTTTTGAATTTAGAGGCATCAAGCCAAATAATTTTGAATTTTCCTACTGGGGCAAGCCAAATAGAAATTCCCAGCAGCAAATTGCCTTTGCAGGCGGTGTAACTGAGTTTAAAGATTTGGGTAATGGCTGGTATTTGGCATCTTGTCGCTTTACCGTACCTGATGAAATTACCCTCGTGCGCTCATTTGAAATTTCTCATGTTCAAGGTGACTGGAAGCAGCTAGAAATTCGCAAACACTATATTCGCATAGTCTCCGATAGCATTACTCAAGATAATTACACCGATAGCGTTACTCTCAAAACCCTAGATGCTAAAAATGCTGAGTTGGAGCAAATATTAAAGAAATTACCACCTTTAGAACGGCAAGAAGCTGATTTGTTGAAAGAAAGAAATAAACTTGAAGCCGACTTAGTTATACTTAGGGATGCAAAACTTCGAGAACAGCAAAAGCAACAATTAGTAAAAGATATTAGTGAATATGAGAAGAAAATTTCCCTTCTCAATCAAGAGGTAAATAAATACAGACAACAATATAGGGCAGAACTCAACAATCCTTTGAACTACTATTGCTATATTGCTAGTAGTGATAGTAGTAAAGTTTGGGACATAGAAGGCGGACAAGGTAGAAATGAAGCCGACATTCACCTCTGGAAAAAAGATCCGCGCTCACACACTCAACAATGGAAGTTTGAGCCAGTTAACAATTACTACATGATTGTTAACCGCAAATTCAACGCTTATGTAGCAGATATTGAAGGTGATAAGGATCGCAACAAAGCCGACGTTCATCTGTGGGCAAAAAGTCAAAATCAATCAAAGCAGCAATGGCAGATTGAACCATTCAATAGGCATTACGTATTAGTAAATCGTCGCTTCAATACAAGAGTGGCAGCCGTTGAGGGCGATCCCAATCGTGACAAGGCAGATGTTCATCTTTGGGAAAAAACTGCCGACAGAAACAAGCAACAATGGCGCTTGGAAAAAACAAATGTAGTTGTTAATAATAAAATTGATCAGGCCAGAAATGTTTTAAACAAAAAACAAGCAGAACTGACACAAGCTCAAAACGAGTTACAAAAGCTCAAGCAGGAGTTAAGCAAGTTTGAATTAAAAGAAAATCAAATAGAACAGGAAATCAAAGATTTAGCTGCTCGCCTCCAAACAGTAATAGAACAACTGCAAGCAGTGCAAGCTGAATTAAACCGCCTCAATAATGAATTTCTCAAACAGGTGAGAAATATTCAGCAGTCGCCCCAATCCATGCCGGAACTGTCCACAGATTCTAGAGGTTTAGTTACCAAAGGTGCTTTACTTGGCTTTGTCCGTCCCCTCAGCCGAATTAACGCCATTGAAACTAGCGAAGGTAATGTGCAGCTGAGTTACTTTGATACTCAAGGCAGAATGCGTCAAACTAATTATGATGCTACTTCTGATAGTCGCAACGCTGCATTTGAACAGTGGATTCCTGACTCTGTGCGTGCTTGTCCAAACTTTGATAAGTCAAAGAGTGTGGTGTTGATAGAAGATTCCATTGCTCTGAATGAGGAATGGACAATTGAAGCTTGGTTTTCTTATCCACTTCCTGAAACAACAGCGTGGAATACTTTAACCAGAGGGAAAGAAAAGGATCACCACATTATTGTCAAAGAGGGGAGACAGTTAGGGACTTTCATTGGTAGCTTTCAAGATAGTGGTTACAATATGGAGCAATTATCCCCTGGTTGGCACCACATTGCCGCAGTAGGACGAGGAGAAGGGGAACAAGCTACTACTACTTTTTATATTGATGGTCGCCAAGTTGGTGAATGTCAAGCTAAAACCACAAGTGATGTTTATGCGATCGCCAATTATCAAACTGGCGGACAACAATTTGGCAAAGTAGCTGAAGTTCGGATTTGGCAGATTGCTCTGAGTGCAGAAGAAATTGCAGTTAATAGTAAAACCTTACTCAGCAGTAACGAACCTGGTTTACTTGGTTACTATCCCATGAATGAAGCCCAAGGAACCGAAATCCGAGATCATTCTGAGAATAATCGTCATGGCAAAATGCAAAGTACAACTTGGTTTGCTTGTACAGCATTGATTGGCCATCCCGGACATACAGTCATGCAGTTTGATGGCAAGGACGATTATATCAATTGCGGAAAAGTCGATTTTGCTGGCGATGAATACACTCTAGAAGCTTGGTTTAAGACGACTGCTACTGCCATCGGTGATATTTTTGCAGCTACCACAACGGATCATGGAATTTTACTGGAAGTTGAAAATGAAGGTACTTTGCGTTACTTGCATCGTCACCCCATAGGTGTGAGTGGTGGAACGAACTTGCGTACCAAGGAAAAATATAATGATGGGCAATGGCATCATATAGCAGCAGTTAAAAGCAGCACTGCCATGTTGCTTTATGTAGATGGTTATCTCCAGCAAGAAGATGATGCTCCTAGTGGTTTTAGTCAGCCTTTTAATGTTGACATTGGCAGAATTGGGAGTCATGCTTTAGCACGTCTGTTCAATGGTGAAATAGCGGATGTCCGTGTCTGGAACAAAGCGCGATCGCTCTCGGAAATTCAAACCGATATGCACCAACGCTTGACAGGTAAGGAAGCCAATTTAATCGCTTATTGGCCTTTGAACGAGATCAACATGGAGCGATCGCCCTACACTGTCTCTGACTTAACAGGAAATCACAATGGCACGGTGCATGAAGCCCTCACTACCGAAGATAATACACTGCCCATTGGACACAGTGCGCTAATTAGTGCAGAATACAGCGCCATTAGCATTGATCCTGACACACAGCGTAAGTCTGCCATGATGCGGCGGTTCTTTGCTATGCCTGCCTTAGACGGTGCGATCGTCCTGCCAGACAAGCGAGTTGAACTGCTAGAACTCAAATGGATTGGCAATGCTCAATTTGAGCCGACGCTATTAGGATACATAGAAGGCGCGCCTCCCGTTCCCAGTGAGAATTTGACTGTACTAGATAATTACAACAATGCGACTTCCGTCGAATTAACTGCTTCTGAAGACGTTGCTTACAGCTGGAATCGAGAGCAAAAGGGGGGACTCGGTACTTCAACTTCTTTATTCATTGGTGCCAAAACAGATATCCATATAGGTCTTATTAAGACGATAGGTGCATTGAGTTCACGACAAGGTTTTATCGGAGAACTATCGACTGCCTATAGTTTTCTCAATAGTAGTAATGTTTCCGCTAATTCTAATTTAAGTATCAGCGATAAATTAGAATTACGGGGGACTACCGAGCAAATACCTAAATTTCCTCACTTGGGAAATCGTTTTCTTCCCAAAAATGTGGGATATGCTTTGGTTGTCTCCGGCTTGGCTGATGTTTATATTACCCGCCTGACCCGCAGCAAGAGAATGGTTGGCTATCAGGTACAACCCAATGAAGATGTGCCGCCTGATGTGAATACGATTACCTTCTTGATGAATCCTGCTTACGTCATGAATGGCAGTTTAGATGGGTTAGTGGGAAGTTCTGCGGCTGATGAACGATTTTATCAACACGTTCCCCAAATGCGATCGCAATATGGTTCACTGTACCCAGCTAGTTATTACCGCTTACAGGAAGCATACGACTTAGAACGACAGATTGAACAACAAGACCGGGAACGACAATCATATTTTGAAAATTTCAACAGTCGTTTAGTTGATGAGACTTCTCTTAACAGAGAAATTGGGGCTAATGCTTCTGAATATGATAATTACGGTCAGATTTCAGTCAATCTAGAAGAAAATAGGACTGAAGAAAATCAAGAAAATCAAGAAGATCAAGAGGAAACTAATGAAGAAAAAATCACAAGAATCCTGGAAATCTTAGAAGGAGACCGTGAACAACAAGAGCAAAAAAATGAGGAAAAACGGCAAGAAATAGAGTCAAAAATCAAAGAACAGGAGAAACGAGTCCAAGCAACGGAAAGCTTTGCTGGTTGGCAGCGTAAGCTGGAAGATGTGCAAATTCGCGCCGGCAAACGTAATATTGTCAACACTTATGTCTGGGATGCAGATGGTGGGTTGCGATCTGAAAGTCAACAGTTTGCAAGCACTGTAGAACACACAATTGGTGGTTCTTTTAACTTACAAGGTGGTTTAGGTCTGGAAACTGCTGGTAACGTACTTGTTGCAGCAGCCGAATTAAAAGCCAGAGGAACGTTCCATCTAACCCAAACCCTAACCAAAACTGAGCGTCGCAGCAAAGGTTTTGCCTTAAATGTGGAACTCAGAACAGGATTTCGAGGTTTGGAAAGTACAGGAATTACCGATGCCGATGATCGTCCTATCTTGCCTGGTGAAAAAGTAAACCGTTATCGCCTCAAGAGCTTTTATCTTGAAGGTGGTGTTCAACATTTCCATGATTTCTTTAACTATGTAGTAGATCCGGAATGGCTAATCAGCAATAGCGAAGAAGCTCGTGCCTTACGGCAAACAAAAGCAGGTAAAGCCAACAAGACATGGCGGGTATTGCATCGAGTCACCTATGTTGAACGTCCAGCTTTGATGGGTTTTGGTCGAGATATTCGCCAACTACCAACAGCAACAACTGCACCAGATAACACCCTACTACTAGCAAAAATCCAGAAGTTGGAACGGAATAACCAAGAGTTAGAGCAAAAGATTGATCAAATCTTGAACTTGCTTCAATCTCAACAATAAACTACTCTAGGGGACTTCCAGAAAATAAATTATTCAATGCTTTGCTAATGGGCATTCAGGAGAAGGGATTTATCCCTTCTCCTGAATGCCTTCTGCCTTTCTTGATAAATTTACAAGGTATAGGTAAAATCATTGACTAACATTCCTGGAACTAAACTACCGCCTAGTTGACGACTTTCGTATGTGCCTACTTCGGGGATGAATTCTTGAAAATTAGTCAAATCTATTAAGTTTTCTCCCCAAAAACGATAGAGACTTTCATCAAAGCGGAGGTTTTCTATAGGTGCAGCAATTTCCCCGTTTTCTACCCAAAAGCAGGCGTAGCGAGTCATACCTGTAATTCTACCTGTGGGGCGATCGCTCCAGTTCAAGTAATGCAAATTCGAGACATATAACCCTGTATCTAAGCTGGGCAGAATTCGCTCATAATCTAAACTACCCACACTGATTTCTGGCGCACGTAAAGTTTCGGAACTATTCGCACCATTGGCAGTTTTTTGATATTCCTTTGCAGTGCGGGAATTAATTAAAGTATTAACTAATGTACCGTTGGCGATAATTGGTATTTCTGGTGCGGCGATTTCTCCCCATTCATTAAATCGCGGTACTAATCCCCGTTGAAAATTTTCTTTTAAACTAAATGCAGGCGATAATTGTTTTTCTTGGCGTGACAAACTCGCTAAAGCACTGTTACCTTGTTGGATATCTGCTTCACTCACAGCACCCCAAGATAGCATACCCAATAAATCAGCAACGGCGGCGGGTGCAAAGTAAGTTTTATATTGTCCCCGTGGTAATTCTTTTGGTGTACTTGATAGTAATTTGAGTTGTTTTTTACCTTCGCTGATTTTGTTTATATATGCTGATACATCCCAATTACTACCAGCAAATATACCTTTGACTGCTTGCCCCGATGCAGTAAATAAAGAATAGTCTAAAGTAAAAGAATCAGTAGCAAACCAATGTTTTTGCCCACTGGAATCACCATAGGCTCTAATTACTATTCCCCCGGCATATATCCCAGTAAAATCTAAATCCCTAACTTGTTCTAAGATGCTTGGTACTAATACATCTGCTGACAATAAGTTACCGATATTGACCTCGCGACTGGTATGATTTCCTGATGGTAAAACTAGGTATGGGTCAATTGGTAATACAGGCAATTCATCCCGTAGTTCTTGTAAAGCATGATATGCTGCTTGCCAGTCTGTTTCCCAATTACCAGTAAAAGGAAATTGGCGGAAACTACTGCGCTGATCTGTCATCAAAGTTAATTCCACCCAGCCATCAGCCACATAACCAGTTTGACGAACTTTGGCATGATTCAACCGAGTAAATTGACTGCGTTCACAGTTCAATTTAACAGTGAATTCTTCATTTTCTGCCTTTTTCGCAATTAGAGTTTCTAATATTTGATTAAAACTAGCTTCTAAAGTAGATATTTCTGCTTTCATAAATAAGAATTATGCACTTAAAAATAGAATAGAGCGCAATTACAAAATATCTTGTTGATGTTGGGTTTCCTTGCGTCAACCCAACCTACCTTCTATCTTCAATTTTGAATTGTTTAACTTCCTCCCCCAAAGACTTCAACGTTAGCAAATACACAAACTGGTGAACCATGTCCCACCCAAATGGCTTGGTTGGGTTCGCCTTTACCACAGTAAGGTGTGCCGTACATTTCCCAATTGGTATCATTACCCACTTGAATGAGGCTGTGCCAAAACTCTGGGGTTGTGGCTCTATAGTTAGGATTACGGAGGGTTTTGGTAAGTTTACCATTTTCAATCAATTTGGCATACTCACACCCAAACTGAAATTTATAACGGCGATCATCTATTGACCAAGAACGGTTAGATTCCATGTAAACGCCGTGTTCTATGTTGCTAATCATCTCGTCAAAACTGGCTTTTCCTGGCTCTAAATTTAAGTTAGCCATGCGATCAATTGGGGCGCGATTCCAAGAAGATGCACGCGCACAGGCGACTCCAGGAACTCCGGCTCTGGCTTGGCTTTCTAAACTGCCCAAACCCCGTTGTAATACGCCTTCTTTGATCACATACTCCCGTGTGGCGATCGCTCCTGTATCATCAAAACCGTAGCTAGCATATTCACCATCAACGGTGGGGTCAAAGGTAATATTCATCAAGGGCGAACCGTAGACTAATTTACCAAAATCACTGGTGTTGACAAAGCTACCGCCGGCGTAGTTGCGCTCATCTCCTAAAATGCGGTCAATTTCTAAGGGATGTCCGACACTTTCATGAATTTGTAACATCATTTGGTCGGGGGCTAAAACTAAATTGGTGCGGGTGGAGGGACACTCTGCGGCGGTTAACAGTTCTATCGCCTGTTCCCCAATTTGCTGTACCTGTCGCCATAAATTCTCTCTGTGTAAGAGTTCCATCCCGCCTTGATAACAGTGTGCTTGCCAACCGTTATTGGTGCGTTGTTGGACTACTGCCCCATCTTGAGCGATCGCGCCATAATGAGTTCCTAAAGATAAAAACTTTTGATATACCTCAGAACCATTACTGCTAACAAACCAACTCTCTTTTTGATTTGTGCTGACGTTGGCTGTAGTTTGCACAATTCTTTCGTCTACTTTGAGGGTGTGACAAATCCGCACCAGCAAATCATTAATTTCCCCTGGACACAGAGCATCCAATGGTTGTAAAAATGGCGAGTTATACTCACCTATGACTTTAGGGCGTTCAGTTTCCCGGAAGGGATGAATCCACCATTCACTAGCTGCAAGTGCTTGTTTATACGCCATTTGAGCCGCCGCTTGCAAAGATGGCAGTTCTAAAGAATTAGTCGCAGCATAACCCAGACAGCCGTTAACTAAAACTTCTAGCATTGCTCCCATTGTCGTGGATTTGCCGTTAGATTGAGGCAAACCATCACGGACATAATGATTAGCAGCAGTTTCCTTAACGACTCGAATACCGATCCAATCAGCAGGTATTTTAAAACTAGCGATCGCTTTTGTAAGTTCTGACCACATAATGACTTGGGGGAGTGGGGAGTAGGGAGTGCTGAGTAATGAGTAATGAGTAATGAGTGCTAATGCAAAAATAAATTCTACCTATTTTCCATTCCCCATTCCCCATTCCCCATTCCCTAATTTCTATGCCAACGTGTGCCTTGAGGGCTATCAATTAAAGTTATACCTTGAGCTTGCAGTTCGTTGCGGATGCGATCGCTTTCGGCAAAGTTTTTGGCTTTTCTCGCATCCTGTCTTTGCTGAATTAGAGCCTCAATTTCGGCATCGCTCAAACCTGCTTTTGTCAGGGTTTCATTATCTAGGGTGGCTTCTAAACCCAAAACTTTAGCCAAGGTAACTAATGTATACCACTGGCGGTGGAGTTCATCGGCTGGGGTTTTGGTTGTGCCTTCATGAACAAGAATATTGCCTTCGCGGCGGAGTTCTTTGGCTAATTCAAATAAAACCGCCAAACCACCGGAGAAGTTAAAATCATCATCGCCTAATTCTTGAAACCGGGTAGCCAGTTCGGGCAGCATGGTAGATTCTTCACTCCATCCCAGTTTGTCGCCGTATTGATAGCCAAAGAGCAACCCTTCTTTGAGGGTTTTCCAGCTATTTTCCGCAGTGGCGATCGCTTCTTCTGTAAAATCTAAAGGCTTGCGGTAATGTGCTTGTAAGACAAACAATCTCACTGCCATCGAGTTGACTGGCTCACCATGCCAATTTCCTGAGCCATCTAATAATTCCCGAATGGTAATGAAATTACCCAGTGATTTAGACATCTTCTGACCATTCACCATCACCATCCCGTTATGAGTCCAATAACGCGCCAATGGTTTATTCATGGCTGCTTCTGACTGAGCAATTTCATTTT
The DNA here is from genome assembly GCF_000316645.1 of Nostoc sp. PCC 7524. Classification (NCBI taxonomy): domain Bacteria; kingdom Bacillati; phylum Cyanobacteriota; class Cyanophyceae; order Nostocales; family Nostocaceae; genus Nostoc; species Nostoc sp. PCC 7524. The sequence goes on from NC_019684.1 coordinate 1,909,143, forward strand.
CATGGTGTGGGAAAACCAAATCTCCACCACCGCCATGAATATCAATTGTCTCACCTAATCTAGAGCGAATCATCGCCGAGCATTCTATATGCCATCCCGGACGACCTTCACCCCAAGGCGAACTCCAAGCTGGTTCTCCGGGTTTTGCTCCCTTCCACAAAGCAAAATCAAAGGGGTGTTGCTTTTTAACCTCTGATTCCTCTGCCTCTAACCGACCGCTAGCACCAGCTTGCATTTGCTCCAGTTCTCTACCTGAGAGTTTGCCATAATCAGGAAATTTTTCTACGCGGTAATAAACATCACCGCCCACAGCGTAAGCTAGACCTTTGTTTTCTAAAATCTGAATCAGCTCATGAATTTCGGGAATATGCTCAGTCACACGAGGATATTCATCTGCATCCATGACATTTAAACGACGGATATCTTCAAAATAAGCATCAATAAAGCGGTTAGAAACCGCTTCCATTGTTGAACCTTGTTCTTTAGCACGGTTAAGAATTTTATCATCAATATCCGTAAAATTCTGGATATAGGTGACTTCAAAACCGCGCCAAATCAAATAGCGGCGAATCGTATCCCAAACAATGTAAGAACGTGCATGACCCAAATGGCAATAGTCATAAACTGTCACACCGCAGCAATACATCTTAACTTTGCCTGGTTCTACGGTTGCAAACGGTTCTTGACGACGTGTGAGGGTATTGTAAATAGTTAGGGTCATAACACAGTAACTTTGAAATAGAGATACGCGATAATAGGGGAAAGCAGCAGGAATAATTATCCAGCATCCCTATGCTAGTACATCCCGGCAGAAATACGACTACCATTTAAAACGGTAAAAAAGCCTCAAATTCGACTCTTGAGACTTTTGACTTCTCCAGCATCTTTTTAACTTCTTCCAGATTTTCTAATTTTTTGCTTACAGTATTATGCAATCAGCAGTTACGCCTAATTCTCAACCAATGGATGCTCCCAAACAGGGAATGCCAGTCACAATTATTACTGGATTTCTCGGTAGTGGTAAAACAACCTTACTTAACCATATCCTCAGCAATCAACAGGGTTTAAAAACTGCTGTTTTAGTCAATGAATTTGGAGAAATTGGCATCGATAACGAGTTAATTGTTTCCACTGATGAGAATATGGTGGAACTGAGTAATGGTTGTATTTGCTGCACTATTAATAATGATTTAGTCGATGCCGTATATAAAGTTTTAGAACGGGATGATAAGCTAGATTACTTAGTTGTAGAAACTACTGGACTAGCAGACCCTCTACCCGTAGCCCTAACATTTTTAGGCACAGAATTGCGGGATTTAACTCGGTTGGATTCGATTATTACTGTAGTAGATGCAGCCAATTACAGCTTAGATTTATTCAACTCCCAAGCCGCTTACAGTCAAATTGCCTACGGTGATGTGATTATTTTGAATAAGGCAGATTTGGTTGATGAAGCTAAATTAGAGGAATTGGAAAGAAAAATTAACGAAGTCAAGGAAGGAGCCAGGATTTTAAGGACGACGCGATCGCAAGTTCCTTTACCTTTAATTCTGAGTGTGGGACTGTTTGAATCGGACAAATATTTTGACACAGTGGATGAGCATGATCACGAACATCATGACCATGACCACGACCATTCAGCTTGTGAACACGACCATCACGACCATGATCATGCAAACTGCGGTCATGACCATCACGAACATGATCACCACCATCACTCTAACCACCTAGAAAATGATGGTTTCACCTCCATATCTTTCCAGAGTGATCAGCCTTTCTCAATTCGGAAATTTCAATATTTTCTAGATAATCAGCTACCCACAACCATCTTCCGCGCCAAGGGTATCATGTGGTTTGATGAAAGTCCCAAACGTCATATTTTCCACCTATGCGGTAAGCGTTTCACCCTAGATGATGATGAGTGGAAAGGCGAACCCAAAAATCAAATAGTGCTGATTGGTCAAAATTTAGACCGCGAAACTTTACTCAGTCAATTAGAAAACTGTCTTTGTCTTCCTTCCACCAGCCGAGGTAAAGGTTTTGGGAAATAGTTATTAGTTAGGGACTTCCTGTAGGGTACGTCAGCATGAATAATTTCTTGTTGTAGTTAGGTTCTCTGACACTGACGCACCCTACTAAGTTAAAAGAAAGATGAAATCATCTCTCCCTACTTCTTCCCAATCCCCAATCCCCAATCCCCACCAAATGATGAGAGAATATTAGATTAGCAATTACAAAACTTAAAATTTATCATGGCAAAAATTCAGTTTTCCAGGGGACTTGACGAAGAAGTAATTCCAGAGGTACGTTTAACGCGATCGCGCACTGGTGACAGTGGTACAGCAACGTTTATTTTTACAAATCCTAAAATTTTAAGCCAAGGCAGCACTGAAGAAATTACCGGGATGTATTTGATTGACGAGGAAGGAGAATTAATCACCCGCGAAGTGAAGGGTAGATTCGTCAACGGTAAGCCGGAAGCTTTAGAAGCTGTTTATTTAATGAAATCCAGCGAAGAGTGGGATCGCTTTATGCGTTTTATGGAACGGTATGCTGAAGAAAATGATTTGGGATTTAGTAAAGCATAAGTAGTCATTAGTCATTAGTCATTAGTCAATAGTCAATTCATCAGCCCAGATTACAATTCTTTTGACTGTTGACTGTTGACTGTCCCCTGTTCCCCGTTTCCTGTTCCCTTCTACATGACATCACAACCCCATCCAGATGCACCGGGAATGATGGTAACTTGTGCGGTTGTTACCGTCAGCGATACACGTACCCCAGAAACAGATAAAAGTGGTCAAATTATCCAGGCGTTACTAGCTAATGCTCATCATGTTGTGGGAGCATACGCGATTATTAAGGATGAACCAAACCAAATTCAACAGCGATTAGCATCACTTAGTCAAAAAGTCAATATAGATGCTGTGATTTTTAATGGTGGTACAGGGATTGCGCCCAGAGATACTACCTATGATGCCATTGAAAAATTGCTGGAAAAAACCTTGCCGGGATTTGGTGAGTTGTTTAGATTTTTAAGTTATCAAGAAATCGGTTCTCGTGCGATCGCCTCTCGTGCTGTGGCTGGTGTTTATCAAAATAAACTTATCTTTTCTCTGCCTGGTTCTAGCAATGCTGTGCGGTTGGGCATGGAAAAATTAATCTTACCAGAACTGACTCACTTGGTTAGTCAACTACGAAAATCAAGCTAGATATTAGTATCACCAATCACACAACGCTGTCAGGAAAATTTCCTACCCCGCCTAAACCCCCGACTCCCTATCTTCTTCAACGATTTCAGCCCTCTGTGTAAGTGGTTTCACTACTTTAGCGATCGCTTCCTGGACAAATGCTTGAATAAATTCATCCCGGCGATTAATTTGGAACTGTCGCTGTACAACTTCTGTCATCCCACCATCGCCCCAATCTTGATCATGGCGGAAATATTCAATAAAACTTTTACCCGCAATCCGGGTTAAATATGCGGCTGTCACCCCTTGAATTGCCCTACCAATCACAAACGTTGCTACATTTAATTGCAAAGCCGTAGACAGTAATTGAATTGCACCTTTGACAATACCTAAACTGGCGATCGTCTTAGCTAAAGACAGGGCTAACTCTCGTCCCCGTTCCATGTTCAATTCACAACCATAGACTCTGCCAATTTCTACCACCATTTGGGCATTGACGGCGGCTGTTGCTAGTAAGTCTACTACGGGTAAAGGCGTAACTGATACCACACCCGCGCCAATCCACTGAAATCGCTCAACGATTTTATCAGCTTGGCGGCGGCGTTGAGCATCGATGAGTTTACGGGCTTCTTCTCCCAGACGCAGAGATTGCAAGAGAATATTATCTGCCACTAAATCCTCACCCTCAGCCCGTAAAATTGCCGCCATTCGCCGCAGTAAGGGGACAATTTCTGGTTCTGGTTGGAAGGTTTCCCCTGTTTCTAATTGTGCAGATTGGGGATTGGCAGCGATCGCTACGACATCATTTGTGGCAATAAATCCCCGCACCCGTTGGCGTAACCTTGCCAAAATCGCCTCTTTATCTGTATCTGTATATAAGTCAGTTTTGTTGAGAACTAGCAGCGATCGCTTACCAATTTCCGCTAAACCCTTTAAAGGCTCATATTCTGAGCGTCGTAAATCATTATCCACCACGAACAATAGTAAATCTGCCTCTGTTGCCAATGCCCTAGCTAATTGTTCCCGTTCTGTTCCTGCCACCCCAGCCTCTAAAATCCCTGGTGTATCGGTAATTAAAATTTTGCGTTCTAATCCTTTCAATCGCAAACAGTAGGTTTCACCTGCTGTAGTTGTCCCCATCGGTGCGTCTACTCTCCCCACCATGCGCCCCATAATGGCATTGACTAAGGAAGTTTTGCCCGCACTGCCTGTACCAAACACCACAACTTGAATTTCACCCTTGGCTAAGTTGGCTTCAATCTCCTTAGTACGACTGAGTAAAGCCTGACGTGTAACTTCATCTTGAATTTGCGCTACTTGTTGCCGCACTGCTTGCAGGGTGGAAGAAGCCGCATCAGATTTAGCAGCCGGAATCTGTGCTGGTGTTACGCGTCTGTGATTGCGACGGGAACGTTGTTCACCAGATTGTAATACCAGCACGTAATAGACAAAAGCAGCTACTAAAGCCCCAATGAGAACAATCAGCAGCAACAGCAGCAAATTACCCAGCAGTGGGGAATAAGATAGTTGCCAATAAAGGCGAGACAGGGAATCAATCAGCCACAGGGCGAGTCCCAGAATGACGATTAATCCAATGATTAAGGTGACTAGGCGCGACAGAGGCATGGGTGGCATTGGTAAATATTAAATACCCAGATGCTTCTAATCTTAATAGTTTCAGTTTGCGATCGCTCTGCCAGTTTTTCATCCTTAAGTTCCTGGTTTTACAGATGTGATTTTTGCACAATAGGGACTGGGGATTGGGTACTAGGGACTGGGTACTGGGGAAAAATTTTCCCTGATCTTTCCTGTCCCCTGGCTCTTCCTGCCTTCACATACAACATAAGGAGAACTCAACAATATGGGACTGTTTGATCAAATTCTCGGTGCTGTCAATAACCCGAATCTACAAGGTAATATGGGTCAAATAGAAACTATCATCAAGACTGTGCAGGATTTGAGTAATACCACAGGTACAGATCCAGCAACTATACAATCTGTCGTAGGGGTTGTAGGTAACTATGTACGTGCTGCTTTACAACAAAAGCGAGCCACAGAAGGCAATGAATCAGCACAGGCTGTGGTGAATCAATATGCTGGTACTTCTTTCGATCCCCAAGCCGTCAACTCAATATTTTCTCCTGATACACAACAACAAGTTGCAGGGGTAACAGCCCAGCGCACCGGGTTAGATGCTAGCACTATTCAACAGTTGCTACCTGTTGTTGTGCCTTTAGTGCTGAATTTCTTGCAATCTGGGGCTAATAAGCAGAATTCTCAAACTGCTGGCAATCCCATCTTGAATAACTTCCTGGATGCAGACAGAGATGGTGATGTCGATATTGCTGACGCTATCCAACTAGCTAGTCGGTACGTTCGCAGATAAATAAATATCAAATGTTTTTCGTTTTGCTTTAGCAATTTAATTGCAGATTGGCGATTCTCTTGTCAAGATCAGGGAAAGAGGGAGAAATAATTTTCAGGTAGAGACGTTGCATTGCAACGTCTCTACAAATCACTTCCTCTTTCAAGCTGTCAATATCAGGGTGCATTATCGCAGAGCGCACACACCATGATCTCAAACTGCTACCTCAATTTGACGGCGTAAATTGAGAGCGCGATCGCTTACTTTCCCTATATCGAGATAGGTAAAATTGTGGAGCATTGGGGGCAAGGTGATATCTTTGCCATGATGCAGGAGTTGGGTGTAGTTCCATCACCTAATATTGAACATAATAGAGAAAAATTAATTGTACTTGAGCCAGGAAAATTAATCATGAGCCTCGTTTTACAGTGTGAGACACCACCTCTTCGCGAAGATGAAACAGGAGCAATTCGAGTTGGTAATTCCAGAGTTCTGCTAGAAACTGTGATTCGAGCGTTTCAAGATGGTGCATCCCCTGAGTCTATTGTTCATCGGTACTCAACCTTATCCTTATCAGATGTATACAATACAATCGGTTACTATCTCCGACATCACGATGCTGTAGAAGAGTATTTAACACAGAGAGAGCAGTTGGCTGAATCTGTACAACAACGTTTGTCAAGCACTCAACCTGATTTGAGCCTCATTCGTTCTCGTTTATTGTCTCAACAGAATCCATAGCCACAATTATGTTGAGCTTGTTAAGCGATGAAAACTTTAATGGCGACATAGTTAGGGGGCTGTTTTTGCGTCAACCTCATCTTGATTTGCTTCGGGTTCAGGATGTAGGTTTGAGACAAGTAGACGATCCAGCAATTTTAGCTTGGGCGGCCAGCAATGAGCGTATCCTTCTCACCCATGATCGTGCAACTATGCCCGAATTTGCTTATGAACGTTTGGTGAGGGGAGAACTGATGGCAGGGTTATTTGTTGTTAATGATAGAATGCCTACTCGACAGGCGATTGATGAGTTGTTACTACTCGTAGATTACACTGAGCAAGCAGAGTGGAAAGGATCTGTATTATACCTACCGTTATAAATTAGTTAATAAAAGCAGTGCTAGTGTGAGTATGATATCTGTGGTCATGCGACATGGGCATTAGGAGATGGCGTTTGTTGTAATTGATGTCCATAATTCATTTATCTTCCATAGATGGAGCGTCATAAATAACACGTCGCGACACCGGAAAACCCTAATTATAGTTTGTGTCCGGTGAGCGCGAACGTTAACAGCGATCGCCGCATTAACCAAAAATACAACCGCTACGTGGGGGAAGTGTTAACGCCAGCTGCTGTGTTTCTCCTTCACCTTGCCATTTAAATTCTGCATTGCCGTATAACATCTGGTTGGGTTGAGTCTTTAAACTAGCGACATCTAAGTTAACCTGCGCTGATGCTGTACCCGCATTAACGGCAATAATTAATTCCTCATTTCCGAAAGTGCGGGCAAAAATGTACAATTCTCCCCGCGCCCAAAGAATTTTGTAGTCGCCTATCCGTAATGCTGGGTAAGTATGGCGCAAAGCAATTAACTGGCGATGAGTCTGGTAAATTTCTCTATTCCAGTTAGCTTCTAAAGGAAAACCACGCCGAGAATCGGGATCTATTGCACCGGGTAAACCAACTTCATCTCCATAGTAAATACTAGGCGCACCAGGAAAGGTTAGCATTAATAGAGTTGCTAATTCTACACTGGCTTGATCACCCCCAGCAATGGTAATTAACCGCGCTGTATCATGACTTGCCAGTAAGTTAAGCTGGGTAAGTTGAATTTCCCAAGGGTATAGTTGCAATAATTCCTCAATTTTCTGGCCGTACTCAGCTGCGAATAGGGGCGGGTATGGTTGATAATCACGACTTTGGACTTGTTCTAAGACTACGCGATCGCCTGCTGTAAAGGCAATTGTCGGCCCCGCAAATAAATAATTCATCACGCCATCAAATTGTGTACCATCTAGCCACTCACGGGAATCTCCCCAGACTTCCCCCACAATGTAAGCATCAGGATTGATGGCTTTGACTCGTTCTCGAAACTCTTGCCAAAAACCAGGTGTCTTAATTTCAAAGGGTACATCTAAGCGCCAGCCGTCAATACCGAATTTCATCCAATACTCGGCAATTTCCATGATGTATTCCCGTACTTCTGGATTGTCATGATTAAATACGGGTAAAGCACGATTACCAGCCCAACCTACATAGTTAGCGGGTAATTCACCAGTGTAGGGTGCAAGGGGCCAGCCTTCAATTTTGAACCAATTCACCCAAGGGGAATGGGGGCCATTTTCTAAAATGTCGTGAAAAAAGAAAAATCCCCGACTGGCATGATTAAATACTCCATCGAGAACAACTTTAATATTTCTTTCGTGGGCTGCGTCTAGTAATTCTTTAAAAGCTGGATTACCCCCTAACATGGGGTCTACTTGATAATAATCATGGGTGTGATAGCGGTGATTACTAGCAGATTGAAATATGGGTGTGAAATAAATAGCATTAATGCCTAAGTCTTTGATGTAGTCTAATTGCTCCATAATGCCCCATAAATCACCGCCTTTGTAACCTTGGAGTGTGGGCATTGCTTCCCAATCTTCCCAACGGGCTTCACGCAGTAGGCGTTTGCGGGGCTGTTTACTTCTGGCGAAACGGTCTGGAAAAATCTGGTAGAAAACAGCGTGCTTAACCCAGTCTGGTGTTTGAATTTGCATGAATTCCCCTTGTGTTTCTTCAGGAGTGATTTTTGCAAATACTTGCCTATTTGCGATTCTCACTGGTGATAGAGAGTTGGCATTTGGTTATCAGTCTTAAGTTGTTAGTTTAGAGGTTTTTGTTGGGATTGACGTTTTGAAGGCACATATTGTAAGAAATTTTCACGCAGAGGCAAACCAGTGCGGTGGGCGGCTCCGCCGACTTGTAGCAACTGGCGTGCAGAGAAGAGAGTTAAGAGAGTTTTAAAGAATATTTAAGTATTTAATATAGGATTCCTATTTGATTTTTGTTGGCGTAGCCTGCGCTGGCGCATACAAATCTCAGTACACATTTATTCTTTCTTCCCTGTTACCTGTCACCTGTTCCCTATCACCTATCTCTACGAGTGATTCAGAAATAAAAGCGAATTACTATATGTAAATAATTATGATTATTTTCCAGTCTTTTATTCACTTTAATGTTGATTGTAAAAGCTGTGATTAAATATAATTTCACCTCGAAATCAAACCAAAATAATTACCTAAGCTGAGTAGGAAATCAAGCAGGTTTGCTGGGTAAAGTGAATTGGAATTGAGGTTAATATGAGATACGATAAACTTTCTCCTGGGCTGTTGTTGGCGTTTCAGGATTTTGTCAGTGAGGGAGAGGCAGCGTTAATTACACATAGGCGATCGCTGGGGATAATTGCTCCTAAAAGTGTGATTAAACCTACTAAAAGTATGGTTTTTATTTATTGTGAGCATGATGCGGATTTCAGCCATCTTTCACAATATGGTATTGAAATAAATCAGAATTTTGGTAATATACGGACGGCTTTTTTACCTATAGAAAATTTGGAAGTTTTATCTGAAGAAGCAGCTATTCAACGCATTAAGCCATCACGCAAACTCAAACTGCGAATGAATTCTGCACCCCAAGCAGTACAACTATCAAATTTTCAAGAGAAAACTGGACTGACTGGTAAAGGTGTAATCATCGGCATTATTGATACAGGGATTGATGTTAAACATCCTGCCTTCACTGGGCGGATTTTACGGGTTTGGGATCAAACAATACCAGGGCCAGGTGTGCATGAGGGGCGCTATGGGGCAGAATTTGCAGGAGAACAGCTTTGTATTTCTCAAGATACAGAAGGTCATGGTACTCATGTCGCCGGAATTGCTGCGGGTGCTGATGCTGTCTATGGTGGTGTGGCACCAGAAGCAAAATTAGTAATTATTAAGTCTGATTTGCAGGATACTCACATTGCTGATGCTATCCGCTACATTTTCCGGGTAGCTGGTGAGTTGGGACGACCAGCCGTAGTTAATCTCAGCGTGGGTGGACACGCCGATGCTCATGATGGGAGTGATTCCCTATCCCAAATTATCGATGCGGAATCTGGCGCAGGACGAATTGTTTGCTGTGCGGCAGGTAATGAAGGGAACGATAATATTCATGGTCAAGCTAATATCCCCGGTGGACGCAGTCGGGGTATGCGCTTTCATGTGCCTCTCAATCAAATTGGCATGGTCTGGTTAAATGCTTGGTATGCCAATAGCGGTCAATTAGAAGTCTCTGTACGCAGTCCCAACGGGTTCGTTACTCCTTACCAAAAAATCATGACTCAGGGTAATCCTGCCCAAAGTTATGATTTGCCAGACTCTCAAGTGGAAATTGTCACACCAGGACCTGACCTAGCCAATGGTGACTATAATTTTTTCGTGCAGATTCGTGGCAGAGGTAGATCCTTAGTACAAGGTGGGGTCTGGCAATTACGAGTCCGCAACACTGCCGCATCTGACACAATACTAGATGTCTGGACGCTAGACGATACATCATCTGTGTTTTTCACAGGTAAAAGCGTCAAGGATGCCGTGAAAATTGGCTCTCCTGGTTGTGCTAGCAGTGCGGTGACAGTGGCAGCTTACACTACTAAAGTCAAGTACGAAGATATCGATCGCCACATCCGCGAAATGGGTTTAGAATTAAACACTATTTCTGATTTTAGTAGTGAAGGTCCTCTGAGAAATCATGCTCAAAAGCCAGATATCGCCGCACCCGGCGCGATGATTGTTTCTACTCTGTCTAGTAATTACAATTGCGATCGCTCCATGATGATTAATTCTCAATTTGTGGTAATGTCTGGTACAAGTATGGCAGCACCATTTGTTACTGGTTTAATCGCATTGTTATTACAACGTGACCCCAACTTAGACCCAACTACAGTCAAAGCACTGCTTCGCGAAAATAGTTCCATCCCCGGCAAACTCCCAGGAACGTTTGACCCTAAATGGGGATTTGGATTAATTAATACAGACAGACTCTAAAAAAGCTACGATGAGATCATCATTGGCGCTTGCAGAATAGATTGAAGAAGGCAGAAGGCAGGAGGCAGAGGGCAGAAGGTTATTTTCAAAAGGGGATTCAAACCCCTCCTGAAAATAAGCCACCAAATTTTCAATTTGGTGGGGGTCTTAAACCCTTGCTCCCGACCGTCGCGCAGATGGTTCGGGCAATCAGGGAAGGGATAAATCCCTTCTGCCTTCTGCCCTCTGCCCTCTGCCTTTCTTTGATAAATATCTCCGAGAATTTTCCGTAAACTTACGTAACTTTCTGTATTGAGTAAATTATCTATAAATTAAAATTAGTCATGTCAAATCGTCGTTATCCCCCCGCCTACTTACGTTATCTCAAAGCCAGATTATTGAATTTAGGAAGACCTAGCTTTTGGGGAACAGCAATTTTTTTATCCGTATTGGGTCTAGTTATACAAGAATATTGGTCAAATCCAGATATATTCAATCAACAGCCCAACATAGCAACTTCCTCAGATTCTCTTGACTCTTCGTTGTCGGTAGAAGATCGAGCGATCGCCGCCGATATTGATAATTTACCTCTGTTGTTTGCTAATTCTGAGTTAATCAACTTGCCAGTAACCACAAGTAACTCTCAAGACAATAACCGCACAAACCCCTTAGCAAATGTCGCTAGCAAACAACAATCTGGTAGTAAGAAATCAAACTCTGTCTCCGATAACATTAATCCTGTAACTACACCTCAAAACAGAAACATCTTTGTATCACAAGCAGAGAATTTATTGCGGTTTGGCGCGACTGATAACAATCAGTTATTGGGGATAAAGTCATTGAATCCTTTGTCTGAACCAACAAATATTACAGCTACTTCCTCTGGACAGGGTACAGAATTAGTTAATCTGAGTAACAGCAATCAAAATAGTAACTCAATTAAACCCTTAGCTACAGGCTTTAATCAACCAAACGCCAGCCTGAATAATGCCACTTCAAATGCAACTAACTCTCTCAGAAATTCTACTGAAGTAGGAGTAATACAGTCTGCACCAGTCAATGTTGCACCCAACCAAACTTTTTCACCCAGCACAGGGATAAATTCCCCAACAATCTATACACCACAAAACACGCCCAATCTACCATCAAGTTCTTACAATAGCCTGAATAATGGTCAGACTTCTGCACCTAGCGTGGGGATAAATACCAGAACAGGTTACATTCCACAAAACACACCGAATTTACCCCCAACTTTTTACAATAGCTTGAATAATAGCCAGACTTTTGCACCTAGTACGGGAATAAATTCCAGAACAGGTTACATTCCACAAAATACACCTAATCTACCGCCAACTTTTTATCCTAACTTTAATAATGGTCAAAACTTGCCTAATCAAGTGCAAGTGACATCACCAGTGATTACACGAACATCGCCGATTATTGGCCCCTATACTATCCGTAATCCCCGTGCAGGCGTTGTGACAACAACCCCAGTAGTTCCTAATAACTATGGTAATTCCATCTGGCAGCAACCTAATCAATTTCCCCAATCTAACTTCCCCACTCGTCAACCCCAAGGACAGTAATGAGGGGGAGCAGGGGAAGCAGAGGAGCAGAGGAGCAGGGGAGCAGGGGAGGATGGGGAAGATGGGGAGGATGAGGGAGAATAACTATTGCCTATTGCAAGAGTGCCTATTGCCTATTAACTAATGACTACTTATCAGACAAGACCGTATCATCAGATACCAATTTTGGAGTGTGGTGAACTGCTAGTGGCGATTCCTTTAGACGTGTTTGCGGTGGAATCTCCCCATCCTTATGAAAAACTAGGTGCGCCCTATGGAGAATATTCGCCTTATTATCTCCGTCAGAGCGTAGTTGAGAAGTTAATTCAAGCTCAGAATTATCTGCAATTGTTGCGTCCTCATTGGCGCATTCAAATTTTTGATGCTTATCGTCCGGTAGCTGTCCAACAGTTTATGGTAGATTACAGTTTTGCTACAGCAGTCAGGGAACGGGGGCTGAGTGAGGCTAAGTTAACACCACAGCAAAGCCAAGAGATTTGGGCAGATGTTTTTGAAATTTGGGCTGTACCCAGTATGGATAAAAACACACCACCTCCCCACAGTACAGGTGCAGCAGTGGATATCACACTCGTAGATGATGGTGGACAAGTTGTGAATATGGGTTCACCGATAGATGATTTGTCAGAGCGATCGCATCCCAATTACTATACCAATAGTGAGTACCCAGAAGCACAGCAGTATCATGCCCATCGTCAGTTGTTGTATGATGTCATGTTAAAAGCTGGATTCCAACGTAACCCTAGAGAGTGGTGGCATTTTTGTTACGGTGATCAAATGTGGGCTTGGCTAAATCAGATACCTACAGCCTGTTACGGACGTTTGAGCTATTAGATAGAAAAGTGATATGCAGATGATCCAGCGATCGCAGTCTTCAGAGCAAATATATCGCCTGAATCAATAGCTTTGCCAAAATTTTTGTAGGCTCTTATTTTGGCAAAGCTATTGATCGCTAATATATTTATCGCGAGAACCTCCTAAAACTCTCTGCGCCTCTGCGTGACGGACACTTTGCACCCTGCGGGAACGCTGTCAGCGAACAAGTCGGGAGACCCGCCCACGCAAGTGTCCTCCTCTGCGTGAAATTATTCTCTTAAACCATCTCAGAAGAAGTTTGCACTGTCGGCTGAGGCTGGGGCTGGAACATGAACAACGAGTAAACCACATCCCGACGGATATTGACCATCATATCCAAGAACAACTCGTAACCCTCACTCTTATACTCAATAAGCGGGTCTTTCTGTCCATAACCACGCAAGCCCACCGACTCACGCAAAGCATCCATTTGTTGCAGGTGTTCCCGCCACAGAGTATCAATGCGCTGCAAAATAAAGAACCGTTCAGCTTGACGCATCAATCCGGGTTGAATTTGGTCAATTTGCGCTTCCTTGAGGTCGTAGGCAATTCTTACCTGTTCATGCAAGAAGGCTTTAATTTCGCCGACTCCCATATCCTCTAATTGACTCGCCTGCATATCAGACAGCAAATAGACAAACTCCTTGACTTTCTCTACTAGCTTTTCTAATTCCCACTCTTCTGAGGGCAAATCAGCGTTGATGTAGTAGTCAACGATGTCATCCATCGTTTTTTCGGCGTACTTAATCACCTGTTCCTTCAAGTCTTGGCCTTCCAACACCCGGCGGCGTTCGGCGTAGATGGCGCGACGTTGGTTATTCATTACCTCGTCGTACTCAAACACCTGTTTCCGGATGTCGTAGTAGTAGGTTTCAACTTTCTTTTGTGCGCCTTCCAAACTGCGGGTCAGCATTCCCGACTCAATGGGCATATCATCTTCCACGTTGAAGGCTTCCATTAAACCCGCAACGCGATCGCCTCCAAAAATCCGCAGTAAGTTATCCTCTAAACTGAGGAAGAATCTTGTGGAGCCAGGGTCGCCTTGTCTGCCGGCGCGTCCCCGCAACTGGTTATCAATCCGCCGTGACTCGTGGCGTTCTGTACCAATGACGTGCAGACCACCCCGTTCTACAACTTCATTATGCTCCCGTTCCGTAAAATCTTCGTATTCCTGCTTCACCCGTTTGTAAGCATCCCGCAATTTCTGAATTACGGGGTCTTCTGTGGGAGCTTTTTCGGCGGCTACAGCTACCTTATCCTCTGCTTCCAATTCTGGTAAACTCCGTTCACCATACTCCCGTACCGCAAAATCTACAGCTTCTTTTAATAACTGTTCTGCTTCTTTAGACAGTTGGGTGGGGAAAATTTCCGGGGAAGCCTTCCAAGTTTTGACTTTTTTACCAGGAACAAAGCCTTGACCGCCACCGTGTCCTGTGGGTAATCCCGCCGCCCTTTGTACGCCAAACACGTCTTCATCATCTGGTCTGACGATGCGAGGCATAAAGTATTCCCGCAATTTCAGCCGCGCCATATACTCGGAGTTACCACCGAGAATAATATCCGTACCACGTCCCGCCATATTAGTAGCAATGGTAACAGCACCCCTGCGCCCTGCCTGGGCGACAATTTCCGCTTCCCGCTCCACGTTTTCTGGTCGCGCGTTCAGCAATTCATGGGGGATGCCTTGGGCTTTGAGTAATTGACTGAGATATTCCGACTTTTCTACACTGGTAGTTCCCACGAGAACAGGTCTACCCAGTTCGTGCATTTCGGCACATTCCCGTGCGATCGCCTGCCATTTACCTGTCTCTTTTTTAAATACCAAGTCAGACAAGTCTTCCCGTTTTCTGATGCGGTTAGTAGGAATGACTGCAACTTCTAATTTGTAAATTTTTTCAAACTCGGCTTCTTCTGTCTTTGCCGTTCCTGTCATGCCGCCCAGTTTAGGATACAGCAAGAACAGGTTTTGATAAGTAATTGTGGCTAGAGTTTGGGTTTCTGGCTGAATTTCTACCCGTTCTTTAGCTTCAATAGCTTGGTGCAAGCCATCACTCCAACGCCGTCCGGGTAACACCCGTCCGGTAAATTCATCTACAATCACCACTTCCCCATTCCGAACGATGTAGTTCACATCTTTGAGGAAAAGTTCTTTAGCCTTAATCGCATTAAAAACAAAATGCGCCCAAGGATCTTCCGGGTTAAATAAATCTGTCACCCCTAAAAGTTCTTCTGCTTCCGCGAACCCTTCATCGGTTAACAGCACGTTACGAGCTTTTTCGTCTACCTCATAATGCTCATCTTGTCGCAGAGTCAGGGCAATTTCCGCAGCTTGGAGATACTTTTCTGTTGGTCTTTCAACCTGCCCAGAAATAATTAATGGTGTCCGCGCCTCGTCAATTAAAATTGAGTCTACTTCGTCAATTACACAATAGTTAAACGGACGCTGTACTACATCAGCCATTGATGTAGCCATGTTATCCCGCAGATAGTCAAAGCCGACTTCGCTGTTGGTAACGTAAGTGATATCGCAATCATAATTTTTCTTGCGTTCACTGGGAGTCATACTCGCCTGAATTAACCCCACACTCAAGCCCATGAAACGATGCACCTGTCCCATCCATTCCGCGTCCCGACGAGCCAGGTAATCGTTTACCGTGACTACGTGTACACCTTTACCAGTGAGGGCATTTAAATAACTCGGTAAGGTAGCCACTAAGGTTTTACCTTCACCAGTTTTCATTTCGGCGATTTGTCCAGTATGTAGAATCACACCGCCTAATAGCTGGACATCAAAATGCCGCAACCCCAAGACTCGTCTTCCTGCCTCTCTGACCACAGCAAAGGCTTCCGGCAGGATATCATCCAGGGTTTCGCCTTTGGCCAGCCTCTGTTTAAACTCTGCTGTTTTGCCTTTCAAATCATCATCAGAAAGAGCCTTAATCTCTTCCTCTAGAAGATTAACTTCTGTAATGTAGGGTTGGTATTTTTTCAGCTTACGAGCGTTGGGGTCGCCCAACAAGAGTTTTAGCATGGCAGATTTATGGAACTAAATTAAGGGATGGGAATTAGAGGGGTTTGGCTATTGATTATATGAATTTAACCCAACCCAGCCATCTTGGTTGGAGATGGGTATGAGAGGAAAATTAACTCAAAAACGGCAAAAACTGGAGCCAATCTAAATTTATTAAGCGATCGCTTTGATTTCGCAGTTTAAATATGAAACTTTTTTAATAGTATCATTTCACCCCCAGATGAGGCAGAGAACGCCGACCATACTCAAGTAGCAATATCCGATAAGAGAGTGCTGAGTGGGGCATTGGTAAGTATAACAATATCCTTTGTCTTCCAAGTCCCCAATCCCCAATCCCTACTCTGAAACAAGCCGCCGGAAATTGTACTCCTTAGCACTGGGATGACAACTAACACAACTACTTATTTGCACCGGGCGTAGTAAATCGACTTGGGGATGTAAAGCGGTAAAATAACGAGAATTATTAACTCGATAGGGTGTGGCTTCGTCTTGTAATTTGCTACGGGAGAACGTGGAAAGATACCGCCAAACAAGGATACGTGCTGGATCAACCAACGGCTGAATTGTTGCGCCGTAGTGCTGTGAGTCTTCTATGAGATTTTTCCAGGTTTGGCTGGGTAATACCGCAGGTGGTAGAGCAATGTGACAACCAGAACAATTTTCTATGTATAATTCTTGTCCGAGTTTGTGCTGTGCGGGTACTACATCAACTGTGCCAATTTCTGCTGGAGGTGTAGCACTTTGGACGCTAGTTGCTAAAGCTAATAACCAGCCCATAGCCAAACTCCAAGCCAGAATGATGAAAATTAACCCTAAAGGGCGGCGGTTGAGTTTACGGGTACGGGATTTGCGTTTAACCAGATTTGACATTCCTCACATTCCCCAATACTGAGATTTTTCCCTTGTAGCTCATCATAAGACTTAAACAGCATTGGTAATGTTGCGGATCTGGTAGTATCAAGAGCGTAAACGCTTGCGGCTTGTCGTTAGACATCGCATCTCACACATCAAAGATCATCATAAAAATCAGCCATAATATCTCGAATTTCATTGGCTCCAATATCTTCTCGGTCAGACTTGGAATAAATTGTCAGGAGCAAAATACTTGTTGGTGACTCCAGTTGATAAATAAGCCGGTATCCAGCACTTTTACCTTTCTGGATATTGCTGTTGCGAACTCTCAGCTTATAAACAAAATAGTCCTCCCCAATACCGCCAATTCTATCTCCGAGAACGTTTCCTTGTTGTAACTGCTCGATAATTGGTTGAACGTCAGAGCGAATATTGCGAAATCTCTTTGAGAGTTTGTAAAGTTCTGCCTCAAACTCATCTGAGAACCGAACTGAAACCGCGTCATTACTCTGCATCAATCCTGTTCCATAGCTCACTAATTGGTCTAGTTTGACCCATTTTTGCTTGCTGTAAGGCTCTCCTTAAGCTGGCTTTAATTTCCTCAATGGGTGTATCATCAGGGTCAAACTCTTCTGATTCTGTTGGCTCTGGAACTAACACAATCACCCGCACCTGATGAGGGTAATTTGTCCCCTGAATCGGCTCATCTAAAATTAAATTGCCTTGAGCGTCAATTTTGCCAGTAACTTCGATCGCTTTCATTTGTGATCTACCCTATTTTGTAGGTGATCCTAACACGCGTAAATCCAAGCAGGATAAGGAAACTGACGTTTAAGGAATCGGCACAACTCGCAATAATCGCTCAACTACACTTCTGGAACTACGTCCTCCTCTGGGAATTAGACGATGGCAAAGCACATGAGGAGCTAAAAACTTGACATCATCGGGAATAGCATAATCACGCCCTAGGAGAAAAGCTAAAGCTTGGGTGGCTTTTTGTAAAGCTACCGTACCCCGTGGACTGACACCAAGGGTAATTTCTTCATCTTGGCGTGTTGTCCGCACTAACTCCAAAATGTATTGCTGTAAGGAAGTTTCGACTTTGATTTGTGAGCAGAGTTGGCGTAATTGTGTTATGTCTTCCAAGGTCATGCAAGGCTGTAAATCATCTACCTTGATACCATGTTGGAGATTTTGCAGCATTTGCAATTCTTCATCAGCTGAGGGATAACCCAAACTCAAAGACAGCATAAATCTATCCATTTGGGCTTCTGGTAGGGGGAAAGTCCCTTGGTACTCGATGGGGTTTTGGGTAGCAATCACAAAAAACGGTTGCGGTACAGCACGGGAGACTCCATCGACTGTTACCTGATGTTCTTCCATAACTTCTAGCAAAGCCGATTGTGTGCGGGGTGTGGCGCGGTTGATTTCATCGGCTAGCAAAACGTTAGCAAAGACGGGACCGGGGAGAAAACTAAATTCACCGCTTTTAGGGTTCCAGATGTTAGTGCCTGTGATATCTGTAGGCAGTAAATCGGGTGTACATTGTAGGCGTTGAAATTTACCATCTAGGGAACGAGCCAAGGATTTAGCGAGGAGAGTTTTACCGACTCCTGGCACGTCTTCTAGGAGAGCGTGACCACCACCTAACAACGCTACTAAAACTAAGCGTATGGCTTCATTTTTGCCGACGATAGTACGATTTAGATTTTGGGTTAGAGCGTCAATTTTTTCTCTCATGCACCACACTTTAGGGATTGGGATATAAGAAACTGGAGCAGAGAATAACCTATGCTCTATTCCCTGCTCCTTCATTTACAGTGTTCCCACTTAAGCAATTAAAAATTCAAAATTCAAAATACTCCTTCCCTACGGGTACAGAGAAGCAAGCTAGAAAATTCAAAATATAGCAGTTGCCACGTAGATGATGACATCAAGCAATCATCAAACTGTTACACTAAAAGGCTTTCAAGTCTGTAACCTGTAACCTGTCCCCTGCTATAAAACTTCTCTGGCAATGGAGCAGTCTTGTTGAATTTGGGTTTTGAGGGCTTCTAGAGAGGGAAACTTTTGTTCTGGGCGCAGAAATTCTACCAACTCCACAGCCAGTTGCTGGTCATACAAATCACCTGACCAATTGAGCAAATGTACTTCCACAGAGGAATAAGTACCGTTAACTGTGGGGCGATTACCAATATTCATCACTCCCAATAGCTCACCAGATGTAGTGTCTGCGGATGTCTGACTGAGAATCTTGACGCGGACAGCATAAACGCCTTTGCGGGGGACAAACTTATCTTTGGGCAGTTCTAAGTTAGCCGTAGGAAAGCCAATAGTTCTACCTAGTTGTTCACCTTCTACAACTGTGCCAGTCAGGGTATAAAGTCGTCCCAAACATCGGTTAGCGTTTTTGAGATCCCCTATCTCTAAATATTGGCGGATGAGTGAAGTGCTAATAGGAGCATTGTGGATTTGGTCAAGTTCAGTACAGTGACTTGCACTTGCATCTAACAAAGGTGCTTCGGAAGTTTGTAAAGTAACTATGGTGACAGGAATATGATACTTGGCGGCGATCGCTTGTAAATCTTTGGCACTACCACGGCGTTCTTTACCAAAACAAAAGTCCTGTCCAACACTAATTTGCTGACAACGTAGTTGCTGCACCAGAATTTTCTGGACAAATTCTTCGGGGGACAAAGCAGCTAATTCTCTGTCGAAGGGCAGTAATACTAATTGTTGTACCCCAAGCGATCGCAATTGTTGCACTTTTTCATCTAAAGGTGTCAACCATGTCCGGGGTTGTCCAGTAAAAAACTCTTGGGGGTGGGGATTAAAGGTAACAACCGTTGAGTATATCTGTTCTTGTGGGCGTGGTGATGTAGTGAGTTCTGGGGGTGCATCTTCTGACAAATTCTCCCCGTTCCCTCGTCTCCCTTTTTCACCATCTCTTAATAATGGCTGCAAAACCGGTTGAATGACTCTGCGATGGCCAAGATGCACGCCATCAAATTTGCCAAGAGCAACAGCAGTTGGAGTTAGCAGCCCTTCAGTTTTAGTTGAAGAAGCAACCCACACGGAACACCCATTTTGAGACAAATTTAGCACTTAGATTCTAGAATTTGAGGTTGATTGAGAAAAGGCAGGAGGCAGTGCCGATGAAAGACAAGAGTTTAAGTCACCCAGTCATCAAGAGACTCAAATTCAGATGCGTTTTCAATGTTTTGAGCAATTATCTTCTGCCTCCTGCCTCCTGCCTTCTTCAAATCTAATCTAAAATCTACTATCACTCCGACAGTAACTTTTATCCAGAAAATTTACTAACAGAAAAAGATTCTGATAAAGGGGCGGAAACAGGAATCTGAAGTACCATTCCTTCCCGTGCCATAATAGCTCCAGAAAACTTGGCAAAGGCTTGTGCGCCGATACTATCTAAAAAATCGTCATCATGGGCAGGATCATGATGGTAAATTACCAGTGTCTTCACATTGGCAGCTTCGGCTACTTTCACGGCTTCTTGCCAAGTAGAGTGTCCCCAGCCAATTTTCGGGGATGTAGGGGAATAGTATTCATCATTAGTGTAGGTGGAATCGTAAATTAAAATATCGGCATTCCGTGCCAGCCACAGGACATTTTCATCTAATCTATCGGGAAAATGTTCGGTGTCGGTAATGTAAACCGCCGCCCCACCACACCAGTTGACTCGATATCCTACGGCTTCACCGGGATGGTTGAGTGATGCCGTTTCTACGGTAATATCATTAATATCTATCGGTTGCCCTGGATGAACATCGTGGAAATGCAAGTTCGCCTGCATAATCTGCAAGGGTACGGGAAAATTTGGGTGCAGCATCTGATCATTAAGACGCTGTTCTACTGTAGAACCATCAGGAGCGATCGCACCATAAATATGAAAATTATTCCCTTTCACAAATCCTGGGACAAAGAAGGGAAATCCCTGCATATGATCCCAATGGGAATGAGTGAAAAACAGATAAGCTTCTATTGGCATTTGGCGCAATAAAGATTGCCCCAAAACGTGCAGCCCTGTACCGCCATCGAAAATTAAGCGTTTACCGCCCACTTGCATCTCAACGCAAGGGGTATTACCACCATAACGGACAGTGTGTGGCCCTGGACAGGGGATGCTGCCGCGAACGCCCCAAAATTGCACGGTAAATTGGTTCTCTATCCTTGACATGGGTATTGTTTGCTGGACTGAGTGGGCGATCAATAACGAAAGTGTCAGGTGTTTTGTGAAATCTATACTGTCTTACCGTCAGTGATAGAGATCAAGGTGATTGGTAAAACAGCATACCTTGTTTGAGGTAGGTTATTTTAGCAAGGTGAGTCAATTCCAGGCATTTACCTCATTATTCCCAGAATAAAAGTATAAGCAATATCAAGAACGCTCCTAAATTTATAGCCTATATTTCGCCGTGCTGCACTTTACTGCTAGAAATCCACTAAGATATCCGGTTTACCACAAAATCATTCAAGGAAAATGGAATTCCCAGTTAGATAATTTATCTAGTCCATTGGCATAAGTCAGGTTGTACTGCAATGGCGTAATGCTGATGTATTTATCTCGAATCACATTGACATCAATGGGTACATTTTGGGGTAAATTTAATCCGGCTGGGGGTTCTACATCTTCTAAAACTTCCCCAGTTAACCAATAGTAGGTTTTACCACGCGGATCGATGCGTTTGTCAAACACATCAACGTAGCGCCGCACTCCCTGACGAGTCAGTTTGACACCAGCAATTTCTTCGGCTTTGACAGCAGGAATATTAACGTTCAGCAACATTAAATCTGGGATGGGTTTGAGAGTTAGTTGTTCTACGAGAGTTTTGGCGAACTCTGCCGCAGGTTGAAAGTCTTTGTACATGTGGCTCGTCAGGCTGAAGGCTATGCTAGGGATACCCTCAATCATTCCTTCCATAGCCGCAGACACTGTACCAGAATAGAGAATTTCTGTTCCTAAGTTGGCACCTTGGTTAATACCAGACAAAACCAAATCAGGGGGCGACTCTAATAACGCCCACAGCGCCAGTTTTACACAATCAGAGGGAGTACCATCACAAGCCCAGGCTTTGATGGCGGGATGAAAAATCGACTCGACCATTTCGGCGCGAATTGGTTGGTGTAAAGTCAATCCGTGGCCAGTTGCCGATCGCTCTCGATCAGGACAAACTACAGTTACATCATGGCCTGCTTGAGCTAAACAGTTGGCTAGGGTACGAATACCTAAAGCCGAAATGCCGTCATCGTTGCTAATTAGTAGTTTCATAGTTAATAGTCAACAGAGGTGACAGGTGACAGGTTACAGGTAATATTTTGTCACCTGTTACCTATCACCTCTTGCTTTCACTCTAAACTGGTAAAACAGGTGTTGTATTAACTCCTGTGTTTGATAAATAAATGGCATACTACTAAAGTTATTTGTCTAATAGTCCAAAACTATGGACTATTGACTATGGACTATTGACTATTAACTAAATGACTAGCAACTTAGAAGCTCAACTTTTAGCACTGCGGCAGGAAGGAGAACAAGCGATCGCCGCCGCCGATACCCTGGAACGCTTAGAGGAACTCAGAGTTAACTATCTGGGTAAAAAAGGGCAGCTAGGGGCGCTGTTGCGAAGTATGGGACAGATGAGTGCGGAGGAAAGACCGAAAATTGGCGCGATCGCCAATACAGTTAAGGAAGCCCTACAAGCCAGTTTAGACCAGCAACGCGCTACCTTAGAAAATGCCCAAATTCAGGCACAACTAGAGGCAGAAACCCTAGATGTAACTATGCCGGGTATCTACCGTCCCCAAGGTCGCATTCATCCTTTAAATGGCATTATTGACCGGGCTTTTGATATCTTTGTCGGCATGGGCTACACTGTGGCGCAAGGGCCGGAAATGGAAACAGATTATTACAATTTCGAGGCTCTGAATACTCCACCCGATCACCCCGCCCGTGATATGCAGGATACTTTCTACCTGCCCGACGGTAATCTTTTACGGACTCACACCTCATCAGTACAAATTCGGTACATGGAAAAAGAGGAACCACCAATTAGAATTGTGGCTCCAGGGCGAGTTTATCGGCGCGATAATGTTGATGCTACTCACTCTGCCGTCTTCCATCAAATTGAGTTGTTAGCCATTGATGAGGGACTGACTTTTACAGACCTCAAAGGCACTATCAAAGTGTTTTTACAAGCAATGTTTGGTGACTTACCTATTCGCTTCCGTGCTAGTTATTTCCCGTTTACTGAACCATCGGCTGAGGTAGATTTGCAGTGGAATGGGCGTTGGTTAGAAGTCATGGGCTGCGGCATGGTCGATCCAAATGTGATGAAATCTGTAGGTTATGACCCAGAAATTTACACCGGATTTGCGGCTGGTTTTGGTGTAGAACGCTTTGCAATGGTGTTACATCAAATCGATGACATCCGCCGTCTTTATGCCAGTGATTTGCGCTTTTTGCGGCAATTTTAAAACATGAAGAGTTATGAGTTATGAGTCATAAATAACACTCAACTTATAACTCTGAACTTTTATTGACAATCTGATCATATAAATATAATGTATCGAGTTTTAGTATTTGGTAATTCCGGTTCAGGAAAAAGCACCTTAGCACATAAATTGGGGCGTAATCTTGATATTCCAGTTCTCGACCTCGATACTATTGCATGGGAACACCATCAAATTGCTGTACGCCGTTCTCAAGAAGATGCAGCCAAAGATTTACTAGAATTTATCAACAACAATAATTCTTGGATAATTGAAGGTTGTTATAGTACCCTGATCGCAATTGGTCTAGAATTTGCAACCGAAATTTATTTTCTCAATCCAGGGATTGAGAAATGTTTAGAAAATAACATTAATCGACCTTGGGAAGCTCATAAATTTAAATCACCTGAAGAACAAGCAGAAACTTTTGAGTTTCTCCAGAGTTGGATAAAACAATATGAAACTCGTGATGATGAATTTGGTTATTCATCTCATCGCGCATTATTTGAAGGTTTTAATGGTAAAAAACATGAAATTATGGGATAAGTTATGACATCACTAACATTAAATCTCAATTCTGTAATTAAACTGACTAGAGAACAGTTCTATCAATTATGTGTAGAAAATCCTGATTTAAAATTAGAACGCAATGCCCAGGGAGAATTAATTATCATGCCACCAACAGGAGGGGAAACAGGTAGAAGTAATGTGAATTTAATTCTACAAATAGCATCATGGAATGAACAAAATCAACTTGGTGAAGTTTTTGATTCATCTACTGGATTTACTTTACCAAATGGGGCTGATCGTTCTCCTGATGTATCTTGGGTAGAAAAATCTCGCTGGGAGGCTTTGACTAAAGAACAAAGAGAAAAATTTCTGCCTCTATGCCCAGATTTTGTGATTGAAATCATGTCACCATCTGATACTTTGAAAAAAGTTCAAGATAAAATGAATGAGTATATGTTAAATGGGTGTCGCTTGGGTTGGTTAATCAATCGCAAAAAGCAAGAAGTAGAAATTTATCGTCATGGACAAGAAGTAGAAGTGTTAAAATTACCTCAAAGTCTTTCTGGTGAAAATGTATTACCTGGATTTGTACTCAATCTGCAACGCATTTGGGAGTAACAAATCCAGTTGCTCAGTAATTTTGTAAAATAAGAGGCTCTTTGAAAAGTGGTAAAGTGTGATTTTAGGCGCAAGTAGTCCAGAATTACTCTTAAAAAATCTCACGACTCAGTTTTTACACTTGCTATTTGTTTGCGACCATTTTTCTGGCTTGGTCTAGAAGCCTCGAAGTTTCTTCTGTAAGTGCTTTTTCTTGAGTTTCTAGTTCTTTGAGACGAGTATATAAAACTTCTATTCTTCTTTCAGGAGATAACCCTTTAAGAAAATCTACTGGAATCACATTAGACTCTCCACTCAACCAAGTCAGTAATCTTTGGAGTTTTATCCGATTTCCAGCTTGAATCTTAGGATTGACTAATCTTTTTTCAATAGCCGCTACTAAACCAGGGGTAGGATATTCATTTAATCCGCACTGAACTGACACAGCATCTAAACTTTTGACAAGTTCTTTAATCGTGTAGTCGGAAAGACCAAAAGCTTGTAGATGAAGCTTTGTAATTTTTTTAGTATCATTGCCCATTTCTACCTCCTTGGTTTTTCCCTGAAACTTGGTTAAGAAGATCAGCGATATATGCTGCCTGTTCATTTATTGTAGCTCTCAATGTCGGAACTAGCTTGGCAGCATAAAATTCCTGAACAGTTGTTAACTGCTCGATTAAGCCCTGAATCATCTCTTTTTGGCGAACATTGACTCTCTTTTGTGCTGCAAGCTCGTAATTACGCTTTTTCAAGTCTGAGCCAGCATAGCGAATCATACACAGAATCACCTCATCTCTGGTGGTCACGGTATCTTGAGAGCCTTCAATAGCCCGCTTTATATCGGCTTGTGTCCATCCAAATTCATCTGCAAGTTGTTTGATTAATTGTTGATTAGCCATATAGAATCTTACCAATATTATGAAAAGTCAACTATTTTTGTTCCAATTTCAAGATTACAACTAGGATGTAACAATCTGAAGTTTTCAGGTTTGTTAGCAGCCGAACCAAAGTCTTTTAATGGAAGAACATGATGTACAACAGCATCCGCAAAACGAAGGGATTCACCACACGCAGAACATTTACCTTCTTGATATTGAAATTGCTTCTGTTTCCAGGTTTTTCCGGCATTGCTTTGAAGCCACTTATTAAACTCCTTACGTGGGTCAATAACTGATTTTGCTTTGGACAATTTCTCCGCCGTAATTTGACGAATTTCTTCTTCTTGTGCAAGAAGCACTATCAACTCACTGTACAATCGAGCTAAGTTATCTGCTGAACCGTTACTCATACTTCTTCAGGTTGTTATTGAATAGGAAATTTGTACTTTCTATATTCATCATTCTTCCCCAAAATTGAGTGGAAATAACTATTACTTTGCATTCATTTGATAAACTATGTTAATCTTTATATTAACTTGTTTTTTTAAAATTTAGTATAGCAGAATAATTTATTATTCACCTTAAAATTGTTAATTAACGACAATTATCGCAATGTCCACAACGCCAGTTAGTGGCTTCTTTGGCAAAACCAAAAGCATTCAATAAAAATTGCCAACGGCATTGTTTAGTATTTAAATATTGAGTCATTTGTTGAGCAGCGTGTAATTGTGTGGGTGGCTGGTTTTTGGCTTTGTGTTCTATTTTGTAATGGAAAGGGTCAAGCCAGTTTAATTGTCCACTACTATGCAGTAAAGCTAATGCGATCGCACTATCGGGAAATTGTTTAGTTATCGCGTTAACTTCACCTTGTGCTGGGAGTTTTTTGATTAACTGCTGGGCTTTTTGCTGCTGCGATCGCATTTGTTCTTGAAAAAACTGTTGTCTTTGTTTATCATCTGGATCTAGCCACCCTGTAGGCTCACTTATCAATGTCAAAGCCTCAGCCGGTTTACCATCTCTACCACCACGCCCAATTTCCTGCACATATTCAGATAACAGATGCGGTGCGTGATAGTGGACAACCCAGCGCACATTAGGCTTATTTATCCCCATGCCAAAGGCGCAGGTACACACCACAAACGGAATTTTATCACCCAACCAACTCGCTTCCACTTCCCGGCGTTCTGTTGCACCTAAACCCGCGTGATAACTAGCGGTTTTGTAACCCATCTCTGCTAACCAAGCAGCTAAATTTTCACTATCTCGCCGAGTGCGAACATAAATTAATCCGGCTTGTTTTGGTCGATTTTGAATAAATTTGATTAATTGTTGTTTTCTTCCCCTTGGTGTCCAAGCGATGCGAACAGTAGGATGCAAATTTGGACGGTAAGGATTGAGGCGAAATATTTCCGGTTGTTGTAATTGTAAAACGGTTTGAATAGTTTTTTGCGCTAAGGGGTCAGCCGTGGCGGTAAATGCAGCAATGCTGATTTTTGTTCCTGGTGGCTTATGTTTGAGTAATGCAGGTCTGACAGCCCCTAATCTGCGGTAAGCTGGGCGAAAGGTTTCACCCCACTGTACTAAACAATGGGCTTCATCGAGAATTAAGCCGTTAATTTGCACTTGTGGCTGACATAATCTTTCCCAGACTGGCGGACTTAATAAAGTTTCTGGTGATAAATACAGTAATCTTAGTTGTTGTTTTTCTAATGCTTGCAGTGTTGCACGGCGTTGGGATGATGGTAATTCACTATGCAATAATGCAGCTTTTTGTTGACGTTCAATTAATTCCTGTACTTGATTTTCCATCAGTGCCACTAATGGGGATACTACCAAAGTTAAGCCAGTTTGTAATAATGCAGGTAGTTGAAAACAAATTGATTTTCCGCCTCCAGTGGGCATAATTATGAGTGCATCTTTTTGGTTTAATAAACTGTTGACGATTTCTCCCTGTGGCGAACGGAAATCATCATAACCCCAAATTTTTTGAAAAGTAGCGCGGACTTCTTCCCAAGATTTTGTTTTTTGATTATTCATAAAAGGTAGTAGATGCCCATGTTTTGAATTTACACGCTACTACCTAAATTCTGGCTCAGTAATCTTCTCAGATATTAACAATAGGTAAACCATCTCCCTGGAGAGTAGCAATATAACCTGTTATTGCTTCTTTAATATTTACAAGTGCTTCTTCTTTTGTTTTTCCTTGGCTGACACAACCTTCGAGGCTAGGACATTCTACAATCCAGTAGCCATCCTCGTCTCGATACATGATTACTTGCCTAATATTCTGGTTCATGATGAAAAGCTATATAATCACTTTTAATTTTACCGTTAACCAAAGTTAGGCATAGGTAAATAATTCCTCTGATAATTCTCCTTGAGCAACTTTTGTAACAGAACCAGTCATAGAGATGTTAAAGTCATCTTTAATCTGAATCAGAATTTCTCCCCCAGGCATTTTTACGGTAATTTCAGAATCACATAAACCAAGTTTATGTGCAGTAGCCGCCGCCGCACTGCTACTACTACCTGATGCTAAAGTGTAACCTGCGCCTCTTTCCCAAATTTCAATTTGAATAGTATTTCTATCTAATACTTTCATAAATTGCACATTAGTGCGATTGGGAAATAAAGGATGAACTTCTAAAATTGAACCATATTCTTTTGCAATATCTGGACTGATTTCAGCTAAAAGAACCACGCAGTGCGGATTACCAATAGTCGCTGCACAAAAAGAAAAAGTTTGATCACCAACAGTTATTTGTTCTTTAATTACTTCTCGGTTATCTCCTGCTACGGGAATATCTTGACTCCAAAAGCTGACTTTCCCCATCTCAACCTGGACTGTTTTACCTGCATCTTTGATCACAGATTTTACTATTCCACCCGCAGTTTCAATTGAGAATGGCTCTTCGTCAACAAGTCCCATATCCCAAAGGAAACGGGAGAAAATCCGCAGTCCATTACCACTTTTTTCGGCTTCACTTCCATCGGGGTTGAAGATGCGTAAGGCGAATTTTGCTGTGTTTGATGGTAGCAGCCCCAACAAAATACCATCAGAGCCGATACCAAAATTACGGTTGCAAATTATTTTAATTTTTTCAGGGGTTAAATCAAATGATAAATCTTGGGGATTGATAACTAAATAATCATTACCCAAAGCATGATATTTATAAAATTTCAACATTTGAAACTAGCGGTGAGACTGTCTTTAATCGCTACTGCTTTTTTGCAGCTTCTAGCTGTTGGCGAATTGCGGCTTGAATTTTTTCATCAAAATCAGGATCGTCGGGACTAGCAATAATTTTGTGTGGTTGCTGATTAAGTCTATCTAGGTATGCTAGAAAAGCAGCTTTATCCTGGCGATTCCTGAGAAAGTATTGTTTTAATTCTGCATCTGACATTGCACTATAATTAACTTGGCTCATCAAAATACCTCTCCATTGGGTAGTATTTGAAACTCAAGCTCTTCGTTATGTCCGGCTAGAATATAAATGTTCAAAGTTCGGTTATCTAAGCATATCAGATGTATTGGCTGAAGCATAGTATAAGTCAGTTGATAACCAACGCGATATAAACTCTTTAATTGAGCCTCAGTAGCCTCTCTAGTCAGTACAATTCGCAATTCGCAATTCGCAATTCGCAATTAATGCCCACGGATAAATCCGGGGGCTTGAACCAAGCAAAGTTTAAAATGTTTCTATCCATAAATAAATTTAGGAGCTTGTACCATCAAGGAATAATTGGTCAATCAATCCACCTGCTATTTATTTTCACACTCATCGCGTAAAACGGACTCTCATTATTTTAGGGCAAGGTTGAAGAAAAAAATACTGACAACAACCTTGACCCTAAAACGTTTACACTTGGTTAGCAGTTACTTCTGTTTGCTTCTCTTGCGTTTGCAGTGCTGCATACAAACGATTGAGGGCATTAACGTAAGCTTGTGCTGATGCAACTATGATATCGGTATTGGCTGCATGACCCGAAAATACTCGTGATTCATGTCTTAAACGGATAGTCACTTCCCCAATTGCATCAATGCCGGCTGTTACTGACTGCACAGAGAACTCAATCAATTGGTTAGGAACGTTTACGACACGGTTAATTGCTTTATAAACCGCGTCTACTGGCCCTGTGCCAATGGCTGCGTCGGTGAGTTCTTCGCCTGTGGGGGTGCGGAGGGTAACTGTAGCTGTGGGTTGAGCGTTACTACCGCAGGAAACCTGGACTAATTCTACCCGGAATAAATCGGGTGCTTGTTGAATTTCGTCGTTAACAATGGCTTCCAAGTCCCAATCAGAAATTTCTTTCTTTTTGTCGGCTACTTCTTTGAATCGAACAAAGGCTTTATTGAGTTCGGTTTCTGATAGTTCAAAACCTAATTCTTTCAAGCGAGTACGGAAGGCATTACGCCCAGAATGTTTACCCAAAACTATTTGATTGTCTGTTAAGCCAATCAATTGAGCGTCCATAATTTCGTAGGTGAGTTTATTTTTCAAAACTCCATCTTGGTGAATACCTGACTCGTGAGCGAAAGCATTTGCACCGACAATTGCTTTATTTGGCTGGACTAACATTCCCGTCAAATTGGAGACTAAACGGGATGTTTTGTAAATTTGTTTGGTGTCAATATTGGTGAGGGGTTCTTCAGAATTTTCCGGTCTACCCAAGAAAGGATTAAAATATTGCCTGCGGACGTGCATAGCCATGACTAATTCTTCTAAGGCAGCATTTCCGGCGCGTTCTCCTATACCATTGATGGTACATTCTAACTGTCTAGCCCCATTTTTGACGGCTTCTAAGAAGTTAGCAACTGCCAAGCCTAAATCATTGTGTCCGTGAACAGAAATAATTGCTTGGTCGATGTTAGGAACGTTGTCTTTAATGCCCTTAATAATTGCCCCAAATTCGCTGGGTGTGGTGTAACCAACTGTATCGGGAATGTTAATTGTTGTTGCACCGGCTGCGATCGCTCGCTCTAAAACTTGGTACAAAAATTCAGGATCAGAGCGTCCTGCATCTTCGGGGGAAAATTCCACATCATCGGTGAAACTCTTGGCATAGGCTACCATTTCCTCGGCGATCGCAATTACTTCTGGTCTGCTTTTTTTGAGTTTATATTGCAGGTGAATATCAGAAGTAGCAATAAAGGTGTGTATTCTGCCCTTTGCTGCCGGTTTAATCGCTTCAGCTGCGGCTTTAATATCATCATGTCTGGCTCGTGCCAAACTACAAATTACCGGGCCATTTTCTGTGCCAACAGTTTGAGCAATTTTGCTTACCGCTTCAAAGTCTCCAGGACTCGCAAACGCAAAACCAGCTTCAATGATATCGACACCGAGACGGGCTAACTGTTTGGCGATCGCTAACTTTTCATCTATGTTTAATGTTGCCCCTGGACACTGTTCGCCATCGCGGAGTGTCGTATCAAAAATGATGATTCTCTCTGGTTGACTGGTCATTTTGACTTGTAGTTTTAGTTTTACTTTTAATATCGCTTACATTAGTGGTTTTAGGCTTAATTTTGTAAATAATTGCTAAGAGTATTAACCTTCTGCTTTCTCTATTTGGTCTCTAATATCATTTAAATCTATATATCTATCTGTGGCATTGCGTAATTCTCTAGCAATCATTCCCTCTGTTGAGACTACGGTAATATGTGTATTTTTTGAGCGTAATAGTTCAATTGCTCTTTCAAAATCTCCATCACCACTAAATAAAACTACTCGGTCATACTGATCTACGGTGTTAAACATATCTACAACAATTTCAATATCTAAATTAGCTTTTTGTGAATAACGTCCGGACGAATCATCATAATATTCTTTGAGTATTTTCGTTCTGACGGTATAACCTAAGCTAATCAGAGCATCTCTAAAACCTCGTTGATCCTGTGGGTCTTTTAAGCCAGTGTACCAGAAGGCATTGATTAATGTTGTCTCGGATTGTTCGTTTTTAAAGTATTCTAAGACTCGTCTGGGATCAAAAAACCACCCGTTTTTTTGTTGGGCATAGAACATATTGTTTCCGTCTACAAAAATAGACAGACGATTCATTGGAGAACCCATAGAAAAATACACCTAAAAATAGTAAAGAAATTAGATTGAACAATAGATTATAGCAATTATCAATTGACAAATTGACTAATATCTCAAGAGTAGCTTGTCATGTATAGCTTTTATCTTACCTCTTTCAAAGCATAAAATTAGCTCTAACATAGGAATTTATCTGCTGGGTGTTGAACATTTTCACTCCCAAGACTATGCAAGACACCCTGTAATCAAAATCTACCAATAAAATAGACTGCTTAACAGGATGGTTGGCGATGGAGGCATCAAGTTTACTTCTAAAGAGGTAAGGCATAGGTCTTAGGATAGGATTTGGACTATAGCCGTTGTGCAGTTAACAATATTTGCATAAGTGTCGCACTGTCAGCCATTTGTAAAGGACATAATCTGTGGATTGCATAGAGTATAATCTAGCCACAACCAAACCTAGAGTCGGGGTATTCCGACCTAAGTCTCATCGGGCAATCACTACTTGCATCTTACTCAGAGAGAAGGTTAGACAGTGTTTCGGGTAAACGCTGCCTCAGTGGATATTTACTCAGCCAAGTTTGATGAATAATAAAATTTATATTACGAATGTATAAGCTGTTCATTTAAGTCTGATTTCAATATGGTTGTAGTATAAATGGAACTGAATAAATCAAACAATTGTGCGTAAACTAATTATTAACACGATATGGCAGAAGAACCTCCATCAACCTCAAAGAAAAAATATGTCTCTACTGCCAATATAGCGTCAAGTAAACAAACAAACGCAACACTGACGGCATCAGTCCGCCAGTCACAGCGCATGGTAGGCTTAGGTAAGTTACTGGCGATCGCCTCAGCAATTGCAGCAGCACTACTAACAAGCTCTGGGGTGGCTGTAACTCAATGGCTAGAAAATCAAGCACTGTCTACATTTTTCTATCTGCGGGGGCCA
This sequence comes from Nostoc sp. PCC 7524, assembly GCF_000316645.1. Lineage (NCBI taxonomy): Bacteria > Bacillati > Cyanobacteriota > Cyanophyceae > Nostocales > Nostocaceae > Nostoc > Nostoc sp. PCC 7524. The sequence continues at coordinate 1,941,557 of NC_019684.1, forward strand.
CTTGTGCCTCCAGAAGATATCGTAATTTTAGCAATTGATGATCAGTCCATATCAGTACCCGAACAATACTATAAAACAGATCCGCAAAAGTATGCCTACCTGGAACCACTGAGAGCATTTCCCTTTAAACGGGCTGCCTATGCTCAGGTAATTGCTAAACTGATGCAGGCTGGGGCGCGGGCTGTGGCTTTGGATGTGGTGTTTGATACCCCTGGTAGTTACGGCGCAGAGGACGATCGCCAGTTGCAAGCCGCTTTACAAAAATACGGTAGCAAAGTCATCCTAGCAGCACAATATGAAACTTTTGAGTCTCACCAAGGTGCATTTACGCAATTGCGATTGCCCTATGAAAAATTTCGAGAACATCCAGTGGCGATTGGGACTGTTAATTTTCCTTTAGAAGTAGATGGTAAAGTCCATCGATTAGCCAGTGAATTTTCTAAGCTGTTAGCCGCAGCTGGTGTCTTCACAGATAAAGCACCTTCCTTTGATCAAGCTGTGTTGGGTGCAGCACAAGTCAAATATCCCCAACCCCAAGGCGATCGCATCTATTTTTGGGGACCGGCTGGGACATTTGAGCCGATACCTTTATGGTATGTACTTGACCCCGAAAACTGGAATACTTATTTGCAGCAGGGTAAGGTATTTCGCGACAAAATTGTCATAGTTGGGGCTACAGCCCAGTTAGGCAATGATTATCATCGAGTGCCAGTAGGTAGAAACTGGTTGTATCCTGAACAAATGTCAGGTGTAGAAATTCATGCTAACGCCATCGCTACGGTGATGACAGGAAAAGCGATCGCACCAGCAATTAACAGTCCATTTCTGCGGGGCTTATTTGTATTGGGATTAGTGGGCGGCACATCATTAATAATTAGCAAAAGTAAAAGCGGACTGAAAAGGTTTCTCTGGAGTATTACAGTTGCTAGTGTTTGGGGCGGAATTAGTTATATCAGCTTTATTTATGGAAAATTAGTGTTGCCGACAAGTGTACCAATCCTCGCGATCGCATTTACTGGCGCATCCTACCTAGGCACGGAAGTAGCGAGAGAAAAAATCAGAACTCGCCAATTAGTAGATATTTTTCAGAAATATAAAACTTCCCCCGTTGTCCAAGAGATTATCAGCCAACAACAAGACCTACAAGAATTACTGCAACAACGAGATGTAGCAGTAGCCGGGAAAATCCTGGGTGGACGCTACAAAATTGCTAAGGTTCTCGGTTCTGGTGGATTTAGCGAAACATACATCGCTGAAGATATGCAGCGCCCTGGTAATCCCCGATGTGTCGTCAAGCAACTCAAACCAGCCAATACTCAAGCCAAGGGATTAGAATTGGCTCGACGTTTATTTGCATCCGAGGCGCAAACCCTAGAAAAATTGGGAACACACCCGCAAATTCCCCAGTTATTAGCTTATTTTGAACAAGAAGCAGAATTTTATTTAGTACAAGAATATATTATTGGTCATCCTCTCAGCCGGGAATTACCATCAGGTAAAGGCATATCAGAGACAACAGTAATTAAAATTGTCAAGCAATTACTACAAATATTAGTATTTGTTCATGAAAATAGTGTGATTCATCGGGATATTAAACCCAGCAACATCATCCGACGACACTCAGATCATAAATTGGTATTGATTGACTTTGGTGCAGTCAAAGAAATTTCTGCACCGCAATTAGAAAATCAAGAACAAATTCCTTTTACTATTGGCATTGGTACTAAAGGTTATGCACCTAGCGAACAATGTTTTGGCCGTCCTCAATACAGCAGTGACATCTATGCAGTAGGGATGATTGGGATTAAAGCTTTAACTGGTATGGCACCCCATGAGATTCCTAGAGACTCTCAGGCAGAGTTGAAATGGATAGAAAAAGCCTTTGTGAGTGAAGCTTTCGCCCAGATTCTCAGTAAAATGGTGCGGGATGATTACAAACAGCGATATCAGTCTGCGTTAGCAGCTTTGGCAGCAATTGATAATCTAGACAATTCCACCGAGGGAAACTCACTACCACAAACTGATCCATCAATGAAAACATCAGAATCTTTAGATGATTCTGACTTACCCACCGCACCCTGGCCAAAAAACTTTTAATTAACCAAACCAAGATTCTTCCTTGGGTTTATCGCTAAATAAACCTAACAGGGGTGCAAGAATTGCGCCGAATATGAAACCACCCGCATGGGCCCAATAAGCAATACCCCCACTTTCCATGCCAATATTAGTACGTGCTTCTAAGCTGGCAAGTCCGTAGAAAGATTGCTGGAGAAACCAAAAACCTAAAAAGAAATATGCGGGAACGCGGAAAGTTGGGAAGAAAAGTCCTAAAGGTAGAACACCGAGAATTTCAGCTTGGGGGAAGCGAAGAATATATGCACCCATTACCCCGGCGATCGCACCACTAGCACCCAAGGAAGGAATGTTAGAATCTTGAGCGAAGAACCATTGAGCCAAGGATGCTAAAACGCCACAGGATAGATAAAACAGTAAATACTTGGCATGACCTAATTTTTCTTCGACATTGTTCCCAAAAATCCACAGGAACAACATATTGCCAGCTAGGTGCAACAAACCCCCATGCAAGAATTGTGAACTGATTAATGTTGCCCACTCTGGTACAGGTTGATTTACAGAAACACCCGCAAAACTTAAGCTGAGTTCATGGGGGACTACAGCCGCTAGGTGTAAAAATCCGTTTAACGCTTGCGGCGGCAGACTAGCTTCATAAAGAAACGCCAACACATTTACCGCAATCAGTCCAAAAGTTACATAAGGTGTAATGGTTGTGGGATTATTATCTCGAATAGGAACCACGAGTATTGACCTGATTGTGAAGACACCAGCCTTACTGTACTGAACTTTGTTGGTAGTTTCTTCTACCTCGTGGATAGATATTATTATCTGCGTTTTAAACTAAAAGGATGAGCGTCACCTCCCAAAATTGGAGACAGTGCTATGGTACAGCAACTCACACCAGATACCACCCCAGGCATCATCTACCCTGACAACACCAGAAAAGTAGCTAAAGCCTTGATTTGCTGCCTCTGCTAGCAGGAAACTTTTACTCAGCATCGGCATCATCAGCTAGAATTTCCCTGTGCTTATATTTAATAAATTTTAATTTTAAATTGCTTATGTGGTTTAACAATTCTCTTGAAAATCAACTCCAGCATTGGAACAAAATCATCAATCAGCAACCCCAAAATGCTAATGCTTACATTAGGCGAGGCATGGTGAAATTTCAGCTAGCTAAAATTGATGAATCTATTCAAGATTTTGACAAAGCAGAACAATTAGAACAGCGTCTTAAACCATATCTTTGGCAACGAGGTTTATCTTACTATTATGCAGAAAGATTTGCTGAAGGCGCTCAACAATTTGAAATAGATTTAACAGTCAACTCTCAGGATGTGGAAGAAACAGTCTGGCGTTATCTTTGTATGGCTCGGTTGGTGGGTGTTCAAGCAGCGCGAAACTCTCTATTAAACGTAAAAAATGATCCGCGAGAGATTATGCGGTGTGTTTATGATTTGTATGCCGGAAACTGTACACCAGATGATGTTTTAAATGTGGGTAAATTAGGAGGCGATCGCAGCAGTTTTTACGCTCATCTTTACCTGGGATTATATTACGAAGCCCAGAATCACATTGAGTTAGCAAAAGATTATATAGTCAAGGCGGCTGAGAATTATAAAATTGAAGACTATATGTGGTACTTAGCGCAAGTACATAAAAAATTGCGAGGATGGTAGTAATTTAATCACTAATTTACTGTTTATTTTGATCAATGACTTCCAATCTACAGGTAGTAGAAGGCTGGCATGGCAAACTAAATTTAGTCTATGCTGATCGCCTGGGTGCAACCGAATTAATTTACAATCACCAGCAAGCACCGCTAAAAATCCAACGTCCGTTTTACCCAGAAGGGGAAAGAGTCTGTCATAGCGTTATTTTACATACCGCAGGGGGAGTTGTGGGAGGCGATCGCTTATCTACTAAGATCCACCTCCAACCCCATACCCAAGCTGTAATTACTACCGCCGCAGCCGGGAAGATATATCGGAGTAATGGCTTACAAGCAAGACAAACTATAGACATACAAATCGATGCGGGTGCTTGTTTAGAATGGCTACCGCAAGAAACAATTTTATTTAACGGTGCGATTTATCGCCAAGATTTACGGGTAGAATTAGCAACCGGTGCGAATTTCATAGGCTGGGAAATCACTCGATTTGGACGTAGTGCTAGAGGAGAAAAATTTTACCAAGGAGAATGGCGATCGCACACCGAAATTTGGCAAGAAGGCGTTCCCCTATGGATTGATCGCCAATACTTACCCGGTAGCGAAGAAGTTTTCCATAGTCCCCACGGCTTATCAGGACAACCCATAGCTGGTAACTTTATTTACTTAGGTAGTCCAGTTTCCAAAGAAACCATTGAAAAAGCACGTTCCATATTTACTCCCCACGCCCTCATCGGTGTTACCCGTCTAGAAAATGGATTTTTGTGTCGATATCGTGGTGCTTCCACCTCTGAGGTGAGACACTGGTTTACGTCCGTGTGGCAAATGCTACGAGTTGATTATTTCAAGCGTCGTGGCTGCATACCCAGAGTGTGGCAAGTTTAAGCAACCACAAAGGAGGAAAACAGAATGCAACTTACGCCACAAGAAAAAGATAAATTATTGATATTTACAGCCGCCCTATTAGCAGAAAGGCGTAAAAATAGAGGCTTGAAACTAAATTATCCCGAAGCAGTAGCTTATATTTCTGCTGCTATTTTAGAAGGTGCGCGAGATGGAAATACAGTAGCAGAATTAATGAGTTATGGCACAACTTTATTAACAAAAGATGATGTGATGGAAGGTGTACCGGAAATGGTGCATGAAGTTCAGGTAGAAGCAACATTTCCTGATGGTACAAAATTAGTCACAGTACATAATCCAATTCGTTAAATTGAAAATTATGATTCCAGGGGAAATAATTACAGCAGCAGGTGAAATTGAATTAAATGCTGGTCGTCCAACTGTGAAAATCAGAGTAGCAAATACAGGCGATCGCCCGATTCAAGTTGGTTCACATTTTCATTTTTATGAGGTGAATAATGCGCTGAATTTTGATAGAGAACAAGCGTTGGGAATGCGGTTAGATATTCCTGCCGGAACAGCAGTGCGCTTTGAACCTGGGGACGAGAAGGAGGTAACTCTTGTCCCTTTCGTCGGTTCTCGCCAAGTCTACGGTTTCAATGCCAAAATTAACGGAAAGCTCGGTTGATACAGTTCTGGTATGTGTTGTTGTAGAGAAAGTGAAGCAGTGATATGCAAGAAGACCTCAAAATATGGCAAGTATCTGCTGAAGATAAACTTACGGAAATTAACAAAACTAAATTGAATTTGGAAGAGCGTATAGAAAAGTGGTTAGAAAGAGATATTTCTATTCTTTCACCAGACTTATTAGTAATTGGTAGGCAGGTAATTACAGATTATAACGGCATCATTGATCTACTTTGTTTAGATGCTGGAGGCAATGTTGTCATTGTAGAGCTAAAACGGGATAAAACCTCTAGGGAAGTAACTGCTCAAGCCTTAGACTATGCCTCATGGGTGAAAAATTTATCTACTGAACAGGTAATTAGTATTGCTGTTAATTATTTTAATTATATTGGTAAGCAAGAGACATTAGAAGAGACGTTTCAGTTAAAATTTCAGAGAGAATTGCCAGAAGCTATAAATAGTGAACACAAAATTTTTATAGTTGCCTCAGAGATAGATTCTAGCACTGAAAGAATTATTAATTATTTATCAGAAACATATCAAGTTCCTATCAATGTCGCTAAGTTTCATTACTTTAATAATAATGAGCATGAGTTATTAGCTAGAAAATTTTTAGTTGACCCCAATAAATTTAAAGAAAATAAGATTAGCCAATCATTGCGAAAGGCAAACATAACATATGAAGAATTGGAGAAAATAGCAGAAAATAATGGTGTTGGTAATATCTATAAATTAATTTATCAAGGACTGATTGATTATCCATTTTGGACAAAAACTACAAGGAGTTGTATCACTTTTACAGGAGTAAACAAAAATAAAAAGGCAATATTTAATTTAATACCTATTGAAAGTAATCAAGAATTAGGTCTAAAATTTAAAATTTATCTCACTAGGTTGTCAGAATATTTAAACCAACCTGAAGAAATAATAACTCAATTTTTACCAAATATTGAGCCGATTTTGCAAGAAGAGTGGTCTGGCTTAGTTGTGCAAGGATTTTTTAAAAGTGAGGAATTGGCTAATTACTTCCTCAAAAAATTAAATGAATATAGGAGTAATACAATATGAGTTATAGAATGAGTCGCCGCGCCTACGCAGAAACCTACGGACCCACAGTCGGCGATCGCATCCGTCTAGCCGACACAGAATTATTTATCCAAGTAGAACAAGACTTCACCACCTACGGCGACGAAGTGAAATTTGGCGGTGGTAAAGTCATCCGCGATGGGATGGGACAATCTCCCATTTCTAAGGCTGATGGTGCAGTAGATTTAGTTATTACCAATGCTTTGATTCTCGACTGGTGGGGAATAGTCAAAGCAGACATCGGCATTAAAGACGGCAAAATCTTTAAAATTGGGAAAGCAGGTAATCCATATATTCAAGACAATATAGATATTATTATTGGACCCGGTACGGAAGCCTTAGCCGGTGAAGGAATGATTCTCACGGCTGGTGGTATTGATAGCCATATTCATTTTATTTGTCCGCAACAGATTGAAGTTGCGATCGCCTCCGGTATCACTAGCATGATTGGCGGCGGTACAGGGCCAGCCACAGGTACAAATGCTACCACCTGCACCCCTGGACCCTGGAATATGTACCGGATGCTGCAAGCGGCTGATGCTTTCCCCATGAATTTAGGCTTTTTGGGTAAAGGAAACGCCAGCCAACCCCAAGGTTTAGTCGAACAAGTTTTAGCCGGTGCAATGGGGTTAAAGCTTCATGAAGACTGGGGAACAACCCCCGCCACTATTGATACTTGTTTGAGTGTTGCTGATGAGTATGATGTGCAAGTAGCGATTCACACCGACACCCTCAACGAAGCTGGATTTGTCGAAGATACTATCGCCGCCTTTAAAAATCGTGTCATCCACACCTACCACACCGAAGGCGCAGGCGGTGGACACGCACCAGACATCATCAAAGTCTGCGGTGAAACTAACGTCCTCCCATCATCCACCAACCCCACCCGTCCTTACACCCTCAACACCCTAGACGAACACCTAGATATGTTGATGGTATGTCATCACCTCGACCCCAGCATCCCCGAAGATGTCGCCTTTGCTGAATCCCGTATTCGTCGCGAAACCATCGCCGCCGAAGATATTCTCCATGACTTAGGCGCATTTAGCATGATTGCTTCGGATTCTCAGGCAATGGGAAGGGTGGGAGAAGTAATAATTCGCACTTGGCAAACAGCCCATAAAATGAAGGTGCAACGGGGAAGCCTTGCGGGTGATGGGAAATCAGATAATCTGCGGGCTAAAAGGTATGTTGCCAAATACACAATTAATCCAGCAATTACTCATGGTATTGCTCAGTATGTCGGTTCTGTAGAGGAAGGCAAACTTGCAGATTTATGCTTGTGGCGACCAGCATTTTTTGGTGTGAAACCAGAGATAGTGATTAAAGGTGGGATGATTGCATGGTCACAGATGGGTGACGCTAACGCCAGCATTCCCACACCCCAACCTGTGCATATGCGCCCGATGTTTGGCAGTTTTGCAGGTGCAAAACACGCCACATCTTTAACCTTTGTTTCTCAAGCAGCTTTAGAAAGAGAAATTCCTAGCCAATTGGGTTTAAAAAAATCAGCCGTTGCAGTATTTGGGACACGTCAACTAACTAAACAGGATATGAAACTCAATGATGCTTTACCTCATATAGAAGTAGATCCCGAAACCTATAAAGTCAAAGCCAATGGGGAATTGTTGACTTGTGAACCCGCCACAGTTCTACCAATGGCGCAAAGATACTTTTTGTTTTAGCCCATGACCGAGCCGACAACCGATTATGATAAACCCAGAAAGTCGGCTACATCATCAATGGAATTAATGAACCATCCTTGTTGAAAAGACTGCTTAAAAGTGCGATCGCTATTCCGTCTACTACGGAATTTCAGCAAGTATTAGATAATCTCATATCTGGAGGATGAGCGATCGCTATTCCGTCCCAGCAAAATTTTACAAATATTTAGATAATATCGCTTGACATCTCAAGATCCATTAAAAAGTCAATTGCCAGATTGTGTATAGGGGTATATCCTACTCTAGGGTCGCTACTGTTGCACTCAAACGACCCTACAAAATTTTTGCGTCGCGTAGGTCATCGCTCTCTTAACCAGTTGCATATACAATCCCTATTACTATATACCTCTGTATCACATGAGTTTACAAATGTCTCACTCTGGCAAAATTCTCGTGGTTGATGACTCTCCAGATAATGTGTTCTTGATTAAAACCATTTTGGAAGAAGAAGGTTACACGATTTACACCGCAGAGAATGGTTTCTCAGCTTTAGAACAACTGCAAGCATCTCCCTGTGACTTGGTTTTGTTGGATCTGATGATGCCAGAAATGGATGGTTATGAAGTGACTCGGCGGATTCGTGGAGATATGAAACTACAGCAATATATCCCCATACTACTAATTACTGCCCACGATGCACCCAATGTAGCTCATGGATTAGACTTGGGTGCTGATGATTTTATCCGCAAACCTGTAACGGTGGATGAATTACTGGCACGGGTGCGATCGCTGTTACGTTTAAAGTACAGTATGGATGAACGGGATGAAATAGCTCGTCAGCGTGAAGATTTTGTCTCTCGCCTCACCCATGATTTACGTACTCCCCTGGTAGCTGCTGATCGGATGCTGGCACTATTCCAACAAGGTGCTTTGGGAGAGTTATCACCCCAAATGCAGGAAGTTATCGCGATCATGGCACGCAGCAATATCAACTTGCTATCTATGGTGAATACTTTATTAGAAGTTTATCGCTTTGAAGCAGGTCGTAAAACTTTAGCGTTTCAAGTTGTGAATCTAAACCAATTACTACAAGAGGTAGTAGGAGAACTGTCACCCCTAGCCCAAGCAAAAAGCCTAGCAATTTGTCTAGATTGCGGGGAATCATCAAACCCCAGCACTGTGACAGGCGATCGCTTAGAATTACATCGTCTGTTCACTAATCTTATAGGTAATGCGATCAAATTTACTGAATCAGGCTCAATTAGTATTAGCTGCAAAAATGTAATTTTGAGTAGTCATAGTGACAATTCTAAATATGTTTTCCCTACTACAGTTAGCGAATACATGACTGTGGAAATAGCAGATACAGGCCCAGGTATTGCGCCAGAAGAACAAGCAACTTTATTTGAAAGATTTCGTCAAGGTAGTCATAAAATTTCTGGTAGTGGTTTGGGGCTTTACCTATCACGTCGCATTGTCGAAGCCCATCAAGGCAATATTCAAGTCAATTCAGAAGTAGGTAAAGGTAGTGTATTTATTGTCAGCTTACCTGTCAAATAATAAATGATTAAATTAAATTATGATTTCTCTACATTAGGCAATATCTACCTAATAGTTGATAGTGAATTATAAATCTTAATTTTATAATTGATTTCAGGCTTATAAATTCCTTGTAACGATAAATATGATTACTGTTGAAGTGACTAAAATTCAGGCTCTCATCCTAAAACAGCGCAATTTTTTTCAGACTGGTCAAACCAAAGAAGTTGCTTTTCGTCTAGAACAGTTAAAAATTCTCAAGCAATTAGTTCTTGATAATGAATCAGCAATACTTCAAGCAATCTACAAAGATTTACATAAGCCTGAATTTGAAGCTTATGCTACAGAAATTGGCGTAATCAAAGAAATTAATTATGCTATTAAACATATTAAAACTTGGACTAAGCCCAAGAAAGCACAAGTTCCCGCAGATTTTTTCTCTTACTCAGCGCGAATTCATCCAGAACCACTAGGAATTATTTTGTTGATTGGCCCTTGGAACTATCCATTTCAATTAATACTCTCACCATTAGTAGGCGCGATCGCTGCTGGCAATTGTGCGATTATCAAACCTTCAGAACTTGCACCTCATACTTCTAATTTGTTAGCGGATCTAATTAGTAAATATTTTCCTCCTGAATATATTGCCATAGTCGAAGGTGGTATAGAAACCAGCCAACAACTACTACAAGAAAAGTTTGATCATATCTTTTTTACTGGTGGTACAGCCATCGGTAAAGTGATTATGGAAGCAGCTGCAAAACATCTGACACCCGTTACCTTAGAACTAGGTGGTAAGAGTCCCTGTATTGTAGATACTGATATTAACCTCGAACATACAGCCAGAAGAATTGTTTGGGGAAAGTTCATTAATGCTGGACAAACTTGCATCGCACCTGACTATCTTTTAGTTAATCAAAAAATTAAACCAGACTTAATTGCTGCTCTGCAAAAAACCATCACAGAATTTTATGGTGAGAACCCAGCAAACAGTCCTGATTTTGCCAGAATTATCAATCAAAAACATTTTACCCGTCTGTCTCGATTACTCCACAATGGCGAAATTATTATTGGTGGAGATATTAACCCCGAAGAACGTTATATTGCGCCCACAATAATTGATCATGTCTCCTTAACAGATCCAGTCATGCAGGAGGAAATTTTTGGGCCGATTTTACCTGTGATGGAATACACAGATATTACAGAAGCGATCGCCCTAATTAATTCTCAACCAAAACCTTTAGCTTTATACCTATTCTCACAAAACAAAAACTTGCAACAACGTATCTTACAAGAAACTTCATCAGGTGGCGTATGTCTCAACGATACAATCATGCAAGTTGGTGTTTCCTCCTTACCCTTTGGTGGTGTAGGTGATAGTGGTATGGGTAGCTATCACGGTAAAGCTAGTTTTGACACCTTTTCACATTACAAAAGTGTCCTAAAAAACTCCTTCTGGCTAGATTTAGATTGGCGTTACGCCCCTTACAAAAACAAGTTATCTTTACTCAAGCGAATTATAAAGTAAAGACCAGAAGCTCAGGAAACATCCACCAAATAGCTAAACCTCCGCGTTCCTCTGCGTAAACCTCTGCGCTACTGGGCGTTTAAAAAAAACCTATTAGTAGAGACACAGCACTGCTACGTCTCTACTAATCACCAACTATATCTTTCCTCAGCCCAAGGTTCACCACGACGATGGTAGCCGTTACGTTCCCAAAAACCCAAATCTTCACGTTCCAGAAACTCCAAACCATTAATCCACTTGGCACTTTTCCAAGCATAGAGATGGGGTACAACTAGCCGCATCGGGCCACCGTGTTCTGTAGGCAGATCTTCACCAAATAATTTAAAAGCAAAAAAGTTTTCTTCCCTAACAAAGTCTGCCACTGAAATATTAGTCGTATAGCCGCCATAGCAATGTTCCATTACATGAACTGCTGAGGGATCTACCTCAATCAGACTCATAAAGTCTGTCACTTTAATCCCAGTCCATTTGACATCGAGTTTAGACCAACGGGTAACACAGTGAAAGTCTGCTGTAAATTCGTGTTGAGGTAGTGACATAAAGTCAGACCAAGTAAACACAGCAGGTTTTGCTAAACCCCATACCCGAAATTCCCATTCCTCTACACTCACTTGGGGCGCTGCGCCGTAGGTTAAAACGGGAAATCCCTTCGCCAAATGTTGTCCTGGAGGGACGCGTGAACTATTTTCCTGATCTGGTTTTTGAAAAAACTTTCCTAGCATATTCCCAGAAAAATCCACCTTGTCAACAGTTTAATTACTGAGTTACCAACTCTGAGCGTCCACACTCCACCCAGAGATTAATCAAATATTAATTTTGTTGAATATCAAAAAACTAACAGCTACAGATACTTTACTGTTTATATGATTATTTGATCATCAGTCATGGGTAAAAGGTAACGAGTAAACGGTTTTGCCAATTACTCATTACCAATTTTTTAGCGCCCAGATTCGCTTTGATGAATCTATCTATGTTTAATAATGCCTTGAGAAAGGTTGGAATAAGTGATGACATATTAGCGAGAAGTTTGTTAATGGTATTGCGGCTAACCACATAATGCCGTGGTTTTCGCCGCTCAAGACTTCGATGCTACTTATGCTTATCCCCTCTGGGGAATAATTATTCTTCTTCGTCCTCTTCTTCAGCAGTTGGATAGACAAATGTAGAACGTCCAGTCAAAATTGATTTGCCCAAGGACAGAGCTTTTTGAGCTTCAACAGCAGCTTTGTGTCTCCAGGTAGCTCGACGTTTATCTCGTTTAGATTTAGAGGTTTTCTTCTTAGGAACAGCCATGATAGCCGATATCGCAATTCTTGACAACCTTCCTATTCTAAGCGATCAGATGGCGAAGTCAAAAGTAAAAAGTTAAAGGGATTGGGGATTGGGGACTGGGTAAAAGTTGTTCTCCTCTGCTCCTCTGCTTCCCCTGCTTCCCCTGCCCCCCTGCTCCCCTACTCCCTCCTCCCTACTACTTATCAATAGCTGCTGGCGGTTCAGCAGGTTTGGGTTGTGGTGATGCTGTGGGGATTGTCACGGCTGCTGCGGGATTGGGGGTTTTTTGTTCTTGCTCAAACATGAGTAGCGATCGCGCACTTTTAAAATAAGTTGCCCATCTGCGGGGATCGGGACGGGTGCGCCATTGCTGACGACTGACATTTAAAGTCAAAATTGGGGCGATCGCACCATAGCTTTGTACGGATACAATTACTGAAATATCTGTTACTAAAATATCTTGGTCAAAGCTGCGTTGCGCTGCTGCCCTAGCTGTCATTTCTGCTCTGCGTAGTATGGCTTCATAGCCTTCGTCTGGTAATCGGTCAATAGTCAAGTCAGCTCTGGCTGTATAAGCTTGCACAATCTGCGGTGAAATTGCTTCTGTCACCGTCCATACTGCCACAGGAGACAAGAGCAAAAATATTAACGGAAATGTCCGGATTTTTTTGTCAAATTGGCTAATAACTGGAAAGGGAATGATCGATGATAGGTGGTGAAGACCATTTTTAGTCATGATTTTTTAGCTCCCTGGTGAGGTTATGTATTGTGAATAGTCTCAGTCTTTTTACTTGGCATTTATGAAATAAAAGTTACATAAATCTGATGGTTCCATCGGAACCACCTCGACTATAAGACATAGGTTAGCTTTGTTTTTTCAGCAAAGCCAACCGCAATTTTAGGCAAGCACACAACAACCTACAAAGAGCGGGATGGCAAATTACTGGGCGATCGCCATAGGCATCAATCAATATCAATTATTTCAACCTTTGCTTTGCGCTCAAGCAGATGCCGAGGCGTTAAAAGATTTTTTAGTTCAACAAGCAGGTTTTGTCCCTCAACGTTCCCTGCTGATGAGTGATACTTCGCCACCAATTGGCGATAGATCAACCTATCCCACTAAAGAAAATATTCTGCTGTTACTAGAAGATTTAGCAGCCGCCTGTTGGCAACCCCAAGACTACCTATGGTTATTTTTTAGCGGTTATGGAGTCAACTACGACGGCAGAGATTACTTAATGCCTGTAGATGGCGATCCCAAACGAGTACCTGAGACTGGTATAGAATTGCGATCGCTGATGCAAAGTCTGCAACTAGCTAACCTCAATGTCTTGTTGCTATTTGATGTTAACCGCGCTTTTGGGACTATTGCTGATACTCCCTTTGGGCAAGAAACTTTAGAATTAGCCAAGGAACTACAACTAGCTACGATTTTTTCCTGTCAACCAGAGGAATTTTCCCAAGAAAGCCGAGAACTAGGGCATGGCTTATTTACAGCCGCATTGTTAGCAGCTTTGCGTTCTGGTTATGGCGGTAACTTGCAGGATTTACAACAACACCTCAGCATTATCACCCCAGAATTATCTCAACATTACTGGCGACCAACACAAAACCCATTAGCCGTTCTTCCCTCTACGCCGCCAGTCATGTTACCGCCAGTTGAAACCAACATCAATACTGAAGCTATTCCCAGCACAGTAGCCCCTAAAGCCACAATTCCTACTACATTCATTCCCAGTACATTAGAACCCACAGCCGCAGAACCAATTATTTTTCCGGATGAAAACTTTGCTGTAGCATTGACATCTCCCCCTTTAGGAACAATATCTTTTCACAATTCCCACACCACAAGTATGTGGGGAGAAGCTCAAAGTGCAGAAACCACTATTAAAGATAGATCCCAGGCGTTATCATTACCCAACTTTACATTAAATGAACAGCAATTTTTAAATCCAGATCCTGACTCCATCGTCCAAGAACAATACTTTACTCAGTCATCTCCATCTGATCCAGAGACGGGTAGTAGGTTTATTCCTGATGCGCCGCCACCTCACATTTCACGCCTACCTGAAAATCAAACAGACACCTCAATCTGGAGACAATTTATCGTTTGGGGTGGAGGTACGATGCTGGTAGTAGCTCTAATTAGTATAGTGATGCTTCGCAACCAAGCTAGAGTTTTGCAAACCCAGAAGTTATCCTCCGCATTTCCTACTGCTGGTGATTCTCAAATTGTCAAAACTCCAGCCAATCCTCACACTGTACCCAAAGTATCTTCACCACGTCCCACAACCAAACCATCAACAGCCCAAATTGCAGCAATTTCTGAATCGCAAACACGTAACCAAGCTGTATTAGACTTAGCAAAAATGTCTCTGAGACAAACTCAAGCTAGTGATCTCAGCTTGGCGATCGCTACGGCTAAGAAAATCAAACCCGGTGAACCACTCTACGAGCAAGCTCAGGAGAATATTCAAATTTGGAGTCGCATGATCTTAGATTTAGCTGAAGGTCGTGCGAAACAAAGACAGTATAATTATGCGATCGCCGCCGCGCAATTAGTCCCCAAAGACGCAGCCCTTTATCCCCAAGCGCAAGCAGCAATAGCCCAGTGGCGCTTAGAGGCTAAACAGTATCTCGCCAACACTACCCTTTTAGATGCAGCCCAAGCTTTAATCCAACCAGGACAAGCATCTACTTATAATCGAGCCATTGAAGTTGCCAAAAGAGTACCACCTAATCAACCAGGCTACGATTTGGCACAAAAAGCAATAAACCAATGGAGCGAGAAAATTTTGGATTTAGCCAAAAGCCGTGCCGATCAAGGAAGATTCAGTGCCGCCATTGAAACAGCTACCCTAATTCCCGAAGTCACATCTGTTTATGAAGATGCTCAAGAAGCCATCCAAAAATGGCAAGCTAGAAAAACTAAAAATTAACAACAAAAAGTTAGAAGTTTTTTAACTCCTAACTTTTTGTACTGTTCCCTGTTCCCTGTTAATCAAAACTCAGCACTAACAATACTGCGATACATCCTCACCGCATTCATCAGCTAGGTAGCACATGGCTCTAAAGCGTAAGCAAACTATTTCTTCATATAAAGGATTGAGCTTGCATAATGGCGGAATATGAAACAGAGTTTTGCCAAATACTTTGATATCGCGTTCAAAGGGACATTGGGTTGGGATCAACTGACATAGACGGTGAGCAAATTGGCGATCGCGTACTTCAATATTGTCTACCCATTGGCGTAGGGGCTTGAGGAGATCCCGTCTAGCTGGAGAAGTTGAATTTGGCAACGGTTGGGGATCAACTTTAATTTCTTCTTGTTGATTTATCCAAACCCAGCTTGCCAGAAAAATCTTTTTTGTGGTATTATCAAATACCTTCATGGTTGTGCCTCTGTGTTAATGAGGGTATTCACCCGTCCGGTGAATATATACAGCGTGAAAATTACCTAATCGGGAAAAACACTGTCCTGAAAAAGATATAATGACGTTGATGACTAGCCACTTAGGTCAGGACATAATTTATTACTACGTCAAGTTAATCGCAATTTCCCCCGAATGGGTAGTGTAACCATCCAATCTTATTGGTAACTTGACACAGTTTAAATTCTAATAAAGTCATCCGCCTTTGGACGGGTTTTACGGTAATCGTTACAAAACTTAATATAGTAATTTTTTTCAATAAAGGAGATTAGAGATAGGAGCAAGAACTCCTATCTGGAAGTAGTAATCATGGCAAAAGTGCAATCAAGGAAGTGAATATCATAGTTTATGGCGTAATGGGGCTAACCTACCTAGGTTAGCGTTGGGTTGCATTCCAGGTTTACGTATGAACCAGCCCACCATCGCTTTAGTTGGTTCTACTTTTTTAATTGCGCTGGGCGATCGCAAGTGCAACTAACATAGGTTCTGTGGCGACATTAAGCAGCAATCCCCAAAATATCCTGATTGGCTCATTTTCTGGTATTTTCTACCGAGATTTTTTGCAAGCATTAGCGCCAGTAGCGATCGTGGGCTTACTAATTCAAGTAGGATTACTGTGGCAGATAAGTGATGCAATTAATTTGATAACTCTTTCTTTCACTTGATCGCGGACTTGGCGAAAGATTTCTAGTGATCCTCCTGCTGGATCATCTAATTGCCAATCTTCAAATACTTCTCTAATTACCCAAGCTTCTGGTAAATTTACGCCGCAACCACATAAAGAAATTACTATATCGTAATCTTCTGGATTGAAATTATCTAAAGGTTTAGAAGATTGCTGACTAATATCAATACCAACTTCTGACATGACTTTAACAGCAATTGGATCTACTTCATTGATTGCTAAACCGGAACTTGTGACGGTAATTTTTCCCTCTCCTAATGTTCGTGCAAAACCCTCTGCCATTTGAGAACGACGGGAATTATGCTTGCAGACAAACATCACGTTTTTCATAAATTATCCCTCTAAAAGTTAACAGAGGTGAGTGTTACCTCTGTTGAGATATTTCCATCTATGCACAACACGTCTTATTAACAGTCTTAACTTCTTCTACAGCAGCAGTAGTGACTAAATTTTTGTCTGGTGCTGTGTCTGCTACTTTTACCACGAAAACCTCCCAACGGTTGCCATCGGGATCTGTTACCCACACTTTATCTTGCAAAGCGTAGCAACAATCAGTATTGTCCTCTGTAAATAGTGCTAGTCCTGCATCTGTAAAACGTTTGATAGCTGATTTCACATCATCGGTACTTTCAACTTGTACACCTAAATGAGACAATGCACCACCAGTCTGCACGCTGTTAGTTAAATTGAGTGTCAGGTTTAAAGCTGGGTTGGGAATGTCAAATTTGGCGTAGTCAGCTTTGTATTTTAAGGGTTCTAAACCAAACATTGTCCGATAAAATGTCACGGACTTCTCAAGATTAGTCACATTCAACGCAACATGAGTTTTCATCGCTGTCATAATTTTTCTCCTGATAGTGTTTGTCTTGCGTTAATGGAAGGAATTAATACAGCGTGGATCTGGCAAACTAGCCTTTTCTGGCTCTCGTGGAAACCAGGGTGCTGTGCGTTTACAAAGTTCTACCAGCATTAACATAACTGGGACTTCGATTAACACGCCTACTACCGTTGCGAGTGCTGCACCAGAATTCAAGCCAAACAGCATAACGGCTGTAGCAATGGCAACTTCAAAGTGGTTACTAGCTCCAATTAAGGCGGCGGGTGCAGCGTCTTCATAGGAAAAATTGAGCTTTAATGCTGCCACATAACTAATTAAGAAAATGAAATTAGTTTGAATAAATAGTGGCACGGCAATTAATAAAATGTGCAAGGGATTGTTGACGATTAATTCACCTTTAAAGGCAAATAGCAAGACTAAAGTAATCAGCAAAGCTGTAATGGCAACGGGACTAAGATACTTCAAAAATTGCCCTTCAAACCATTCTCTGCCTTTATATTTGAATATCCAGTAACGGCTGTAAATCCCTGCAATTAAAGGTAAACCTACATAAATCAGCACTGATAAAACTATGGTTTGCCAAGGTACAGTTAAGTCATTTGCTGCTAGCAACCACCTGCCTAAAGGCGCGTATAAAAATAGCATGGCTAGAGAGTTAACTGCCACCATCACCAAAGTGTGTCCTTGATTACCGTAGGATAGATAACCCCACATCAACACCATTGCTGTACAGGGTGCAATTCCTAGTAAAATTGTGCCAGCGATGTAGGAATTTGCGATCGCTACTTCACTACCACGAATTAATTCTGTACCCGCAATTAACGGACGAAATAGCCAGCCGAGAAAGAACTGGGCAAAAGCTACCATCGTGAATGGTTTAATTAACCAATTCACCACCAAGGTAAGAATCACAGGCTTGGGGGCGCGGAGTGCATTCACAGCTTGGCTAAAGTCAATCTTCACCATGATAGGGTACATCATGAAAAACAAGCATACCGCAATGGGAATTGATACCTGATAAATACTAATAGCATCAAGTTTGACCGCTATCTCTGGAAATAACCTCCCTAGGGTGATTCCAGCAAAAATACACAAAAATACCCACAGGGTAAGATATCTTTCAAAAAAACTCAGATTACTCTTGGGTTTCATTTTTAAGGGTGTAAGGGTGTAGGGGTCTTTTTGAATTTTGTAGGCGCAAGCCTTGCCGCAGGCTATTTTGAATTTTGAATTGTTTAGTCTCCCTCTCCAGCTTTCCAGGCGATCGCTTTACTGGGTTTAGGGTCGGGTAATTTCAGTGATACTACGGCTGCCCCTAGTACCAAAAACATCGATGTCCACAGACAACCCACCAACCCCAGCCATTGATATACCAAGCCAGATAAAACCGTACCAGCCAACCTACCGCCAGAGTTAGCCATATAGTAAAAGCCAACATTCAGGGCTACTTTATCATCATCGGTAAAAGCCAACACCAAATAAGAGTGAACCGCAGAGTTAAAGGCAAATACCACACCAAATAACAGCAGTCCCCCCACAATGGCGATATTAGCGGGGATACCTAATTGTAGAGCGAGGGCGATCGCAGCTGGCACGGCTGTTAAGGTAAATGTCCAAAATTGGATAGTTTGAGATTGTGGCGGACGACCAGAACCAAAGCGTTGAATCAATGTTGGTGCTGATGATTGAATAATCCCGTAGCCAATCACCCACAACGCTAAAAATCCCCCCACTTGATAAAAAGACCAACCTAAAACCTCACGCAAGAACACAGGCAAAGCCACTACAAACCAGACATCCCGCGAACCGAATAAAAAGAATCGGGCGGCTGAGAGAATATTAATCTCTGGACTCTTAGAAAACAGTTGGCTAAACTTAACTTTCTTCTTAATTTTGCCCATGCCTTTCGGCAGCATTAACCCAGTAAACATCAGCAGGAATAAACCACCAGCCATTATTAATAGGGAATTGACAAAACCAAATCCACCTAACAAAGCACTACCAACAAAAAAACCAACTCCCTTGAGGGCATTTTTAGAACCAGTCAGCACCGCCACCCATTTAAACAAAGCAGACTGAGCATCTTGGGGAACTACCAACCGAATTGCACTTTTAGAACTCATCTTAGTTAAGTCTTTGGCAATTCCAGAAAATGCCTGAGCCGTCATCACAAACAAGACTGCAAACCACTGCGCCCAACTGGGATTCAGGTATGCCAGCATCACCAAAGAGAAAATCTGTAGCCCAATGCCAGTATAAAGAGTAACTTTTAATCCTAATTGCGAGCCAATCCAACCGCCTAAAAAGTTAGTGACAATGCCAAATATTTCGTAAAACAGGAATAGAGAAGCGATTTGTAATGGCGTATAGCCAATTTTATTGAAGTAGAGCAACACTAGCATTCTCAGCGCACCATCAGTAATGGTGAAACCCCAATAAGCCAATGTTACGAGAATATAGTTTTTGAAATTTGCTTTAGATGCTGTAGTAGTCATGGTAGTTGGGGAATAGGGAATGGGGAATAGGGAATGGGGAATAGAAGAACAAGCAATGCCCCATGCCCCATGCCCAAATCTATTTGAGATTCAATGCAACTTTACGAGCGAGTTCAACCATGCGGTTGACATAACCCCATTCGTTGTCATACCAAGCCAGAATTTTTACTTGTGTCTCGTCAACAACCATTGTGGAAAGGGCATCAATAATGGAAGAACGAGGATCATCTTTATAGTCAATAGACACTAAAGGACGCTCCTCATAGCCGAGGATGTCTTTGAGGGGTGCTTGTTCAGAAGCAGCTTTTAATAAGCTGTTAATTTCTTCTACTGTGGTAGGTCTTACCACCTCAAACACGCAGTCTGTCAATGAAGCGTTGAGTAGTGGGACTCTGACTGCAACACCGTTGAGTTTACCGTTGAGTTCGGGATAAATTAACCCAATGGCTGTCGCTGATCCAGTAGTGGTAGGAATTAAAGAAAGACTGCTAGCACGCGCCCGACGCAAATCTTTGTGAGGTGCATCGACTAGGGTTTGAGTATTGGTGTTGTCATGGATTGTGGTAATAATGCCATGTTTAATACCCAACCCTTCGTGAATGACTTTTACTACTGGTGCTAAACAGTTGGTTGTACAAGAAGCCGCAGTTAACAGATGATGCTTATCCGGCTCATAGAGGTAATCATTCACCCCCATGACTATATTTAAGGCTTCTTCCTTCACTGGAGCAGCCACAATTACTTTCTGCACCCCACGCTTAAAATAGGGTTCAAGAGTAGCAGGTGTGCGAAACTTACCGGAACATTCCAGCACTATATCCACACCAAAATCTTCCCAAGGTACATCGCCCGGTTTGGCATACTCACTAAAGCTGAGGGGTGTACCATCAATGAGAACACGTTCACCTTCTGCTTCTACTTCAGGTGTCCAGCGTCCATGTACAGAATCAAACTTGAGTAAATGAGCTGCTGTTACAGCCCCACCTTTGATTTCATTAATATGAACAAATTCTAGTTCTGGCCAACCCCAGGCGGCTCGCAGTGCTAGCCGTCCCATCCTACCAAAGCCGTTAATGCCAACACGAATTTTCATCAGCTTAGATCAATAAATTTCTCAAACTAAAATTGCTTTTGTTTGCGTAACAATTCGCTAATTGTTAGGTCTAATTGCGCTTTGCCACCAAAAACTGTGCCGGCTTTACCTTGATTTAAATGTACATAATTGATGTGATAAGTTTCATTTGGTAAAGGTACATAACCCACAGCAGCAGCAGTTTTCGGTGCTTGTTTCACGTAGAAATCTACAAATTGGTAAACTGCACTTTTATGTTGGGATGACCAAGGATTGACGTAGATAAATAACGGTCGAGAAAGTGGTTGATACTTGGATTTTTCAACAGTTTCTCGTGATGGTAGAATTGCACCTTTACCACTATCCACTGGTAGCACTTTTAGCTTATTCTTATGCTCTTCATAGTAGGCATAGCCAAAGTAACCCAAAGCATTTGGATCTTTGATAATTCCATCTACTAAAACTTCATCGTCTTCACTGGCTGTATAGTCATTGCGACTGGCTTTGGCTTTACCTGTGACGGCTTCTGTAAAATAGTCAAATGTACCAGAATCTTTACCGGGTCCATGTAAATTTAATGGCCGATCTGGCCAAGTTGCACGGACTTGATTCCAACGGGTGATTTTTCCCTCAGCCCCAGGTTCCCAAATCTTTTTCAATTCGTCAATTGTAATATCTTTCGCCCAATCGTTCTGAGGATTGACAATAATAGTTAAGGCATCAAAAGCAATAGGTAATTCTATATACCTCACACCGTTTTGATTACAAAGTTCCATCTCTGACTTAGAAATGGGTCTAGAGGCATTATTGATATCTGTTTTCCCTGTACAGAATTTCTCAAATCCTCCACCTGTACCGGAAAAACTCACTTTAATTTGAACATTTTTAGAGTTGGCTTGAAATTCTTTAGCGATCGCTTGGGTAATCGGATACACCGTACTCGAACCATCAACGATAACTTTCGCTACCTGTTCAGAATTAGTAACTTCGGTGACTGCTGATGACTGTTGCGTTTGAGTCGATGAGTTGGGTGTTGCTGTACAACTGGTTGATACAGCTAATATTCCAAATGCGAGAGCCAATTTTGTTGCTACTGCGTTCATTGACCTCACCTGTATGGGTGATATGAAATGTATACCTATATCATTTCAAAAAAAATTGATATGTCAATTAGGCAGGAGGCTATATACACAAAAATTCATCAAAAAAAGTTGATGTATCAGGAGATGTTATCACAGCAACGTGCAGGTAATATTTGCCCCAAGCGGTGTAAATCTGCTAAATACTGCTCTAAGACGGCAAATTGAGGTAAATTTAGGCTATAATAAATCCAACGTCCTTGCTGGCGAGAGTTAACTAAACCAGCTTCTTTCAAAGTCTTCAAATGAAAAGATAATTTCGACTGACTCACCCCCAAGGTTTCACACAAGTCACAGACGCAAAGTTCACGCTGACGTAGCAATTCTAGGACATTAATCCTAATGGGGTCAGAAAGTGCGTGAAAACCAGTAACAATCAAGTGAGGGGTGGAAGCAGTAGGGGTTTGCATTAAATTAACCTGCGTTCAGCAATGGTGTAAATCTTGCTATATTCAAGCATTTCTAGTCTTGCTCATTTCTCCGCCTCAAATAGCGGACTTCTTCCAGTAATATATTAAATCTTAAATTTTCTGCCTTTGCCTGGATGTTTATTAGTAGGTTGAAGAATTTATATCGTAGTAATTAATTCTTCCGTACCTACTTCTTTAACTTGTAAATATCCCTCTTTAATAGTGAGAGGTATTAGCACTCTGACTTTGATGGGTTTAGGTGTTGGTGCGGCAACAGCTACACTTGTATTGTTGGCATCATTGATGTCTTGGTAAGTTTTCACCATTACATCAGGAACACCAACAATTACGGAACTATCATCTGTAGTTTCGTACATCCGCACTTCAACGGCGACACGATATTTAGGACGCAGTTGAGGAGATAAAAACTAATTAACAGGTGATGTAATCCAGGAAACAAATCCGGGTGTTCTAAATAGGGGTTCATTCCTGGAAATACCGAAGGCATGATTTATACTCCTAGTTCTGAGCCAGCCACAACAGCTTCGGGTTGATAGCGAATTCCAGCTTTTTCAATGCGGCGTAGGGCTTCACCCAGGCGATCGCAATCTGCAATCAAGCTAATACGCACATAGCCTTCACCAGCCACCCCAAAAGCATTACCAGGGGTGACAACAACGCCTGTCTGCTGCAACAAGTTCAAAGCAAAATCCGTTGAACCTATACCCACAGGACATTTCACCCACAAGTACATTGTAGCTTTGGTTTTGGGGATATCCCAACCCAGCTTTCCGAAGCCTTCAATCAAGAAATCCCGGCGGGTGCGGTAGCGTTGCTGTACTTCGTGTAGGTAAATATCAGGCAATTGTAAGGCGGTTTCGGCGGCTGTTTGCAAGGCGGCAAAAATCCCATAATCCAGATTGGTTTTTAATGTCCGCAAACCTTGAATTACATGGCGATTCCCTACCACAAAACCCACACGCCAACCAGCCATATTATAGGTTTTAGATAACGTGTGAAATTCTACGCCAATATCTTTTGCCCCAGGAATTTCTAATAAGCTAGTGGGTTGATAACCATCAAAAGCTAACTCGGCATAACACAAATCATGGACTAAGAGAATTTCGTATTTTCTGGCAAACGCCACGATTTCCTCGAAAAATTCGCGGGGTGCGGTGGCGGCTGTGGGGTTGCTGGGATAGTTAAAATAAAGTATTTTGGCTTGTCTTGCCACTTCGTCGGGAATGGCAGTTAAATCAATTAACCAATCATTCTCAGGCTTTAAAATCAAGCTGTGGACTTTCCCACCGGCAATCACAGGCCCCCTAAAATGGGCGGGATAGGCGGGGGAGGGAACTAACACCACATCCCCAGGATTAATATAGGCGATCGCTAAATGAGATAATCCTTCCTTAGAACCCAACAATGGCAAAGCTTCACTATCAGGATCTAGCATCACCCCATAGCGACGCTTATACCAAGTCGTAATGGCACGGCGAAAGTTAGCAGTCCCTTCAAAGGGAGGATAACCGTGATTGGCGGGATCTTGTAAAGCCTTCATCGCTGCTTCTACCACTGGCTGTGGTGTCGCGCCATCGGGATTTCCCATCCCCAAATCAATTAAATCAATGCCTTGTTCTCTAGCCTTAGCTTTTAACTCATCAAGACGGGCAAATACATAAGGTGGTAGTTGCTTTATCCGATCTGCTGGCGTAATCCAATCGAAACTCATTCCTCAACCTCGTCAACCCCTGCGGGTAATTCAAAATTCAAAATAGCCTGCGGCAAGGCTTGCGCCTACAAAATTCAAAATTATTTGCACTAGCTTTCAGCAGTCAAAGTAATTTGTTGTTCTGCTTGTTACTTAGCAGAAGAGAGTATTACGAATTAGTCATTATTTCATCACTGGTTTCCCTGGTGGAGACACGATTAACTAAGTCTCTACTATCTGTTGGTGCAGTGGTAGAAACCATCGCCGCCATTAACTGTTCCAATGCAACCTTAAATGGGAGTCGATGAATATCAGATTCAGGTGCTAACGCAACTTCGGCGGCGGTTTGCAATTCACCGAGGGTAATATTTCCTAAACCTAAATCTGCTAATTTTTGTGGCAGTCCAATCTCTGCGTAAAACTTCAATAGTTGTTGTCTGGATGAGGCTGCTAGTTGATTGCCTTGTACCATTTCTTCTAAACGCAGCTGCACTAAAATTCCGAAGGCGACTTTTTCACCGTGGATGCTGCTGTGTCCGGCAATGTGCGTTAAACCATTATGCACAGCATGGGCGGCGACGGTGCGACATTGCGCCCCACCCAAGCCACCAATTACCCCAGCTAGTAAGACGGTAGCGTCAACCACTTCTTGCCATACCTGACTCCCTGGATTTTCCAAGGCGGCGGCTGACTTTTGAAATAAAATGTCTCGTAAGACTCGCGCCTGTTGGACTGCGGCAATAATTAAAGTCTGTTCTAAATGCCCACTGCTAACGGATGCTTCATACCATTTAGCGATCGCATCCCCAATTCCTGCGACTAAAGTATGTGCTGGGGCAGTTTTCACTAAATCGTAATCAAGGATAACTAAATCAGGACAGCGAGACAAGGCTACATCATACAAAAATGCCCCCGACTCAGAATAGACATTTGATAAAGCTGTCCAAGCTGCACAGGTAGCCGCCGAGGTGGGGATAGTGGCGATAGGTAACTGTAATTGATGGGCAACTAATTTGGCTGTATCTAAAGCTTTACCGCCACCAACACCGATAATCACATCAGCTTTATGTTCTTTGGCTGTTTTTATCAGTGATTTTAAGCCAGTTTCGGCACAATCTGCACCATAGGCAGCAGAGGTGACATAGAGATTGTGCTGTTCTAAAATTGGCAGTAAATTGGCGTTAGCGATCTCGATCGTGCTATTGCCTGCCACAATCAACGGACGACTACCTAACTTGGCAATTTCTAAGGCGGCGGTTGACAATATATTTGACCCACGCATTACTTTGGCTGGGGCTACTGCTAGCGTGAGTAGAGAAGTAGAACTGGAAGTAGACAAGGCTGGAGTAGATAGATTAGACATATACTCTAGTTTGCCAAAATCTTGATGTTTATTCATAAAATTTCCTGTATAGCCATTGCTCATAGCCCTAGGAGTCATTTGAGGCTACTACCCATTGACCATAAATCCCGAACTATCAAAGTTTTGAATAACTATATAGTTCATTAAACATACCACTGTCAGAATACTCAGCGAAAGTCAATATGAGACTACCTAACGGAAGTGATACAGTGTTACCCGTATTTATCGCTCGTAGATGAAGTTATTCAATTTAGGTAGATCATATCTTAATCTAAAATTAACAAATATTGTATAGCTAAATACAAAAAATATAATATGTTCCTTCGTTAGTAGGGTGCGTCAGTATGAATATTTTCTCGGTATATTTCGGGTTTATAGCACTGACGCACCCTACTGGCTTCTGAAATAAGTGCGATCGCTTCTGTTGTATTGTATAGATGTTCAGTAGCTATATGAGACGAAAAAGAAAGTTAATGATTTTTCCTAAAAAGGAATCCAATCTAACTTATCAATCCATTCTTCGCTGTCGCTAGTCTCCCAAAGCAGAAAAAGAGATTCTGCCCAACTTCCTAAAGTTGTACCTGGACGTAACCAAAGAACTCCCCAAATATGTCCTCCTGCTGTCCAGTGAGCTTCTAAATGCCCAGGCATACTTTTACGGTTATCTGTCACTAATAACCGTTGAGATAATTCTAGATAACACAACAATTCTGGATCAAGCGTTCCCAATACAGGCGCGTCTGCATCTCCTACACGCACAATATCAATTGCTGGATTAAGACGCAAAACAGCAACTTTGAGCTTGGGTGACAAATTTTCATCGAGCAAGAAACGGATCTTCATACACGATTAAGCTTTTCTTGCTCTCTTTGCAGTTTGATTGCTCTTAAACGCTGTGTCATCAAAGATGGATTAGTAGCAGCTTCTTGATAACGTTGTTCCCGCCACTTAGCCAAGCGCAACATATAAGCATCTACCTCAGCACGATTATGAAGATAGTAAGTAATAGTAGCGTGAATCTTTTCTAAATTCAGGGATGGTAACTCCTCTAGAATTTGCTCTGGTGTAAAACCTTGTAGGTAATAATCAATTACATCGTCGATACCAATACGATGTCCTTTAATCCGAATATCATCTGGATCTAAAAATTCAAAATAATCTTCTAATTGCATACATCTCCCTCTATACAATTTGAAATTGATTTTTTTAAGTCCAATAAAAGTAGAGCCTAAGCCTAGCATAGATCCTTTTGCTCACCTGGTAGAAGTTTCAATGGAATAATGTAATAGCTACGGCGAGGGAAGCGATAAGCTACACCTCATACCAATTATTAGGTTGATCAAAAATTCCCCAGAAATATGGAAAATCAAACCGACTACATTACCGCCTTGATCAATTTACATCGTGGACTTGAACGCCAAGGGCCGGGTGATGCAGATTTTTCACGTCAAATATTACGTAATCTTCCTGCTTTACCAGCAAAACCACGCATTGCTGATCTTGGGTGCGGAAGCGGTGCAGGTGCATTGCTGCTGGCGCAATACTATCAATGTAACGTCATGGCGGTTGATTTCTCCTCTGATTTTATCGAGGAACTCAAAATCCGCGCCCAACAGGCTGGAATCGAGCATCTCATTACCCCAATTCATGGTGATATGAGTCAACTTGATTGGGCAGATGCTTCAGTGGATTTACTTTGGTCTGAAGGTGCTGCATATAACTTGGGATTTGAACAAGCTTTGAAAATCTGGCGACAATTGCTGGCAAATGACGGTATCGCCGTAGTCTCAGAACTGAGTTGGTTTAGTGATCAAGTACCTGAGAGTGCGATCGCATATTGGCAAAAAGCCTATCCGATGATTGGTAGCGAAGCTGAAAATATTCATCGGGCTACAAGAGCAGGTTTCAGCGTCTTTTCCACTCACAGATTGCCTAGTAGTGCTTGGTGGATTAATTACTACGAACCACTGCGCGAAAACATGAAGCAGAGTGAAACTACCCCAGTTACTCAAGCAGTGATTCGTGAAATTCAAGAGGAGATGGCACTATTCGAGCAATTCAGCGATTTTTATGGCTATACTTTCTATGTAATGCGGCCAATGCCGAACGATCAAAATTAGCTTAAAAAGTACGCGATCGCTCCAGCCAATTTTAATTCAGCATCAGACTGGGGCAATTAGGCAAACTTTTCTGGATATATCTTTAAAAATTACCGAAAAGAAATGATTTATCGTGGTAGATATGAGGTAATAAAAGTATCTACCATCAACCACCCATGAAGCAGATACAGATATGTTGTCTCAATCCAGAGTGTCATAACCCGCCAGTTCCCGAACACATCAAATTCTGTCCCAACTGCAATGTCACTCTAGTCACGTTGAGAAACCGCTATCGTCCCATTCAATCATTAGGTGGTGGAGGATTTGGTAAAACCTACTTAGCAGAAGACATTGACAAACTTAACGCCCAGTGCGTAATTAAACAATTTGCACCGCAGATTACCGGCACAAACGCCTTCCAAAAAGCCAAGGAATTATTTTTACAAGAAGCGCAGCAACTACAAAAACTCGGTGAACATTCACAAATTCCCACCCTGTTAGCTTATTTTGAACAAGATCACCGTTTGTATTTAGTACAACAATTCATTGACGGCGAAAACTTATTGCAAGAATTAGCACAACAGGGAATATTCTCAGAATCAAAAATCTGCGCCTTATTACAAGATTTATTACCCATCTTGAAATTAGTTCACGAGTATGACGTAATTCACCGAGATATTAAACCAGAAAACATTATGCGTCGTCGTAGTGATGGCAAATTAATATTAATTGATTTTGGGGCATCAAAACAACTCCAGGGAACAGTTAAAACAGGAACATCAATTGGTACTTTTGGTTATGCTTCCCTAGAACAAATGCAAGATGGGAAAGTATATCCTGCTAGTGATTTATATAGTTTGGGTGCAAGTTGTTTTCACTTATTAACAGGAGTTCACCCTTGGCAACTGTGGCAAGAAGATGGCTATGGATGGGTAAAAAATTGGCGTAATCATTTACAAAAATCTGTAAACCCTGACTTGGGGAGAATTTTAGATAAATTATTACAAAAAGATTATCAACAGCGTTATCAATCTGCCCAAGAAGTCTTACAAGATTTAAATCGTCCTCAAATACCGCCTACAGTACCTTATCAGCATCCGCAAGTATCACCATCGCAACCGTTAAACATAAAATCTTCCCGACGTGGTTTTTTGCAAGTTGCGGGTTTATTTTTTGGTGGTGTTGCTGTGACAGTGGTTGGACAAAATTTATTTATAAAATATACCAAGAAAACACTACAATTACAGCAAACCATCACTGCTCACTTTCTCTCGGTTAATTCCCTAGCATACAGCCCCGATGGACAAACCCTAGCCAGTGGGGGTCAGGACAGGACTATCAAACTGTGGAACCCGCGTACAGGAAAGCTACTCCAAACCCTCACAGGTCATTCTGACTCGGTTAAGTCCCTAGCATACAGCCCCGATGGTCAAACCCTGGCCAGTGTGAGTAGGGACAGCAGTATCAAACTGTGGAATCCGCGCATAGGAGAGCTACTCCAAACCCTCACAGGTCATTCTGACTCGGTTGATTCCCTAGCATACAGCCCCGATGGTCAAACCCTGGCCAGTGGGAGTGAGGACAAGACTATCAAACTGTGGAATCCGCGCACAGGTCAGTTACTCCAAACCCTCTCTGGTCATTCTGACTCGGTTGGTTCCCTAGCATACAGCCCCGATAGTCAAACCCTGGCTAGTGGGAGTAGCGATGACACTATCAAACTGTGGAATTCGCGCACAGGTCAGCTACTCCAAACCCTCACTGGTCATTCTAACGGGGTTTATTCCCTAGCATACAGCCCCGATGGTCAAACCCTAGCCAGTGGGAGTTGGGACAAGACTATCAAACTGTGGAATCCGCGCACAGGTCAGTTACTCCAAACCCTCAGTAATCATTCTGACTCGGTTTGGTCTTTAGCATACAGCCCCGATGGTCAAACCCTGGCTAGTGGGAGTAATGACAAGACTATCAAACTGTGGAATCCGCGCACAGGAGAGCTGCTCCAAACTCTCTCTGGTCATTCTGACTTGGTTTGGTCCCTAACATACAGCCCCGATGGTCAAACCTTGGCCAGTGGGAGTTGGGACAAGACTATCAAACTGTGGGGTTACGGTGAAGGATGAAATGTATTTAATTTAACTGAATATACCTGATAGTCATCACTTGTATCGGTAATGTACAGACTTTTAATTTTCCTGAAAAAACCGTAAAATTACTGAAATAAAATGATTTGTTGTGGTAATTATTGAAGAATAAAGGTATCTACCACCAACCACCCATGAAGCAGATATGTTGTCTCAACCCGGAATGTGATAATCCTTCAGTTCCCCAACATACAAAATTCTGCCCTAGCTGTGGAGTTGCTTTAGTCATATTGAGAAACCGCTATCAACCATTTAAACCCTTGGGTGGTGGAGGATTTGCTAAAACTTATTTAGCGGTAGATATTGATAAATTAAACGAAAAATGCGTCATTAAACAATTTGCACCCCAAACCCAGGGAACAGCAGGGTTGCAAAAAGCCACAGAATTATTTTTACAAGAAGCGCAGCAATTACAACAACTCGGTGAACATCCACAAATTCCCACCCTGTTAGCTTATTTTGAAGATAATAGCCGTCTGTATTTGGTACAACAATTCATTGACGGCGAAAATTTATTGAAAGAATTAGCACAACAGGGAATATTTAAAGAATCCAAAATTCGCGACTTATTACAGGATTTATTACCAGTTTTGACAGTAATTCACAATCAAGGAATTATACACCGAGATATCAAACCAGAAAATATCATGCGTCGTCGTAGTGATGGCAAATTAATATTAATTGATTTTGGGGCATCTAAGCAATTACAAGGAACAGTGAAAACAGGGACATCTATTGGCACTTTTGGCTATTCTCCCTTAGAACAAATGCAGGATGGAAAAGTATATCCTGCTAGTGATTTATATAGTCTGGGTGCAACTTGTTTTCATTTGCTAACAGGAGTTCACCCTTGGCAACTGTGGCAAGAAGATGGTTATAGATGGGTAAAAGAATGGCGTAACCATTTAAAACAAGCAGTGAATCCAGAATTGGCGGATATTTTGGATAAGCTATTACAAAAAGATTATCAACAACGTTATCAATCAGCCCAAGAAGTTTTGCTAGATTTAAATCCCCCTCAAATACCCCCTACAGTACCTTATCAGCATCCACAAGTATCGTCATCCAAAAAGCAAACACCACCGCTAACATCAACACCAAAATCTTCACGAAGGGGTTTTTTACAAGTTGCAGGCTTATTCGGTGGAGGGTTTGTTTTAGCTGTGGTGGGGCAAAGTATATTTAGGGATAATTCAACCCCAAAACTAGAAACTATCCCAACATCACAACCTACCCCAAGTCAAATCTCAGAATTCACGTCACAACCTACTCCAACGCCAACATCAGAATCTACATCACAACCTACTCCAACAACAGACAGCGAACTAAGATCATCTGTAGGAATGGACTACAGCGAACTACAAAATTTACTGGCTGCGGGAAATTGGAAAGAAGCAGATGAGGAAACGAGGCGATTAATGTTAGCTGTGGCGAACCGGGAATACGAAGGTTGGTTGGATACTGACAGCATTAAAAACTTTCCCTGTACAGACTTCCGTACAATTGATGGGATATGGGTAAAGTATAGCAATGGTCGCTTCGGTGTTTCTGTACAGAAGCGAATTTACCAAAGTTTGGGGGGAACGGATGAGTATAATAGCAAAATATGGGCAGCTTTTGAGGAAAAGGTAGGATGGCTAAAAGGGGGAGATATTACATTTGATAAGTCAGCACCAGAAGGCCATCTTCCTTGGTGGGGAAATAGAGGGAGTTATGATTGGTTGGGTTGGTTATTCTCTTTTGATTTTACTTGTAAACTGTAACGTATAAATACTTAGCTTATAAAAATTATTAAAATTTATAAACAAATGATTTTCCGCGAAGACCTGCGGGTTGTGGTTTTCAATTCTTATACTTAATGAATCGGCATTCTCAATAGAAGCGATCGCCTGTTGAGCAAAAACTTAGCTAGACTAAAGACAACCCCTCATGCCAGCGAGAGCTTATTTAGCTTTGACCCCAATCATGAGGTAATTGTTAGATGGATTCCTTAACTAATCAATATCGTCAAATCATCAACAAAATTTTGCAAGATTACGCTGATTTTCTTGATAATGAACAACAAGTGCAGGTTGAATTAGTGTTAGATGAAAAACGCGATCGCTATTTACTAGTCGAAACAGGCTGGCAAAACGGTTATCGTATCTATGGCACATTATTACACATTGATATAATTGACCATAAACTCTGGATTCAACATGATGGCACGGAAGATGGAATTGCTAATGAATTAGTGGCTGCGGGAATACCAAAATCACAGATTGTTCTAGCATTCAAATCACCAGAAATTAGACAATATACAGAATTCGCAGTTTTTTAATTTTATTTTGTGTTACGGCGATCGCAGTCTCGGTAATGTAGAATGTTTTTTCATAAGGAATTTACAACTTCTGAAGTAAGCGCGATCGCTCTACTCTAATCTATTAACCTGAACTACAAACAAGTATCAAAACTCCATTTGCAGTTCAGTAGATGAAAATAGGCTAATTAAGCGTCAGACTTAGGCAATTGGGCAAACTTGTCTGGATATATTTCCACTGTCAAATTTTGGTCTTCACGACTAGCGAGCGATCGCTTCACTTCACCCAGGTATAGTGGTATGGAAAGTCCTGGTTCTGGATGGATGATGGTACGCGCCCGAACTGTTAGCTGCGTATCTCCATTTCTACCACCACGACCAAAAGAATAGAGATTGCTAGCGGCTTGAAGTAACGTAGCTTCTACTTCATCCGGTGAAATCTGCGGTGATGTGGTAATTACTGCTTGATTTGAACCATTATCGTAAACTAGGGTGTACTTAACTGCACCCGGAATCACGGTACGGCTCAAAGGAACTATTGACAGGGCAAACAAACCACCAGTTAGCACCAACATAAAGCCCGTTGTACCTACTAGCCGAAAGCGGATGCCCCATTTAAACAGAAAAGCCAGTATTGCTAAGGCAGCAAATACCAGTGTGGCAATACCTGACCATTGAGTGTATTGCAGAAAGTCAGCTGTTGTAAGCATACAGATTAGCTACTTAGGTGTCTTTTCATGGATGATTTATGCACCTATTTTACCTAGATATGTTGCATTCAACGTTTCTACTATTTCTGTCGGTGTATAAATTTGATTTCTCAGTGTTACTAATATCGCCGACAAGTAATAGATAAACTCCCATCATTGCCAATAGCAACATTTACCCAAAATTCAGCCGGACATTTTTCGATTGAGTTACCTGTTTTAATCTGTATATCTTCTGATAGTTGGCACTTTTGAAATTGTCCTTTCTCATCAAAGTATATATAATTTTGAAATTTACAAGGAAAAGTAGATATTCCTGAAGCAGCACTGACTTGCAATGTTGTATTCTGTCCAAGAACACAACTTGCTAAAAAACCGTTTGCATAACGATTAATATTACCTGGTTCACAACTAATAGAGGCTTGAGCAGGTAGACAAATAGAAAAATTTAGACTAATTACACCTAGGGAAGTTAATAAAAAAGCAGATTTTAGAGATGAAAATTTCATGGGAATAGATAGAATTAAGCAGCAAAAACAAGACAAAAAAAATGGCATCTTAAAAAAGATGCCCGTTATGCAGGAAAACCCTAAAAGGGTCGTCCCTACACCTTCCCAACAATCAGCAACAGTGGCTAATTAAGGTTAGCCACACTCACAGTCACAAACGTGAATATATTCATACTATTAACTACAATCGATGAATAACCGCAGTGTAACCACTGAAAATTAAATTTTGCCTAATAATTTAGTAAGTAGTTGAATTTACTACTAAACTAATCAGCATTATTTACCAATTTTTTATGTGGATTGTAGTGATATGTACTGCCACAAATAGCTGCAATCATTAACCAAGAGAGTGTATTCAATCTAAAGTCAAATAGGGTGACATCAACTGTGTTAAATAGTAACCATGCCACAAACACCACAAGATAACTGAAAAATATTAACTTATCCTCTGGAACTATATATTTCGATTCTTGTAGAAGTTGGATACCTGCAAACAATATCCAGCCTAGTAAACCGCAAAATAACATAGCACTTGGCAATCCAGTTTCGGCAGATAGCATTAAAAACAAGTTATGAGGATGTCCCAAATCAATATTCATCTGGGCTTTATAGAGGGCTGTAAAATTACGCAAACCCCATCCTGTCCAGGGATGTTTCTGAGTTAAAGACCAAGCAAACTGCCACTGAGTTGTTCGCATTAAAGCAACTGGCCTATCTGGATACAGCTCATCGTTTAACCTAGCCCAAAAGAAAGCCGGAACAATGCGGCGAAAGATTTGGGCAATAGGTGAGGGTGCAAAAGCTGCAAATAATATACTAGCAACGACAGCCGCAACTCCAGCTACCAGCCAACGCCAACCGAGATAAAGGGCAAACGCTAGACAAGTAATAATAGCGATCGCCCATCCATTCCGCGAGTTAGTTAAAATCAGTGCAGCCAAGTCGGCAACTAAAATGATCGGGAGTAGGGAGTAGGGAATAGGGAGTAGGGATTGATTTGTTTTCCCAGTCCCCAGTCCCCGCTCCAACAATAAACCTAATCCTAGAGTGAAAACTATTGCCAGATAAGCAGCAAAAATGTTGGCGTGCATGAAAATGGCGGACATTCGTCCTGGAGGATTGCCGCCGGGTGCGATCGCTACATCTAGCAACACAACCTGTAACTGCAATGTCCAGCCAAAAAACAACTGTCCAAAGCCTAAAATTACTACTGGGATTGAACTAAGCACAAAAATCCCAGCGATGCGCCTTAATTGAGCAGTAGTTTGAATTAAGGCACTTAGTCCAGCAAACACCAAGAAAAACGGCAGTAGATTGAATAAGCCAAGGAAAGCTGCTGCTTTGTCTAGAGCAAAGCCAGCAGAAATCAACAATAAGACACTAAATAGTGCAAATCCCCAGTTAATGGGACGGTGAATAATTGTCCTGAATTGACGCAACCAAGTGAATAATGTCGCAAATCCCAGGCTAACAGCTCCCAACAAGGGACTTAATGGGAATATTAGTAAACCGATTTGCAAACAATTCCAAGGCAATTGCAAATTAGGATTGGGATGGTAAAAAGCTGTCTTCAAGCTAACTCCCAACATTCAGCACGAGTGAGACGAATTTGCGCCAAGGTAAAAACAGTCGGAATGATCCGACCATAATTAGTAGTGATCATTCTCCACCCTAAATCTGCAAAAAACCAAGCCCACATCATCGGCCCGACAAAGGCAAATAGACTGCGAACTGCTGTATATCGAGCAGCACTCAAAGTCATACCTCGACGAGCCATTTGCAATGCTACATAGCCTTGAAATTGTGATGTTGCCGCTTGTGAACCTTTAATAACTGCTTGTGTGGCTACTTGATAAGTAGCAAAGTGGATAGCAAATTGGCGAGCAATTTGTTGCAGCACAAATGGTTGAACTACGGAGGTAACAGCTAAGGCGCTACCACCTTTTAACAATAAGCTCAAGGGATCACTCTGCAATAAAGGCGGTAAAGGTTGTTTAATTTCTGATTTCACCAGTTGATTTTGTAATTGCAAAGCCAATTTTTGCTGTTCGTGTTTTGGTAATTTTTTCCAAACTTGCCCCAGCAGATACAAAAATACTTCTGCTTCTAAATCAATGGTTGTTAAATCTTGAGAATAAGGAATTTTTAAATACTTACAGACTTGCATGAGTGCTTGACGGTAAGTTACTTGTTCTGTGCGTCCCCGTAAGACTGTCATCCCGTCTGCGGCTAAAAACCGAAAGCGATCTTCTAGTGAGTCTAGCCAAGCTTGGCGACTTTGACTTTGGATTTCAATAGGTTCAGGTGTTTGAACATAATCTAGGGGATTAAACTTCCGACTAAACAGAATTGCTGTTAAGTCCTTTAATTCATCTTCGGTAGCCAACTCTAACGCTGCCCTTAGCTCATCCAATTTCCCTTCCTCCCTTCCTGAGAGCGTATCTGTACCCTATTCTACTAGGGGATTGGGGATTAGGGACTGGGGCAAGACTACTTTCATCGCTTGGTAGTGTACGAGGTTCTTACTACAAGCAGACAGACTTTTTAATCTTGTGCATAAATCAAAAATTTCAAACTGATTAATCAATATAGGTCACAGTAGATTCAAAAATAAATTGAAAAACTGTGATGAAACACACTTTTATTCTGATCTAAGTTTAATCTAAATAGAGGTCAATTCATGCTAGTTTCTACTTTTGAGTTGCTCGTTAAACCTCAGTTTCCGAAAGCCGCAAACCTACCAGTACAAATACCACCAGCGTTAAAAGGGAATATTGAAAAACTCAGTCGTAATGTGATTCAGGGTTATTTTTTAACTTTGAGTAATCTCAATGCTTTTGAAGTTACTTTGTCTCTTGTATTTACAGTAGTTTCTAATCCTCCTGTCAATATTAAGGAAATTGTGGCCTTCCTGGATGTAGATGAAACTAATATGCTAGCTGAACTAGAACCTGATTTTGCTCCCAACAAAATCAGATTTACCAGAACTATCAAAGCTGGTGAAACTGGTTTATTTCTGCTACAGCCAAACATTCTGAAAGAAGGATTATTAGCAAAAGCAAATTTTGAAGTGCGGGGATATGTAGAAGTATTTATTTCTTCGCTTTCTACTGGATACAATTCGGCTAAACTGCTCCTAACCCCTGAGCATAGAGGCACTTTCTACAAGAATTTAGACGCAGAAGGTACTAAAGTTCAGTTAGATCAAATAGCATATTCCCTACCTACTGCTCATGGTGGTTCTCTATTTGAGCTTTCTTTTCACTAGAAATGGAATAATTACACCAATTCCACGCAAGCCTACACAGCAACATGAAATACAGCAGATTCGATGTTTATGAGGTACAGCAAATAATTGAAAAGTAATGAGTGATAAGTAGTGAGTAATAAGTAAATTGTTTACTCATTACTCATTACTCATTACTCATTACTCAGCCAAAGATTGAGGGTTATGAGGAATACAAGGTAGATTAACTATCGACTACTAACTATTGACTATTGACTGATGAATGATGTTGTAGTGATTGGTGCGGGTATGGCAGGTTTAATCTGCGCCCAGCAATTAAATCAAGCTGGTTATTCGGTGCTAGTTGTGGATAAATCCCGTGGCTTAGGAGGAAGACTAGCTACACGTCGGTTATATGAAACTAGGGCTGATCATGGTGCTTGTTATCTGAAACCCAAAGGTGAATTATTCACCGATTTGGTAAATTTGTTGTGCGATCGCCAAATTTTAGAAGTCTGGACAGATACTGTTTACGAGTTCACAGCAGATACGGGTTTATCTGCACCGCAAAATCGCACTCCTCGCTATGTTGCACCTGCGGGGATGAGTGCGATCGCTAAATTTCTTGCCCAAGGTTTAAATATATTGCTGAATCAGCGAGTCACAGCGATTAATCTCACCTCTGAAAACAGTTGGCGGCTTACCCTAGAATCTGGTGATGAGGAATTAACTGCAAAAGCTTTAGTGATTGCGATTCCAGCACCGCAAGCTTTGATGCTATTGCAACCATTGGGTGCAGGTGTCTTGGGCAAACAGTTTCTCGAACATTTGCGTTCTGTAGAATTTTATCCATGTATTAGCGTCATGAGTGGCTATCCTGCTACATCATCACCGTTACCAGACTGGAAAGCTATTAGCTTTACCGATGATGCTGTTTTAGGATGGATTGGTTTAGACAGCAGCAAGCGTCATCAATCTCCACAACCTGTATTTGTGGTGCAAAGTAGTGCTAATTTTGCCCAAATCCATCTAGATTCATCGGATTTGCAGCCTCTAGGACAGCAAATTGTCCAATATGCCGCCCAAATTTTAGAATTGCCTTGGTTGGATCAGCCTGAGTGGTTGCAAGTACATCGTTGGCGCTACGCTTTTCCCCGTCATCCTTGGCAACACACTGTACTATCTGCTCCAGCCATACTTCCCCTAGTTTGCTGTGGAGATTGGTGTGGAGGCAATCTTGTAGAAGGGGCGATGCTGTCTGGACTAGCTGCATCTATAGAAATTAACCATCAATTAGACCAGTTACTTCTACCAGATGTGAACTTTTTCAAAGTTTTTACACAATAATTGCATCTATCGTTAGACTGGTTGTTCCATATAGTAAGTCTCACCTTTGTGACTTACTAATTTTTATTACATAATTTAAGTTTCGTCAAAAAAATAAATACCAAATCAAAGATTAATTTAGTCTGTGTTTATCTGCTTTTAAATAAGCAATGTTAACAATTAAAGGAGCTTTACTTTCTTTATTCATTTACATTGATTAATAAGCTTTATCTGATTTTGCATCGATCCCTCACTATATATAATGAGTTTTGTGTAGATTTTACGCAAAAGTCCTGAAATTTGAAAAAATTAAAATATAAATATAAAACATCAGTTATCCACTAGCCTATTCAGCGTTTTTTCAGTACCTATATTGTCAAACAGTCTCAAATACAAGGAAAATCCGTAGAGCCAGATATGTGGTATTCTACCCAAATAAAAAGTTCGTTTACGGTCGGAGCATATAGGTTGAGATAGCTTCTAAGTGGCTACTAATAAAAGTTTGCTGTTTAGCGAGTTTATTCTCTGAATTAATTTAATTAATCAGCAAATAAAACAGGAGTTAAAAATTTATGAAAACCGTAGTTAATTTAACACAGCAATCAGTCCTAGGGGAGATTGAAAACGTTTTAGATACATATCCATATCATCCTTATCAACAGGCTTTTGCTATTTCTGATTTACGCCAAGAGTTAATTGCTTTTGTCCTCAACCGGATTCCCTGCTTTTACAGCGCAGTATCTGAGGAACAATTATTACTACAAAACTGTGATCGAGAAAGCCAATTGAATCAAAAGTTACCTCGTAGTCCATTAGAGCAGCAACTACACTTGCAAAGGTTGATTCATCAAGGTATTGATTCTATCTTTCAAGCCAAGTCAGACTGGATTAGTCATCACCTTTGCGAATCAGTTGAAGCAAGTTGTGAGCCATCACACTGGTTTGGTTAATACACCTAAACAATTTTAGATAGGATGCAAAATTTAACTTTCTGTTGAAGGGAGATAGCATCCACAAGATTTTGAGATAAGCTCTTGCCAAGAATCAGCTAGAAATGCAATTCATGGCAAGGGCTTAAGAAGTAAGTATGAGATGATAGCTGATTTAGGTAGATGCGATCGCTCATTAAATTCCTGATGTACATAATAATTATCGCCAGATTCTGTATGTGATCTATTTGAAGTTACGAAATAGGCGATGTTTGATCACAAGCTACTCTCTACACTCTCCGAAGTGGAAGATGAAACTATTTACCTTAGCTGTTGACGTTCTTCTTCTACCGAGAATGGTTCAAAGTTGTCAGGTTGAGAACGGTTTTGTTCTTCATACTCTGGTTGAACCATCTCAAAAACGTAGACAAGTTCCCCACGAGCTTGATCCGGTGTTCTTCCCCAAGCATGACAACTTGATATCGATGGTAGATGGGTAACAGATGTGCCATAGTCGCCGGGGCGGTTCAAAGTGGTGTAGTCTTGCTGCGGCTTCATAGAGATTGTGTGAGGTTGAAATTACATATTCAGTGTATAAGCAAAATCCCACAAATAGGAAAATTCAGGCGTGATTTATGCTGTGGGAAATCGCCCTGGGGCAATTGATCTTAAGGCCATATCATGACAAAACATATACCCTGCCAAAATTCTGCATTCACAACGATGAAACTGGCTGACGGAGATATCCTAAATTCGTGGGTAATTGCGCGTCTCCTTCCGGATATGCGACGAGTAACTATTGCTAGCTTCCGCCATCGTTCTCATGCAGAAAGGTATTTGCGAAATTTGCGCCAATTAATTCCTGATGCTCGCTTTGTGGTGGTTTTTGATGCTCAACATGACGAAGCTGTAATTTAAGTTATGTGAAGCGATCGCTCTTAAAAATCCAGAAAGCGATCGCTTCGTAGAAAATTATTCCTTAAGATAGATGACAACCATTTTATACAGCAACCCTAGCTACTTTTAGCTATCTGCTACAGATGACAACTTTATCCGCAACTAAGCAAAGATTTTCTACTTTATACTTCTTAAAAACTGAAGTTCGTTCAGCACTACAAGAACTCTTCAGTTCTACAGTTTTTGTTGAATCTTTGACAAGTTTAGCTTGGTACGTAAACAGAGAACCAGAGCTTTTTTCCACAGTTAGTTCTCCTAGAATTGTATTATTGTCTAAACTTTGCTCCAAAATTCTCCCTGCAACTTTGTAGTTAAACCAATCCCATCCGTGACGAAGTATTAAATCTCTTTCTAAAACTTGAATCGCAGATGGCAAAATTCCCCAACCTCGATAAACTTGATTTAGGCAATCAATGTCACCACTGCGTTGCAGAATTGCTCGGAATGAATCTTGATCAAGTAGCCCATAATATCTTGCTTCGGGCAAATCTATAGCTGTGGGTGCAAAGCGATGTCCTCCAAAATGACTAGATTTCCAAATGCGAATATTTTCTAAGTTTAAATTATCTATAGTAGCAGCAGCATTGAAATAGAAAGGATTACCATATCTGGCGCAACACTTGTCATGGCTACCGTGGGTACATACTAAAATATCTCTGCTCACACTGGTTTCTATTTCATAACCAGGCATTTTTCCCCATAACCATTTTTTAACAACCCCTGCTACCTGTTCGATATGGGGTAGCTGAAACTCGTATTTATTATATCCATGACTTAAACCCTCTTGCTTTTGATAAATCAAAAGGGTTGTATGCTCAACTTTATGAGTTAATTCATTAGCAATTAAAAGAAATCTGATTGGTAGTTTTGATTGAGTTACTTCTTCTACCAAAATCTGTAAATTCTTGGGTACCCACTTAGAATCAAAAGCATTAGATACCCAAGGAAGAGGACATTCAACAAGAATATAAGTCTGGTAATCAGTGGCGCTACCAATAACATCTTCACCTAGTTGACGTGTATAGTCAGAACAAAAAAAGTTACTCATTTTTGATGCTAATTGACTGTTCTTATAAACAATATTTTTGAAAACTAAATTGTATTCCGAGTTACAATACCTCCTCATCAAAACGAAAAAAAAGAATAATTTGCATTTACTGGTTAAACCCAAGTAGCCACTTTATAGCATTATTTCCAATAAACGTCTTCCCTATTAAGAAAAATTCCAGAATAGGATGATGAGGGACTTGTTTGAGGCATTGTCGCGGATAGCATGGAATATTTAGCTGAAATGCAGGTTTCAGGCAAAAATACTTAAATAATTGTTTCGTTAAACTCTGACTGCTGATAGTAGTTAATTCAGTATTTATAGCTAATGACTTGGTATGAAAATCTTGTGATTTACAAGATACTTTGCTATTTTTATGTCTTAAGAACTTCCCATCCTTATACTTAAGTAATACTAAAGATAGTTGCAGTAACCTTTTCTTAAGTAAATACCCTTGATTTTGTTCGTAACTCTTGATTAAGAATGCTCTGGTAAACCAACTCATTCCCAACTGTTCTGCCATCCCAGCTATTTGAATTTGCCTTTTAGATAAAAGTTGCCAATTTTTATCAACAAGTTGATTAAAAAACGTCATTGACTCGTATAAAGGTATGTTTTTAAACACCTTATACGCAGTTAATAGATATTTCATCAGCCAAATTTTTGTTCAAACTTTGATTGATTATTCATACTTTCAGTGTCTAAATTACAGGTTCTAGTGAAGTAGACAAACTAAGCAAATTGCATATAGTCTTTGCTAGATCATTTCCACTTGTGCCATTTAGATGATTTTGAGACACCTAGTTTTAAAATAACTGAAGTTGAACATTAATGCAACTATTTTTTAATATATCTACTACTTACAAAAATATCATTCATGTTATAAGCCTTGTAAAATAAGGTTTACAGCCTTTTGTATTGATAAAAGTCTATGATATTTATTATGTATAACATTAAACTAATTAAGAATTATTCTCAAATACTAGATACAGTATTTATTCATTTCTGCTGCTGATGCACAAAAGAATCGAAAATCAATGCCGTAAGCTTTATGGTAATTTTTTAGACTAATTTAATTCAAATTCTTCGGAAAATAAATTTATGACAGCCATCTTAGCCCTAGATTTTGGTGGAACTAAACTAGCAGCAGCAGTAGTAAACCGTGGTTCTAGAGAATGGTTGCGTTATCAGCGTCGTTTTTCCCCAGCCGATGGAGATGTGAACACCGACTTAGAAATCATGCGATCGCTCATTCATTCCCTACTGCAAGATGTCACTCCCTCAGCCATTGGTGTCAGTTTTGGCGGGCCTGTAGATGCTACAACTGGCACAGTACGATTATCTCATCACGTTCCTGGTTGGGAAAATATTCCCCTCAAAGACTTACTAGAACAAGAGTTTGGCATACCTACCAGTCTAGACAACGATGCTAATGTTGCCGCTTTGGGCGAATACAGTTTTGGTGC
Organism: Nostoc sp. PCC 7524; assembly: GCF_000316645.1. Lineage (NCBI taxonomy): Bacteria > Bacillati > Cyanobacteriota > Cyanophyceae > Nostocales > Nostocaceae > Nostoc > Nostoc sp. PCC 7524. Next base: position 1,983,775 of record NC_019684.1, read on the forward strand.
TGGTCAGGGATACGATAGCCTGTTTTACATTACTATTAGCACTGGCGTAGGTGGTGGTTGGATACTTAATGGTAAACCCTGGCGGGGTGCAGCAGGGATGGCTGGCGAACTTGGACACATGGTTGTAGATCCGAGTAGCCCTGTATGTTTGTGCGGTAAAAGAGGATGTGTGGAACGTTTAGCATCAGGCCCTTACATGGGGCAGAATGCCAAGGAGATTTTAGCAACCCTAGAACCTCAAGGCGGTGAAATATTGAGAAATTTGGTAGATCATAATCTCAATTCATTAACAGGTCAGCTGATTAGTGAAGCTGCCACCAAGGGAGATAATGTAGCTCAAGCAGTTTTGCAAAAGTCTGCTTGGGCATTGGGTACAGGTATTGGTAATGTCGCTAATCTGATGAATCCGCAGCGTTTTATCTTGGGCGGTAGTGTCACCAAAGCAGGTGAAAACTGGTGGAATGTAGTACAGAAAACTGCCAGAGAAACAGCTTTACCAGAAGTGATGTTTGAAATTGTGCCAGCAGCATTAGGGGATGATGCGCCATTATGGGGTGCTGTAGCCTTGGCCGAAGAATAGCCCTCTGGCATTAATTCTTAAAACCCCCGTAAACGAAGCTACGGGGTACACACAAGTTGAGAGAATCTTAACTTGTCTCTTACACCCTCTCAGACTCAGGCGATCGCAGACAGCAGAGTGTAGTTCATCACACGCTTTATTACAACAATAATATTAAGGGTATGTAACTGTGTATTAGCTATGGGTTTATGCCGCATTGCCAAATTTGCTTCCCTAATAATTGCTTCTGTCTTGTTGATTTGGATATTATTTCCCGCAACTATCGTACCTCCTACTGACCCTGGTGAGGCGATCGCAATTTATGTTACAGACTACGGTTGGCATTCCAGACTGGTATTACCCAGTGGTAACGGTGAATTAATTCAATATGCTTACGGTGATTGGAATTATTTTGCCCTCAACCAGCAGGACTGGAGAAATGGAGTAGCAGCACTTTTATTACCAACTCAAGGTACTCTCGGCCGGCGCAAGTTTAGTAATATAGCTGAATTTCAGCAAATCATGCAACAGCAAAATGTCAGCATATTAAGTTTACAAGTCGCACAAACCAATGTCACACGGCTACTGCAATTATTAGATGAACGTTTTAACCACAATATTGCAACGCGCATCAAAAATCTACAAACAGGTTTAAGTTTAGTCCAAGATGACCAAGACTATACCATGTTACATAATAGCAATCATGAAATAGCTGCATGGCTAGAAGATTTAGGCTGCCGTATTCATGGCTTTATCATGTGGGCAAATTTCCGAGTAAAAAGTCAATAACAGGGTGTAGGGGGTAGGGAAGACGGTGATGTCAGGTTCTTGTATCCCCTACCAACACAATTGCCTTTAAGGGCAGGGCTTGTACCCAAGAGGTTGTTGAGGCTTTTTCTTTCCCCACACCCCACACCCGCCCCAACGGGGCTGGTCAATCCCTTCGGGGAATTCAAAACATGGTCAATAGTCATTAGTTAATAGCAATTAGTATTCAGTATTAACAACAAGATTTTTCTCTAACAGAAAATAGGTATTCCCAAAAATAATTAGGTTTGATGATGCGTTATAGTATTATGCTGCAATTAGTCGCCACTATTACATTGATTTTCCTTGGTACTGCTGCTTTATTTGCTTGGTTGCAGTATAGTCCTACTCCACAAGAAATGAATACGCAGGGCAGTATTAAGACTGTTTTCAGAAGAGATTGGGACTAATAGTCCCCAGTCCCCAGTCCCCAGTCCCCAGTCCCCAATCCCCAATCCCCAGTCACCTATCACCTTTCTTCCTAGTCAATTCAATACTAATTTTGCCGCCGAAATCGGGAATAGGCGCAGCTGGTTTAGTCACAATAACTTGAACTTGTGTGATTTGATGGCATTGTTCGAGAATAGAGTCAGCGATCGCACCTGCTAACCTTTCAATTAAAGCAAACTTAGAAGTCTTGACCAAATGTTGAATCAAGCTAATAACACTGCGGTAATCTAGAGTATCGGCGATCGCATCAGTTTTAGCAGCTTGAGCCAGATCTAACCATAACCTCACATCCACCTCAAACCATTGTCCTAGCACCTGTTCCTCTGCCAAATACCCAGTGTAGCCATAGCAGCGAATGCCTGTTAAGTGAATAGAGTCCATAGTCATTAGTCATTAGTCAACAGCAAAGGAATGATACATTGAATTTCGCTAGATAAAATCTCCACTTTGCTGTTATGTCTGATGCGATTCGGCTGGCCTATACAAATATTAATCAACTTTGGGCTTATATCTTCACTGAAACCCTCAAACGTCTAGGATTAAGCTGTGCAGTGATTTGTCCTGGTTCTCGTTCCACACCCCTAGCCGTCGCCTTCGCCCAGCAAGTTCCTGAGATTGAAGCAATCTCCATTCTAGATGAACGTTCCGCCGCCTTTTTTGCTTTAGGAGTTGCCAAAGCCACCGGTCGTCCTGTAGCTATCGTTTGTACTTCCGGTACTGCGGGGGCTAACTTTTATCCGGCAGTCATTGAAGCTAAAGAAAGCCGTGTACCATTATTGATATTAACCACTGATAGACCGCCAGAATTGCGAGATTGTCACTCTGGACAAACCATAGATCAAGTAAAACTCTATGGTAGTTATCCCAACTGGCAAACAGAGTTAGCCATACCTTCCCCAGAAATAGGAATGCTAGCGTATCTGCGGCAAACTCTAATTCATAGCTGGGAGAGAACCCAAACCCCAACACCGGGGCCTGTACATCTAAATATTCCCTTTCGTGATCCCCTTGCGCCCATCCCCCACACAGAGGCGTTGCAGGACAAGCTTCTACAATCATTACTATCAAAATTCGACCCCGAAGAATTCTTTGCCGACATCACCAATCCCCAATCCCCAATCCCCACTCCCTACTCCCCATTCCCCATTCCCCACTCCCACCGAGGAATCATCATTGCCGGAGTTGCCCAACCACAGCAACCACAGGAGTATTGTAGAGCGATCGCTCACCTTTCTCGCACTCTCCAATGGCCTGTACTAGCAGAGGGACTTTCCCCTGTCAGAAATTATGCTCAACTCAACCCCTATCTAGTTTCTACCTATGACCTCATTTTGCGAAACCAGCAACTAGCCAAACAGCTAGCACCGGATATAGTGATTCAGATAGGGGATATGCCAACCAGTAAAGAACTACGCACTTGGCTAAACACTCACCAACCCAGACGTTGGGTAATTGACTCCAGTCACCAAAATCTTGACCCCCTGCATGGGAGGACGACGCATTTGAGAATGAAGGTTGAGCAGTTTTTGGAAGGAGTGGGGGAAGTGGGGGGAGATGGGGGAGTGGGGGAAGCTAAAACTACATCCCCCTCATCCCCCTCATCCCCCTCATCCTCCTCATCCTCCTCATCTTCCTCATCCCCCTCATCCCCCGACTATCTGCAAATGTGGTGTCAAGCTGAAGCCAAAGTTAGGGCAAATGTAGACGCAACTTTGGCGAATATCGAAGAATTAATTGAATGTAAAGCAGCTTGGCTAATTTCTCAGGTACTACCGCCGGGAACGCCATTATTTATCGCTAACAGTATGCCTGTGCGGGATGTGGAATATTTCTGGCAACTGAATAATTTAGGAGTGCGATCGCATTTTAACCGGGGTGCTAATGGTATTGATGGCACATTATCCACTGCTTTAGGAATTGCCCACCGTCAGCAAAGTAGTGTGATGTTAACAGGAGATTTGGCTTTACTACATGACACCAATGGTTTTTTAATCCGCAATAAATTTATTGGACACCTAACAATTGTCTTAATTAATAACAATGGTGGGGGAATTTTTGAAATGTTACCCATCGCCAAATTCGACCCACCATTTGAGGAGTTTTTCGGTACTCCCCAAGATATTGATTTTGCTCAATTATCTACTACGTATGGTGTACAGCATGAATTAATTACTTCTTGGCAGCAATTACAGCAAAAATTGAATCCACTACCAACACAAGGAATTCGAGTTTTAGAGTTGCGGACAAATCGCAAAATTGATGCTCAATGGCGACGGGATAATTTGGGTAAATTTGCAATGGATATTGTAACTTAAAGAAACTCAGCCATTCTTTCTACGGCGGTTTCTAATACAGATGGTTCATGCACCAAAGCAAAGCGGACATATCCTTCCCCAGATTTGCCAAAACCAGCACCGGGAGAAGCCGCTACACCCGTTTGTTTAACTAATTGGGTACAGAAGTCTACAGAATTTTGACTCCAGGGTGAGGGTAATTTTGCCCAGATGTACATGGTGGCTTGAGGAGTGGGAACATACCAGCCGATGTGGTGTAAGGCTGTAATAAACGCATCACGACGCTGACGGAATTTAGCTACAGCCGCTTGTACTCCAATTTGGGAACCAGAAAGAGCTGCGATCGCCCCATTTAAAATTCCCCGATACTGATTAAAATCTACGGCTGCTTTGACTTGCCGTAAAGCCTGAATTAACTCGGCATTCCCGATGGCGTAACCAATGCGGAAACCACCCATATTGTAAGACTTAGACAGCGTGAAAAACTCAATTGACACACTCTTATCTGGATCAGCTTGCAGAATAGAAGGCACAAGGGATTGAGCATGGGATAAATTCTTCTCCCAATCCCCAGTCCCCAATCCCCAGTCCCCAATCCCCAGTCCCCAATCCCCAACCCCATCAAATACCAAATCTACGTAAGGGAAATCATGAACCAGGGCGATATTATGCTGCTGACAGAAAGCTACTGCTTCCTTAAAGAATGATAAAGGCGCGATCGCGGCTGTGGGATTATGAGGATAACTTAAAACCATCATCCGCGATTGGGCTAACACAGAGGCAGGAATGTCACTCAGTACAGGCAAAAAATCATTCTCTGCTTTCAATGGCATGGGGTAGATTTGCCCACTAGCTAGGTAGACTCCGCCCGCATGGGAAGGATAGCCTGGATCGAGCAGTAAAGCAAAATCTCCAGGATTGAGCAAAGCCAAGGGTAAATGGGCTGTACCTTCCTGGGAACCAATTAAAGGCAGTACCTCAGTTTCAGGATCAACTTTTATCCCAAACTTTTGTTCATACCAATTCGCCGCCGCTTGCCGAAATCCTCGCGTACCGTGAAACAGTAAATAACCGTGGGTACTAGGATCATCAAGCGATTGCGCGATCGCCTCAATGACGTGGGGTTCAGCCGGTAAATCAGAAGAACCCAGCGATAAATCAATCAACTCTTTACCTGCTGATAGAGCCAATGCTTTGGCTCTATCCATATCAGCAAAGACGTTAGATTGCAGGGGTTGTAACCGTTGTGCAAATTGCATAGTAGTCAATGATTATTAGTCATGAGTGAGATAGTGCGTTCCTGTCGCCTTGCGTCGGAAAGCAACTATCGAACCCGTAAGGGTCGATAGTCAATAGTCAATGGTCATACTATGGACTATTAACTATTGGCTATTGACTAATTATTATTTAAGTGCGTATCTAGGAGATTGAGTAATTTATCTTTACCGATTACTCCTTCAGTGGATGCTAGGAGTTTGTCTCCTTGAACCAGTCTCAGAGCTGGTACACCTTCTACTTGGTACTGTTTCACCGTCACAGGGTTAGGATCTACTTCTAGTTTGACAACTTTCAGGCGATCGCTGTACGTATTAGCAGCTAGATTAATTAGTGGCGACATCAATTGACACGGCCCACACCAGGAAGCCCAAAAGTAAACTAATACAGGCTGCTCGGCTTGCAACACTTCAGTTTCAAACTCAGCATCAGTGATGGTGATTACACCCTTACTCATTGCAGTCTCCATTAGTTGGCATCGATCAAAGTTGACACACAAAATACTGTATCCCAAAGTTGTCAACAGTCCATAGTCTATAATTCAGAGATATTGTCTTAGGTCACGATACCTTCACCAAAGTCATCACCCCTAATAGGGTGATCTATCGGCATTGATTAAAAAGATAAATATTGCTCAATGGATGGTTGTTGACGACGCAAAGCCGTCATTGCCTGTTGCTGGATTTGACGCACTCGCTCTCGACTGACATTTAACTTCTCCCCAATCTGAGCCAAACTTCGTTCTTGATTATCCAAAAGTCCAAAGCGCAAAATTAATACTTCACGCTGCACGGGTTTGAGTGATGCTAACAAATCACTTAAGTCTTGGCGTAGTAGTTCTTGGGTGATCTGTTCATTTGGTGATATACCTTCATCCGGTAAAAGTTCACTTAGTTCTGTATCTTGGTTATCCCCCACTTTTAAATCTAGAGAAATTGTCCCACTAGCGACACTCAGATATTCTCGAATTTGGCTTGGTTCTAAGTTCAATTTTTGAGCAATTTCTGTGACAGTGGCACGACGATTCAGTGTTTGAAATAATTCTCGCTGTGCCTTCTTAATTTGATTGAGCTTTTCGTTGACGTGAACTGGTAGCCTCACTGTACGGGATTTTTCTGCGATCGCCCTGGTGATAGCCTGACTAATCCACCAGTATGCGTAAGTGGATAACTTATAGCCCCGGTTGGGATCAAACTTTTCTATCCCTCTTTGTAAACCTATTGCCCCTTCTTGAACCAAATCCAGAAACTCCAGATTGCGATGCTGGTATTTTTTAGCAACCGAAACCACTAGCCGCAGATTTGCTGTGATCATCTTTTGCTTGGCTCGTTGCCCTTGCTGAAGTATTTGATTGACTTCAGTTTCGCTTTTGTTTACAAAATCTGCTAATTCTGCTAGCGTTGGTTCCCGATGCAATTGTTGACTAAGCTGTTGTTTATGCTCCTCAATGGCAATCATTTGTTGTACTTGTCTGCCATAAGTTATTTCTTGGTCTGATGTTAATAAAGGGAACTGACCAATTTCTTGCAAATAAACACGCACCATGTCAGAACTCAGGCTGGACATACAACTTTACCACTTCTCCACAATTAGACGAACTTAAAAGTATAAATCAAATAGCCCCATAAGTTTCTCCCCTCCTCGATAGTTAAAAAGGGAGTTTTTGCAGGAGTAGGTAAAACTTACTATCTTACCTATTCTTGCCCACAAATCTCAGACAGGGCAATCCCTTGTAAATTTAGCAGCCCGCACTCACTGCTTGTGGGAATGTGGGTAGTTGACAGTAGTATTAGAGAGCAGATGGAGGAATTAACAGAGGATTCACCTGTAGTTTCAGAACGACATTGGCAAAAAGCAAGAGCCGTACTTTCTGCACATGAAGCTAGTAAAAAGAAATTAGACGGTGCCAGTTAATACCAATGAGAAAGTTTTTAATAATTCGTTGAGCGTATAAGGTTTTGAGAGAAATGCTTTCACCCCAAGGCTAGAAAATTCAGCTATTGTTTCATTTGATGGCAGCCCACTAGAGGCAATAACTTTGAGATGGGGGTTGATTCTATGTAATGTGCGGATGGTTGTGAGTCCATCCATATCTGGCATTGTCATATCTATGAACACCAGACTAATTTCAGCTTTATGTTCGACGTATAGAGCGATCGCTTCAATGCCATTATTAGCTGTTAGCACTTTGTAGTTATAGTTGGACAACAATACTTTTGCCGTTTCTCGAATCGACTTTTCGTCATCTACCAAAAGTATTAATTCTCCCTGCCCTTTGGGTAATTCTATTTCTCTTACGGGTTGCTGTTGTCCGTCTGTGACTGCTGGCAAATACACCTGGAACTGACTGCCTTTTCCTAATGTGCTTTCCACATTCACGAATCCGCCATGATGTTTGATGATACCCATAACAGTTGAAAGTCCCAGCCCTGTACCCTGACCAACTTCTTTAGTGGTGAAAAATGGCTCAAAAATTCTCTCCAAAATTTCGGGAGCTATGCCACTGCCGGTATCTGCAACACTGACCATAACATATTCACCAACTTGGGCATCCAGATACCTACGGGCAGATGTTTCATCAATAAACAAATTGGTTGCATAGATACTTAAAGAACCGCCATGAGGCATAGCATCGCGGGCATTGATACACAGGTTCATCAGCACTTGGTGTAACTGATTACCATCAGCGCAAATATTCCAAAGGTCTGGGGCTAGATTCGTAGAAAGTTTAATTGATTTGGGAAATGTTTCTTGGATAATATATTGAATTTCGCTAACTATATGTTTGATGTTAATAATCGTGTGTTTTCCGGATACGCCTCTGGAAAACGACAGCACTTGTTTGACTAAAGCAGATCCGCGTTTAACGTTACTTTCCAGCATCTTCAGCAATTGCTGACTTTTTTGATCAGGTAATTTCCTTTCTAATAATTCCAACGACAGTAATATAGGTGACAAAATATTATTTAAATTGTGGGCGATACCACTAGCTAATGTCCCAACACTTTCTAGTCGTTGGGCGCGGAGAAATTGAGCTTCAATTTGTTTTTTTTCGGTGATATCTTCAGCTATACCACCATAACGATAGATTTCTCCTTGGGCATTGCGAATAGGAAAGCTGCGATCGCGTAGCCAGCGAATTTCTCCATCAGGACGTACAATGCGATACTCCACATCATAATGAGGATTTGTGACCGGTACTATAGACCTCACTTTTTCTAAATCTTCTGGATAGATGGCATCAAAAAATGAATGAGGATTATCGTATACATCTTGAACATTTCTTCCCCAGATGCGAGTATAGGCATGGCTGACATAGATGATCTGAAAATGTCCTTTGGCGGCAATCCACAAGACGGCATCAATATTTTCTGCTAGCTGGCGGAAGCGTTCTTCACTTTCCTTCAGTGCGATTTCAGCTTGTTTACGCTCAGTAATATCTTGCACTGTCACATTTACCCCAACAACCTGCCCATCACTTCCTTTTAAGGGGTAGTAACTACTGAGCCAATCTTTTTCTACTCCTGGCTGGGCTGGTGTTGTACCGTGAGTTTCAACATCTAAAACAGGTAAGCCAGATTTAATCACTTGGAGATAGATTGGTTCTAGTTCATCAGCCAGTTCTGGTAAAACTTCCCGAATCCTACGCCCAATCTGTGCTTTTACTGGTAAGCCGTTGATTTCAGCCAAGCGTTCGTTTATACGCACATACCGCAGATTTGTATCAACTACACACATTCCAATCGGAGTTGTGGCGTAGATAGCTTCAATCTCTGTGAGTTGTTGTTGAGCAATTTCCTGACTTTGGCGTAGAGCTACTTCCGCTAATTTGCGTTCAGTGACATCTAATCCTGAACCAATGAGTTTAATAACTTGCCCTTGTGAATTGCAAATAGTCTCTCCTCTACCTTCAACAAACCGAATTGTTTGATCAGGGTGGATAATCCGATAATCGAAGTCAACGCTGATTCCTGTTTGAATCATGCGCTCGGTCATATCGATCATTAATGCTCGATCATCAGGATGAACTAACTGGAGCATTTCTTCATAAGTTGGTTCTGGCTGGGTGGGATCTAGCCCAAAAATGCGAAAGAGTTCTTCTGACCAAGTGATTTTGCGACTGAGTACATCAAATTCCCAACTACCTAACCGAGCAACTCGTTGGGCAAATCGTAAACTAGCTTCGCTTCTTTTTAAAGCTACTTCTGCTTGTTTACGTTGCGTAATATCTTGTACAGCACAGAGTGCATATACTATCTGCCCTTGTTCATTATAAATTGGTGTGCTGACAACTTCTAAGGAGATCACGCGATCGCCTTGATACAATTCCATATCATCAATTGTTAATGTTTCGCCTGCCAAAGCACGTACAACTGGCAGTTGGCTAGTGGGATAGGGTGCTTGAGTTCCGGCTCGATAAAGTTTATAAGCTTGGGAAATTTCCTCAGAAGTCGCTTCCCGTACACTTTCATCCCCAGCTATTTGCATTGCTACTGAATTGGCGTAGATCATTTTTCCAGTGGTATCGTGCATGGCTACACCCACAGGGAGTCCATCTAGTAATTGCGCTAGTTGGCTTTCCCGTTCCTTCACTTGGGTGTAGACTTGGGCATTGGTGATGGCGATTGCTGCTTGTCCAGATAAAATTTCGATCAGTGCCAAGTGGTATGCACTAAAGTGTCCACTCTGCTGATTCTCTAGATACACTATGCCTTTTAGTTGCCTGTCATACACAAGTGGTACACATAAAATCGATTGCGACTGATGGGCTTGAATGTAAGGATCAGTGGTAAATTCACCTGTTTGTGTGGCGTGGTTTAAATTTACACTGGTTTGTTTTACACCTACATAGTTAATAATGCTATGGGGTAGGTGATGCACAATGGGGATTGATTGTAATAAGCTTGTGGTGCGAATTTCTGTGGAGTGCAACTCACCAGCCGCTTCTATCACCCATTCACCAGCTTTATCCATCACCAGAAAGCCGATATGCGCTCCTGTGTTCTCCATAAATATCTGGATTAAGGCAGGAAGTAACCGAGAAAGTACAATTTCCGCCGCTATTGCTTGGGATAGTTGTACTAGGGTAGTTAAATCTAATGTCAACTCTTGGTTACTACTGGTTAAATTCATAGCTTTACTTGGGGGCATATCTGCTCTAAGAGTTGCTCTCAACTATTATGAATTGTTTGTTTGTCAGATTTGCATAAGCTAGCCAAATTTTATTAGTGACGGATTTAGCAGGTTGCAAACAATGCTCACATAAAGAATCAGGCAATATCCTCAAATTTCTTGACTATGCTAAATATATAGTGTTAGTCTTAATCAGACCAATTGGTCTTAAATACTTTTAATGTCTAAAGGCGAAGAAACAAAAGCTCGTATTATCCAACAAGCAGCAGAACTGTTTAACCAACAGGGGTATGCTGGTTCGTCTATTTCTGACATCATGCGGGTAACGGGATTAAAGAAAGGAGGAATTTATAATCACTTTCAAAGTAAAGATGAGTTAGCATTACAAGCTTTTGATTATGCGATCGCTTGTGTAAGTAAAAATTACAGATTAGCATTACGTAATGAACGTCATGCAATTGCCAGGTTAAAGGCGATAATTAATGTATTTAGCAGTTCTGTAGACAATCCACCCGTCCCTGGAGGATGTCCGTTACTAAATACGGCTGTAGAAAGTGATGATACTCACCCTGTTTTAAAAGCACGCACACAGCAAGCTATGACTGCTTGGCTCAATCTCATTCGTCGGATTATTGAAAGTGGAATTGCCAAAGGTGAAATCAAGGCTGGAGTCAATGCAGATGAAATCGCTAGTATCATAACTGCAACTTTAGAAGGTGCGATTATGATGACCAAGTTATATGAAGATAAGATTTATATGCAAAGAGCAGTTAATCATCTTTATCAATACATAGACACTCATCTGTAAATTCATGGCACACAGGCTAATACCAATTCAAAATACAAAAGAATAGATATCACAAGGGTTTAATTCCTTGACTCTCTCCTAAACGTGGCTACCACCTTTCCTATACTATTTAGGTGGAATTTTTTTACGTCAAAACAAACCTATCGGTCTTTTTATCTAGGAGTTTTCTATGCTGAAATTTTACTATGCTCCCCTTTCACCTAATGCTCGGCGTGTGTGGATAACTTTATTAGAAAAGGAAATTGATTTTGAACCAATTCTATTCAAATTAAATGGTGATCAATTACAACCAGACTTTTTAGAAATCAACCCATTTCATCACATTCCAGTGATAGTAGATCAAGGTTTTAGAGTCATAGAATCATTGGCGATTTTAGATTATTTAGAAAGTAAATATCCCACACCAACATTGTTACCAAGTGAGCCTCAAACATTGGCAAAAGTCAGAATGGTGCAAACGGTGACAGCTAATGAACTATTCCCAAAAACAATTTCACTCATTTGTGATAGTCCTGATTCACCGCAGTTTCTCCAAGCAGTGCAGCATATAAAGATAGTGCTGCAATTTTTAACAGACATCATAGGCGATCGCACTTTCTTTGCAGGGGAACAATTAACCCTAGCAGATATTGTTGCAGGAACAGTTGTACCTTTTTTACCTAATTTGGGCGTGAGTCTGAATGATTACCCCCAACTACAAAACTGGTGCGAACAAATCAACCAGCGTCCAGCATGGCAGAAAACCAAACTCAGCGAAGCAGACTTTGAGGAATTCAAACGGCGGGTGAGATTTTTGGTGAGACTTCGTAGGCGTGAGATTAATCGAGACAATCAAGCTGATGAAAATAAATAAACTATAGAAACATCTGGTAGGGTGGGTATCTTGCGCGAAAAGACAAGATACAGGATATGTTCTGGATACTACAGTATGAGGCGATCGCACTGACCAACAGTATCATCTATTATTGGTGATATGCACTCCCAGCAAATTTAACCTGGGTCAAATTGAGTATTGATATTTATGGACAAACAACCGATACAAGTAATTGGAGGTGGACTAGCTGGGACAGAGGCAGCATGGCAAATAGCCCAGGCTGGAATACCAGTAATCTTACATGAGATGCGTCCCCAACGCTTCAGCCCCGCCCATCATACAGAACATTTGGCAGAGTTAGTATGTAGTAATTCCTTTGGGGCGATGGCAAGCGATCGCGCGGCGGGTTTGCTGCATGAAGAATTACGCCAACTCGGTTCTATCGTCATATCTAAAGCTGATGAACACGCAGTTCCGGCTGGGGGTGCGCTGGCTGTAGATAGAGGACAATTTGGGCAAGATTTAACCGCAACTTTAGCAAATCATCCTTTAATTGAGTTCCGGCGCGGGGAAGTTCCAGCTATTCCCGACGGAATTGTGGTTTTAGCCAGTGGCCCCTTAACCAGTCCCGATTTAGCGGCAGACTTGCACCGCTTCACCGGGATGGAATATATGAGTTTCTTTGATGCAGCTAGCCCCATCATTGTGGGAGATTCCATTAATCGGGATATTGCCTTTATGGCATCACGCTATGACAAAGGTGAAGCCGCCTATCTCAACTGTCCCATGAATAAGGAGCAATATCTGCGTTTCTGGTCAGCACTTTGTCAAGCTGAACAAACAGAACTCAAGGACTTTGAGAGAGAAACCGCCAAATTTTTTGAAGCCTGTCTCCCCATTGAAGAACTCGCACAACGGGGGGAAGACACCATGCGCTATGGCCCCTTAAAACCAGTAGGGTTGTCTGATAGCCGGACTGGGGAACGTCCCTATGCCGTAGTGCAGTTACGCCAAGAAGATAAAGCCGGTCAGTTGTGGAATATGGTTGGCTTCCAAACAAATCTGCGTTGGGGTGAACAAAAGCGCGTCTTCCAAATGATTCCCGGTTTGGAAAAGGCTGAATTTGTGCGGTTGGGAGTCATGCACCGCAACACCTTTATTAATGCACCTCAATTAATGCTACCGACTCTGCAATTTAAACAGCGTCCTACATTGTTAGCGGCTGGACAGTTGATTGGCACTGAAGGTTACACAGCCGCCGCCGCCGGTGGTTGCTTGGCGGGAATTAATGCGGCGCGGTTGGCTTTAGGAAAAGAACCATTGACGCTACCCAATACAACCATGATGGGGGCATTGTTTGATTTTATCAGTTCCGCCTCACCTAAACACTTTCAACCAATGCCGCCGAATTTTGGGATTTTTCCCGATTTAGGGATGAAAATCAAAAATAAACAGGAACGCTACGGACGTTACCGCGATCGCTCCTTAGCTGATTTGGCTAGTTGGAAAGGAAATCTCTAGGGGTATAGGGGTGTAGGGAGAAGAACAAAATAAATTCTTTCTTCCCTTACACCCTTACACTAATCCAACAAATCAGGTTCTTGACGCACAATCATGTCATATAGAGGTTGAAAACTAAACCAACCCATTTGTGCAGAACCTACTTGGCTGTGTGCCACACTAGCAAATTCTGGTTGGATTAATTTGGGTTTACCAGCAGCTTCCGCTAATAATTGGGCTTGACAAGAACGTTCCATAGCAATGAACCACCAAGCAGCCTCATCAACGGTTTTTCCAACTGTTAACAAACCATGATTTTGTAGAATAATGGCTTTATGATTACCTAAAGTTTGGGCAATGCGTTGACCTTCTTGGGGGTCGAGAACTACGCCGGTATAATCTGCAAAAATACTATGGTCTTGATAAAAAGAACAAGCATCTTGGGTGAGGGGATCAAGCAGACGACCAAGACTAGACCAGCTTTTACCGTAAAGTGAATGAGCATGAGCCGCCGCTACTACATCGGGACGGGCTGCATGGATTTGGGAATGAATAGCAAAAGCAGCTTGATTGACAGGGCGATTGCCAAAAATTACGTCCCCTTCATGATTAACTAAAATTAAATCACTAACTTTAATTAAGCCAAAGTGCATTCCGAAAGGATTTACCCAAAAATGATTGGGGTTTTCTGGGTCACGGGCGGTAATATGGCCTGCGACACCTTCATCAAACCCAAACCGAGAAAATAGGCGAAAAGCTGCTGCTAGTCGTTGTTGGCGATGTAACCTAGCTTCAGCAATAGAATTAAAAGTTGGTGGTTGAGGCGCATTTGGTTTTTCCCTAGTTGTAACTTGCATTTTGCCCCCAATTTATGTCAACGTAAATTGATACTTTAATCAAAAATAACGTTAATGTGCAATTCACAGCAGTTATTGACGATTATTTAGTAAATTAATTGAAATTAATTCCAAACTGGTCTAAGTAAGTCGGTGGGAAAAAACAAAACTGAGTTAAGAAAGGTAAACAAAGCTATAACCCTCTTCCCTTCTGCCTTCTGCCTCCTGCCTCCTGCCTTGCCATAGCGATAATTTTTAACACTGAACTACTTATGAAACGTCGAGATATTTTAAATACTACTGCGATCGCTACAGCCACTACCGCTTTAGTTTCCTGCACCCGCACAGCCACATCTCCTAGTAGCTAAAAGCTGTAGAACCAGAGAGAATAAAGCACACGCAGCTCATCGCCCCGCTACCGCCAACACAACTCAGCACTCAACTGTTAGATATGCTCGTGTTTTGGGAACAATGCTATTTATGCTGGCAATCCCTTGGCTGAATATAACAGCATGAAAGCGCGATTTCTTCAACACGTAAAATTTTGGTGGTGTTTGCTGATACTTTGCTGGCTTCTGGTTTGGCTACCGGTATCTGCAACACCTGCACCCACAGTTAACAACCTCCGACAACAACAGCAACAAATTAATCAAGAACGCCAGAACGTGATTCAGGAACGCGATCGCCTGACTAATTTACAACAGGCGGCGCAAAATCGCTTAACTGGGATAGCTAATAACCTACAAACTACCAACAGCCAGATTCAAGACAGTGAAGCGCGATTACAAGCTGCTACCCAACGCCTCCAGCAATTAGAAGCTGATTTAGCCTTAGCAGAACAAGCCTATCAACAACGACAATTAGCCACAATGGCTAGATTAAGGTATCTCCAGCGATCGCCAATCAGCCAAGGATGGGCAGTGTTATTACAAAGCCGAAATATCAGTGACTTTATCAGTCGGCGCTATCAATTAAAGTTAGTGTATCAAGCAGACCAGAAAATGTTGGCAAAACTTGCAACTCAAGCCAACCTGATTAATCAGCAGAAAACACAAGTAGAAGAACAAAAGAATGAAGTTGCTTTGATTAGGGAGCAATTATTAGCGCAAAAAGCCGATTATCAAGCTCAAGCGCAGTCTCAATCAGAATTAATTCAACGGCTAAATAGCGATCGCCTAGCCTTAGAAGCCGCACAAAACCAACTAGAGAGAGATTCCCAAAATTTAGAAGTCTTGATTCAACAAAAGATAGCCGAAGCTAGAGCCAGAGAAGCAGCCCAAGCAAAAGCCAATAACCGTAAAAACGACTTTATTGGCGGTACTGGATTATTTGCCATTCCTAGTAATGCACCTACCAGTAGTCCCTTTGGCTGGCGTGTACATCCCATTTTAGGTTATCGTCGCTTTCATGCTGGCTTAGATTTTGCCGCTAGCTACGGGAGTACAATCCGCGCCGCCGATTCCGGGACAGTGATTTTTGCTGGTTGGTATGGCGGTTATGGCAAAGCTGTAATTATTGATCATGGTAGAGGGATAACTACACTCTATGCACACAGCAGCGAATTATATGTAACAGAAGGGCAAACAGTACAAAGAGGACAGGCGATCGCGGCTGTTGGTTCTACAGGTTTATCTACCGGGCCACACCTGCATTTTGAAGTCCGCCGTAACGGTACACCAGTCAACCCAGCCGATTATCTGTAACACCAAATGTCTGATATCGTGATATAATCACAAAGTACGAGGGCGCGTAGCTCAGTGGATAGAGCAACAGATTCCGGTTCTGTTGGCCGGGGGTTCAAATCCCTCCGCGCTCGTTTTTCGTCGATTAACTAATTATTTGTCACTGTTAACACATTAGTGTCACTTTTAAGCAATTTAGAAGTGTGTTGGAGTGTCTCTCAACAAGATATATACTGACAAAGCATTAGTCTCCCAATCTCAGTATCTACTATGGGCAAACTCACGCTGCCACAACTAGAACGTCATCTTTTTTCTGCTGCGGATATTCTGCGGGGAAAGATGGACGCTTCAGAGTTTAAAGAATACATCTTCGGGATGCTTTTTTTAAAACGCGCCTCGGATGTGTTTGAGCAGCAGTATGAGCAGGTTTTGCAGCAGAATTTGCAAAGGGGACGCACAGAAGAAGAGGCAAAAATGAGGGCAGAAAGCCCCATCAGTTATCAAGAAACTTTTTTTGTCCCAGAAAAAGCGCGGTGGGTATATATTCGGGATGAGCTACATAAAAACGTAGGGCAAGGGCTAACTGATGCTTTGACGGTATTAGAGGAAAGTAACAAATCCCTGGCAGGTGTATTTAAACATATTGATTTTAATCGTCAAGTCGGTAAAAGTCGGATTCCTGATGTCAAGTTGCGGGAATTAATTAAACACTTCAATAAATATCGTTTGCGAAATGAAGATTTTGTATTTCCTGATTTGTTGGGTGCTGCTTACGAATACCTGATTAAAGAATTTGCAGATTCGGCTGGTAAAAAAGGCGGTGAGTTTTATACCCCGCGTGAAGTCGTGCAACTGATGGTGCGGTTGCTAAAACCCCAAGCTGGGATGTCAGTTTACGATCCCTGTTGTGGTTCTGGGGGGATGTTAATTCAGGCGAAGCAATATGTAGAAGAATGCGGTAGTGATGCCAGAAATTTAGCATTATCCGGTCAGGATAATAATGGCGGTGTATGGGCAATTTGCAAGATTAATATGCTGCTGCACGGGATTCGAGATGCAGATATCCACAATGACGACACCCTATTTAATCCCTTGCATACTGCTGACGGTGAACTGATACGCTTTGATAGAGTCATCAGTAATCCGCCTTTTTCGCAAAACTATACCCGTGAGGGAATTGCATTCCCTGGACGCTTTACGCATGGTTATTGTCCTGAGACGGGTAAAAAAGCAGATTTGATGTTTGCCCAACATATGTTAGCCGTTCTCAAAACTGATGGGATGATGGCGACAGTAATGCCGCATGGGGTGCTGTTTCGCGGTGGAGAAGAAAATAACATTCGGGAGAGTTTTATTAAAAATGATCAATTAGAGGCTGTGATAGGCTTACCACCCAATTTGTTTTATGGTACAGGTATCCCCGCCTGTATTTTGGTGATGTGTCCCCCAGACGCGAAACCTGTAGAACGTCAGGGAAAAGTTTTGTTTATTAATGCTGATGCTGAATATTATGCAGGTCGCGCGCAAAATTATTTGCGTCCTGAGCATATCGAAAAGATTTGCTGGGTGTTTGAAAATTTTGTGGCTTTACCTGGATATTCTGCTGTAGTCACTCAAGAACAATTAAAAGACAACGATTACAACTGTAATATCCGCCGCTATGCTGATAATGCGCCACTACCAGAACCGCATGATGTACGGGCGCATTTGTTGGGGGGTATTCCTAAAGTAGAGGTAGAGGCTAAATCTTCTCTATTAGCTGCACATGGTTTTGATGCAACTAGGATTTTTGTGGGAAGAAAGACCTAACCCCCTACCCCCTTCCCTTGTAGGGAAGGGGGAATATGTAGAGACGTTGCCTGCAACGTCTCTACAATTGTAAGAGAGAGGTAAATATTTAGTTTTGACGGTGTTTAATTATGACTGCTTTAACCTTACAATTACCTCCTAATCTGCAATTTACTGATGAGGAATTTGCCCAAATTGTCGCCGTGAATAAAGAATTACGGCTAGAGTTAACTGCTGAAGGGGAATTAATTATTATGTCACCTACTGGGGGAGAAACGGGAAACCGTAATTTTGAACTGTATCTTGATTTAGGAGTTTGGAACAGACAATATAAACTCGGAAAAGCTTTTGATTCTTCTACTGGGTTTAAACTACCAAATGGGGCAACTCGTTCGCCTGATGCTTCTTGGATCAGGATAGAAAAATGGGAAGCACTGACACCACAACAAAGAAAGAAGTTTCTCCCTTTGTGTCCTGATTTCGCAGTGGAATTAGTTTCTGAAACTGATGATGTGGAAGATACTAAAGCTAAGATGCAAGAATATTTAGCCAATGGTTTACAACTTGGTTGGTTAATTAATCCTAAAGATAAACAAGTAATAATCTATCGCCCCAATCAAGCACCAGAATTTTTACAATCTCCCACAAGTTTATCGGGTGAAGATGTTCTCCCTGATTTTGTTTTAAATTTACAGCAGATTTTTGCATAGATGACTGATTATCTTGATTTTATTCCTACTATTACTGAGCGTTCTCAAATTAAAAGTTTTATCGAATCTGATGCTGGTGTGCAGCAGCAAGAAAGCAAACTTTATAGTGTGTTTGCTGCATGGTGGCAAGTACACGCGCCTAGTTTGAGTGAGTTGCCTAAAACTAAAAAGGTGATGGAACTCCGGGCTGAGTTTTTGAGTTCTTTTGTGGATAGTTTACAACCTGTGGGGTTACTTGACCGCTTTAAAGTGGTGGGTGTGGTTGCTAGTTGGTGGAATGAACAGAGGTATGAACTGAGAACTTTATCAGAGTCAGATTTTGGTGGTTTAGTTGATAGTTGGGTAGATACGATTAAAGATGCTTTAGAGCAAGATGAGGATGAGAAGAAAAAGCAAGCAAAATTTGACCCTCTAAATCATAAATTGGTTGGGCGATTGATGCCGGATTATTTGCAAGATATTGCTGAGGCTGAAGCGAAAATTGCGGAATTAGAACAGCAAAAGGAAGCTTTTGAGCAGGGTGAGGAAGCTGAGGCGGATGCAGGGGAAGAAGGGGAAGAATCAGAAGCTGTTAATATTGTCAAGGATTTAGAGATAAAACTTAAGTATTTGAAAAATTTGATTAAAGAGCCGAAGAAGGAACTCAAAATTTTAAAGAAGTCACCTTTATTGAATGCTGATAAAATTGCTGAACTTGAGGTTTTTATTCAAGAGCATGAAGTAGAAATTGCCGAGATAGAAACTCAATTAGAACCCTATAAGGAAATTGTGAAGCAGTTGCGGGAAGCGAAGGCAGAATTAAAGACATTAAAGGATGAATTGGTGAAGCGTTTGGAAGCTGCGCGGGCTGCTTTGAGTGATGAAGATTGTCGAGATTTGGTATTAGCAATTTTCAAGGATGGGTTAATTGCTGAATTGGAGCGATATGTTACCACACACCGTCAGCAGGTGATCGCGGCGGTAGAAAATTGGTGGGATAAGTATCGGGTGACGTTGCAGGATATTGAGACGGAACGGGATGCAGCAGCGCAGAAGTTAAATGAGTTTTTGCAGGGGTTGGGGTATGTTTAAATCGTGTCACCATAGAGGTAAATTTGAAAATTGGGCAATTTATTGTGTATGGACAACCTAATTATTCTTGATGATGTAGCAATACCATCCGAATTATTAGCCGCGACTGATAAAGCTATCCAACAAGGAAAAGCTAAAAGTCGTAATGATTTTATTGCTAAAGCCTTGCGTCGGGAATTAGAAGCAATCAAACGGACAGAAATTGATGCTCAATTATCAGAAATGGTTAATGATGAGGATTATCAAAGGGATGTGTTGCAAATGGAAGCTGAATTTGCAACTGCTGAATGGGAAGCTTTTAAGTTAGCGGAATCTCAAGAATGAAACGCGGCGAAGTATATGATGCACCACTAACAATTAAAGGTGCATTATTAAGACAGCGATAATGAACCCTACAGTTTAATTTTATTAACTGGGATATGCTTGATATAGAGTATTGATGAGGATTAATAGCTGATGAAAGTCAAAGTTACAGAACAAGGTGTAGTGATTCCTAAAGAATTTTTAGAGGGAGTTCAAGAGGTAGAAATTCGCAAGGAAAATAATTTAATTGTAGTAATCACAACTATTAAAGACGATCCGATTTTTCAAATGGGGATAAACCCTGTATCTTGTGGTGTTACTGATGCTTCTGAAGAAACTGATGTTTATATTTACGGTTCTGGTGAATGACTAATGTTTTTTTAGATACGAGCTATATCATTTCCTTGGAAACATCTGATGATATTAATCATGATGTGACATTAAAACATTGGCAAAGTTTTATTCAGAAATTACCTCGACTGGTAACTACATCTTATGTTTTTGATGAGATAGTTACCTTTTTTAATAGTCGAAATCGTCATGCTAAAGCTGTTGAAATTGGTAATCGTTTGCTAAGTAGCCCATCAGTGCAGTTTATTCATGTTGATGAAGTGTTGTTTTTTGAGGGTTGGCGATTATTCCAGCAGTATGATGATAAATCTTATTCACTAACTGATTGTGTTTCGTTTGTGGTAATGAAACAGTTGGGAATTTCTACAGCTTTAAGTTTTGACAAGCATTTTGTTCAGGCTGGTTTTGAAAAGCTACCCTGAAAGCTGGTTGAGTGAGTTTTTGCAAGGGTTTGGGTTATGCGTGAGGTTTTGGTTAAGAATGAGGAGTTTAAGGATTCGCCTGTTGGGAAGATTCCGCAGGATTGGGACGTTGAGCTTTTATCAACAGTCTCTAAAAAAATCCAAGATGGAACACATTTCTCGCCAAAAAGTAAAGAAGGGAACTTTAGATATATCACTTCAAAAAATATTCGTTTTGGATATTTAGATTTAACAGATTGTGGATGGATTTCCAAGGAAGAACACGAAAAAATCTATTCTAGATGTGATGTTCATTATGAGGATGTTTTATTAACCAAAGATGGTGTGAACACTGGTAATGCAGCAATTAATACCTTAAGTGAACCATTTAGTTTGTTATCAAGTGTTGCTTTTATTCGACCTGATAAAAATCAATTAAATGCAAAGTATCTTTTACAATATATTCTTTCTCCAATTGGGCAACGTCGGCTAACTGATATGATGTCGGGGCTAGCTATTACAAGGCTAACTCTTCAAAAAATCCAATCTTTTGAAATTCCCATTCCTTCACTATCTGAACAACAGCGTATTGCTGAGATTTTGGATACGGTGGATGAAGCGATCGCCCGCACATCTTCCCTTATTATAAAACTTAAACAAACCAAAGCCGGACTACTGCAAGACTTACTCACACGCGGCTTGGATGAAGATGGCAAATTGAGAGATCCAGAAGCACATCCTGAACAGTTCAAAGACTCGCCACTGGGTAAAATTCCGCAAGATTGGGAAGTAGTAAGCTTAGTATCTTTATGTCATAGAATTACTGATGGTTCACATCAATCAGTTAAAACATCAGATAACGGTGTTCCATTTCTGTATGTTTCTTGTGTGAGAGATGGAAAAATATTATGGGAACAAGCAGCGAAAATACCTGAAAACACTTATGCAGAGATTTCAAAAGGACGTGAACCTGTACCTGGATTAATTTTGTATACTGCTGTTGGCTCTTATGGACACGCTGCTCTAGTTCGAGAGAATTATAAGTTTAGTTTTCAGCGACATATTGCTTATGTTCTTCCTAATAAAGAAACTATAGCTCCTGAATATTTAGTTACATTTTTAAATAGTCCACAGTGCAGAAAATACTCTGATCAAGTGGCTTTAGGTAATGCTCAAAAAACAGTTACACTCACCGCTCTATGTGGTTTTCCTATTGCATTACCAGAATTAACAGAGCAACTACGCATTGCTGAAATTTTAGATATTCATGACACCCGCATTCGCACAGAAGAAGCCTACCTTAACAAGCTCAAACTCCAAAAACAGGGGCTAATGCAAGACTTATTAACAGGCAAAGTGCGAGTTAGGAAAATCAAATAATCCAACAGTATGAGCCAGAAGCTAACAGCAGCAAGAGTACCAACACCAGGAAAAATTCTAAGTAGAGAACTAGAAGCGCGTGGCTGGACACAGAAAGATTTAGCCGAAATTATGAGTCGTCCAGTTCAAACCATCAACGAAATTATCAGGGGAACTAAGCAAATTACCCCAGAAACAGCTATCGAACTCTCCCAAGCCTTGGGAACTTCCCCTGAGTTCTGGACAAACCTAGAAGCAAAATATCGTCTTCACTTAGCGGGAAAAGACTCATAACTAACAGTAACCTGCTGCTGATGTTCTAAACTTTTATCTCGATTTTGAAACTCATCTAACAACCGATAGAAAGCATTAAAACCCTCTTGCTCACTTCCACAGTGCAGCATAATAATCTTTGCCCAAGAGTTAGAAGTTGACACATGATATTTTTTCTGCACCCAAGGCTGAAACTCTCGATAAAAATCCATTTCCTCCTCAGTTGCTTTAACTTCTAATTCTCTTAAAGCAGTTTTAAAACCAACTAAAAAATGAAACAAATCACTAACAGAAGCACGCCCAATGTACATACCTGGCTTAGATTTAATCTTATGCAATATTTCAAATAATTTACTCATTTTAATTTTTGATTAACAGGATGTTTGAAAAGTCGCAAAGTATACTAGAAACCTCTCTCCAAACCTCTCCCCTTGTAGGGGAGAGGCTTTGAAACCCCCATTCCCTTGTAGGGAAGGGGGGTAGGGGGGTTAGGTTTCCGAGGTTTTGGTGTTAGCTATAATACTTTTAAAACATCCTCTAAAATGCTTTAGGTAGTCCTGCTTGTTTCAAAACAGCATTAGCAGTATGACGCGACTTGATAGAACCATCTACCACAAACCTATGCTCTGAAATTGGACTATACCAAATTTCATGATCTCCCTTGCCTTGTCGTTCAAAATAACAACCAGCCTCAGTCAGAATCTTTTTCAATTCAGGAGTAAAAGACGCACCCATTGATCAAGCCACCTGAATTAACTCTTGTCGATGGCTGATTAACTCAAAAGTAATTGAGCCTACATAGTCAGAAGCTATTATTCCATTCAAAACAATAAGTTCAGGAATCATGACTCGAAGCTTTTGCGTGAGAATTTCCATACTAGAGGCTTCTGTTGCTAAACCTGGCACATCTTCGCTAGTTGCAACCCAAACTTCAGCATCTTTATCCCAAAAGGCTTGAACTTTTAAGGTGATTTGTGACATTATCAAGCGTTTTGTTGAATTTGCAACGGGATAGTTATATTTTACAGCAGCTTTTACTTGGATAGACCACAGGCATAACATAGAATAAAACTGATTTAAAGGTAAGTTCTATTACAGTAATCTCCTCAAACTTATGATTGTGGGTTTACTCTTAATTTGGATATATTGCCCTTAATTATCGTAATTAACCCAAAATATTGCCTCTATGCCCCAACAAACTCCTGAGTATATTCATGTAGAAAAACCCACCATTGAACAACTCACGGGCATGGGATGGCAATATATAGAAGGCAATTGGGACAACCCCGCAATTACCGAACGCGACAACTTTAAGCAAGTTCTACTGACACAACGCCTTAAAGCCGCCATTAAACGCATCAACTTAGATGACAACGGCAACCCTTGGCTAGATGATATCCAAGTTCAAACCGCAGTCAGTCAGTTAGAACGCCTGGGTGCAAACAAATTAATGGAAGCCAACCAAGCCGCCACAGAATTGCTACTTAAAGGCACTACTGTTTTAGGGCAAGACGGCAAACAGCACACCGTGCATTTTATTGAATTTAATCCTGAATATTGGCAGCATAACGATTTTCTCGTCATCAATCAATACAGATTAGATCCGCCTTGGGCAACAGGTAATCGGGGGTTCATCGTCCCAGACATCGTACTACTTGTTAACGGCATCCCATTAGTAGTAATTGAATGCAAAAGCCCCAATTTAGATAACCCCATAACCGAAGCAATTCAAGACTTATTAAAATACTCCAATCAACGGGGTAGCAGTCAACCAGAAGGCGCAGAAAAATTATTCCACTACAATTTGCTGATGATAGCAGCCTCTAGAGGACGGGCAGCAGCCGGAACTATTGGCGCAAATTATGAACATTATGTTGAGTGGAAAGATACCATTCCTAGCCCGCAAGGGGAAATTGCTGCACAATTAGGCGTTTCTGAATTAAATTCTCGCCAAACCCTCATCGCCGGAATGTTGAACCCAGCTAATCTTATCGACATCCTGCATAATTTTACTCTGTTTAAAACCAGTGGCGGACGCACTATCAAAATTGTCCCCCGTTACCAACAATATCGGGCAGTTCATAAAGCCTTACACCGACTGCAACACAATCAAACCCGCGCCCAACATGGCACAGATGACCAACGCGGTGGGATTATCTGGCATACTCAAGGTTCAGGTAAAAGCCTGACAATGGTTTATCTAATTCGGAAAATTCGCACTATTCCAGAATTACGCCGCTTTAAAATTGTAGTCGTTACTGACCGCCGAGACTTAGAAAGACAACTTGCAGATACCGCCGTCCTCACAGGAGAACCATTACAAAAAGCGAAAAAAGTTAGAACATTAGAAAATTACTTGCAACAACCAGGTGCTGGCTTAGTCTTCGGAATGATTCAGAAATTTAAAGGCGGAGAAGATTCTGAAGAAGAAGCAGAAATTGAACCAATTCCCAAAAACCTCAATCCTTCCGAAAATATCTTAGTGCTAATTGACGAAGCACACCGTTCTCACGCCAAAACTCTCCACACCAATTTATTAGAAGCCTTACCTAACTGTGTGCGTATTGGCTTTACTGGTACACCCATCGTCAAAGCTGCCAAAAAAACCACGCTGCAAATTTTTGGTTCATTTATCGACGAATACAATATCCGCAAATCCCAAGAAGATAAAGTCACTTTACCTATTATCTACGAAGGATTAGAAGCTAGAGGGACTGTAACCCAAGGTGATGACCTCGACCAACTTTTTGAAATTATCTTTGCTGATAAAACCCCGGAAGAACGGGCGTTAATTAAAGCCAAATACGCAACTAAAACCCAAGTTGGCGAAGCACGGGAACTAATTAAAGCCAAAGCTAAAAGTATGTTGTTTCATTATATTGAGCGCATTTTAGCAGGAGGCTTTAAGGCGCAAGTCGTCGCCTCTACCCGTCTCGCCGCAGTCCGTTACCAAGAAGCATTTGTGGAAGCGCAACGGGAAATTGTGCAGCAGTTAGAACACCGCGCCCCCATTCTGCAAAGTCTTGACGCGGAGGCTTTAGAATTGCGTGATGCCGAAACTCGTTTTTTTGCTCAAGCACTACCACATCTTGAAATCATCCGCAAATTAGAATTTGCTACTGTCATTTCTGGTGATAAGGGCGATGATCCTAGTTGGAAAAAGTGGACAGATAAAAGTCAACAAGAAATTAATATTGAGAAATTTAAAAAGTCTTTAGACCAAGATTGTTTAGCAATTTTAATCGTCAAAAATATGCTGTTGACGGGTTTTGATGCACCGTTAGAACAAGTTTTATATTTAGACAGGTCACTGAAAGAATACGAATTGCTGCAAGCGATCGCTCGCGTTAACCGAGTATATAATGACAAAAAAACAGAGGGGTTAGTAGTAGATTATTACGGTGTTGATATCGCTGCTGCACTCTCGGTTTACGAGAACGTAGATACAGAATTAGCTTTGTTTGATATTCGTGCAGAATTACCAAAATTGCGCGACAGACACCAGCAAGTTATGGCTCTATTCACTGAAAAAGGCTGCACAATCGATGATGTAGACGCTTGCGTAGACTTGCTCAGAGATGAACGGCTGAGAGTCGAATTTAATGATTGTTTCAAAGATTTTCTCAACACTCTCGATACAATACTGCCACGACCAGAAGCACGTCAGCCCTATAATTTTGTGCGAGATGCCAAAAAAATTGGCTTTATTAAAAAAGCTGTTGCTGACCTTTACAGAGATGAAAAACTTAACATTGTTAGTGCAAAGGAGAAAGTTAGGGCATTAATAGACCAATATATTGAATCTCAAGGGATTGACCCCAAAGTGCCACCAATTGATATCATGTCCCTGGATTTTAAAACCCATGTCCAGCGTCATAGCTCAATTAAAGCACAAGCCGCAGAAATGGAATTTGCTGCCCGTCACCATATCAACGTAAACTATGAAGAAGACCCAGTTTACTATAGAAATTTAAGTGAAAGACTGACAGAAATTCTGGAATCTTTAGCTGATAATTGGGAAGCAAAAGTTGAAGCTTTGCGGAAGTATATAGAACAAATCCAAGCTGGTAGGACTACAAATGAGACTGGATTAGATCCTAAAACTCAAATGCCATTTCTTAACATTTTAGGTGAACATTCACAAAAACCACTCCCCGAACTTGCTCAAGCGACTGTGGAAATTGTGGAACATATCCGCCAAGAAGTAAAACGGATAAATTGGAGTAACCAAATTATCCAAGAAGATTTAAGAAAGTGGATAGCAGGTTATTTAGATGAGCATGATTTAGTAAGTTACGAACAACTAGAAGAAGTGGCGGATAAATTAGTCCAGTTAGCTACGAGAAATCGTGATAATTTAATGGTATGACAACTATCACCTTTGGCGACCTGAGTTTTGAAATTCGCCACAGTTCCAAACGCCGCACCGTAGGCATTACCGTTGAACGTGACGGCAAATTAGTCTTGGCTTCTCCCCCAGAAGTACCAATAGAAACATTAGAAAAAATTGTTAGTGATAAACGTTATTGGATTTATAGTAAACTTCTAAAAAAAGAGTTATTTAACCACCCAGTTAACCTTAAAGAATACGTTTCAGGTGAAGGTTTCTATTATTTAGGACGTAGTTATCGTCTCAAAATAGTCGATGAGGTTCAAAAACAACCAATCTTAAGACTATACCAAAGCCGCTTTGAATTACAGAGACACGCACAATCTCAAGGTCGAGAAAACTTTATTCAGTGGTATCGCCAACATCTTCAGGCAATACTAGAACAACAAATCGCCACACTAATTAAACGAGTTAGTGCTTCACCTCGTTCTATCCAAGTACGTGAGTTAGGTAATCATTGGGGTTCTTGCGGACACAAAGGAGATTTATATTTTCACTGGCGAGTGGCGATGCTACCGCGAACGATGATTGAGTATTTGGCAGTTCATGAGTTAGTGCATCTAATTGAACCGCATCACAGCAGTGCATTTTGGGAGAGAGTTGAACGGATTGTGCCAAATTATCAAGAACGTAAACAGTGGTTAGCAGAGAATGGAGCAATTTATAATCTATAGAAATCGTGGAATAATGGGAGCGATCGCATTTAGACGAAATTAAAATTACACCTCATACCCGGATTGCTGCTTCTCTCAGTATCATGTCCAGCAAACCAATATAACCCTTACCGAGTAAAGGTTTTAAGGTAAATATTTTCAAAGACATCAATTTGTCAAGTGGTCACATAATTTGGCGATCGACAGAATCAAATCGATAGGCATCTGCATTTATAGCAGTCGCCATATAGATTAGGACATCAAGCAATCATAAAACCGTTACACGAAGAAGCTTTGGAGTCTGTCACCTGTCACCTGTCCCCTGCTATATTGGCGGATTTGTCAATAGTTTCAATAACAGATTGGGATATTGTTGAAATAGTTTGTAAAAAATTGAGTCTCGCCGCATAAATAATTCAGATTTTACTTAAGAGCAAGTACCACTAGATACAGACAAACCACGAGGAGTAGTATTCGGTACTTGAGCTACTAGAGATACATTACCGTTTTTATCGACAATCCAGCCTTGCACCTCCACTATTTTTGGTGGGGAAGATGGCAGAATTTCATTCATGACATGACGATTTTGATCAGCATCGACTGTATCTAATGTTATCCATCGTGCTGTAGATACATCACCTTGAAACGGTTCTATGGGACTGCGGGAAATTCCTCCCCGTCCTGTGACGGTGAAAGAACTACGCCTAGCAGCACTACCGGGGTTACAACTAGAAACAATTTGTTGTGACGCATCCGTGAAATTACTAGGTAGCTCTACCAAACCGCGACTAGGATCTATATCAGGTGTATTAATTGTGACTGTACCTGTTAAGCCAAACTGTGAACTAGCATCAATATCGTTAGTATTATTAGGCGGAGTTGATGGGCGTTGTTCTAGATTAAAAATACTCCGAGCATTGATATTGATATTGCCACCTTGCCCTTGAAAAGCATTGGCAGTGATATCACTATTTTCATTAGGGACGGCAACAATAAAGCCACTATCAATCAAGATGTTACCACCATCTCCACCAGCCTGATCGATGCCTGCGGTAGTCGAGATTTGACTGTTGCGGCGTAATAGCAAGATATCGGCAATTTGGAGCGTCATATTGCCGCCCTGACCTGATGTAGTTGTGGCTGAGAGAACCGCTTGGTTGTCTAACAACAGGTTACGAGCTGCCACTTCTAAATTACCCGCATCTCCTAATCCCTGATTGTTCACACCAATTGTGGCACCATCTCGCAGCGTTAACTTATCGCTTTCAATCCTCAACTTTCCCGCCGTGCCTGTACCTTGAGAGCCAGTAAACAAACCGCTAGGAAACTGCTGACCTGATTGATTTCGAAAAAATCTTAGATTGGGAACCTGTGGAACTGTGCCAATTAGTTCAATTGAATCAGAAGCTTTGATCAAAACATTTCCACCTTGACCGCTACTAAAAGTCCCAACCCCTATTTGCGCTCCGTTTTGAACGATTAATCGAGCAGTGTCAATCTTGATTTCGCCTGCGTCGCCCTTACCGCCAGTAGTAGCAAACACAATGGTAGGATTGCCATTATCAGAGGTGCCAGTTAATTGGATCTCAGAAGCATGGATGTTAATGTTTCCCCCCTTGCCTGTACCGCTTGGAAAAACAGCAGCTAAAATTTGTGCGCCTTTGCTAGCGAGAAACCTGCTCGTCTTTACTGTCACAGTACCAGCGTTGCCAGAACCTTGGGTCTGCGCTCTCAAACCGCTATCAGAGCCAGCTATCACTACCTCTGAAGCATCTATGAATATATTGCCGCCGCTACCCACATTAGTAGTTCTGACATTTACCCTTGCCCCATCCTGGATAATTAGCCTTCCTGTGTTAACTGTGATATTACCACCGTTGCCAGTCCCTAAAGTCTGTGCGTCTAAGCTACTGATAAACCGGCCATTTTGAGCAAGAATTTCTACTGACTCTGCCGCATTTACAAGCACATCGCCGCCGCTACCCGCATTGATAGTTCTATTGATAGTTCTGGAGCTTACCTGTCCGCCATTCTGGAGTATTAACTTCCCCGTAGTGATCTCTACTGTACCGCCTTTTCCACTCCCCTCTGTCTGTGCTGTCAAGCTACTGGCAAAATTGCCATTTTGAGCAATGCCCATCACTTCCACTAATTCCCTAGCATTGACGAGTATATCGCCTCCATTACCTTGACTAGAAGCTGTGACACTTACCAGCCCACCATCCTTAAGTATCAGCTTTCCTGTAGTGATCTCTACTGTACCGCCTTTCCCATTCCCCTCTGTCTGTGCTGTCAAACTACTGGCAAAATTGCCATTTTGAGCAATGCCAATTACTTCTACTGATTCCCTGGCATTGATAATTATATTGTCTCCACTACCCTGATTAAATGTGGCGGCACTTACCTGTCCACCATTCTGGAGTATCAACTTTCCTGTATGAATCTCTACTCTGCCACTGTTTCCGGTACCTTGAGTCTGTGATAACAAAGAACTGGCAACAAAGTTGCCATTTTGAGGAATGCCGCCAATCACTTCCACTAATTTCCTGGCATTAACAAATACATCACCCCCATTACCTTGACTAAAAGCTAGGGTACTTACCTGTGCGCCATCCTGGAGTATCAGTTTTCCTGTATCTATCTCTACTGTGCCACCCTCACCTGTACTTTGACTGGCAGCAAATAAGCCACTAGAACCAATTGGCGCAATACCAATAGCCTCCACTGACTCTGAAGCGTTTACCAGTACATTTCCTCCTCGCCCCTGACTAAAAGTTGTAGCACTTACCTGCGCCCCATCTCTGAGTACCAGTCGCTTAGTTGTTACCTCCACTGTGCCGCCCTCACCAGTACCGTTACGGGCTACAGAAAATAAGCCACTGGCAAAATTGCCAGTGGCAGTGATTCCTGTTGCTTCGACTAAATCTGAGGCGTTAACAATAATCTTGCCACCATTACCTTGATTAAAAGTGCTAGATGATACTTGCGCCCCATTTTGGAGAATCAATTTTTTGGTATTAAGTTCTACATCACCAGCTTTTCCAAGACCTATTGTTTCTGTGAAAAAGGAACTAGCCTCGCCATTGGGGGCATTGCCACGGGCTTCAATAGACTCAGACGCTCTGATGCTTAAAGTTCCTCCAGTTCCGTTACCTCGCGTCAGAGACAAAATAAATGAACCATCTTGTAGTGCTACTCGCCGTCCCTGCATTTGAATATTGCCACCTCCAACACCACTGGTGTCAATAGCAGCAGTTTGGGAGAGGAGGATGTCTTGGAAGTTCTGCACGCTTTTATTGGTCAATTCCCAGCCTGGGTTGGTTGGGGTAAGACCTACTAATCCCTCTCCCTGAACACTCCAAACGGCAACTCGCCCTGATTCCGCACTCAAACTTCCGCCTTTCAGCACGACTTCACCACCAGCCAGAGCCAAGGTTTGACCGGGGTCAACCTCCAGACCACCAGTACGATTGACCTCAAGTACCTCACCAGTTTCCTGATTAACTCTCAATTCATTACCCTGCCCCTGGACGAGAATTCTGCCTGCATTTTGTCCATATTGCAAGCCAATGGGAACATTGAGCGTTAGGAAAGGAGGTGCAGAGGGGTTAGTAGTGCTAAATTCTATACCATCATTAAACTTGATGCTCTGGGCTGTACTGGCCAAAAAAGAACCACGCAGGTCAAGCCTCGCATTAGGGCCAAAAATAATGCCATTAGGATTTAGTAAAAATAGATTGGCTCCACCGTTGACACCAAGTGTCCCCAAAATTGTTGATGGGTTAGTTCCAGTGACTCGACTGAAAATGTTTTCAATTCCCCCAGGATTAGTAAACAGAACTCGTTGTCCATCCCCAACATTGAATTCTTGAAAACTATGAAATAGGCTTGTACCTCTTATGGCTCCGCCATCAACTTGAACAGCAGGAAGACCGCCTATACTAACATTTGGAGTCAGCATAGAACGGTCAACACCTAAGAAGGAATCAGGGGTAATCTGAGCTTGGGCAAAATCTCCGGATGCAGTGTATGCTGCACACACTGCTAACAAACTGGCTACCTTAAATTGCCAGATGCAATTTGACCAGCTTAGACCCATGATTGCGATCCTCAACAATATTAAGACTTCATTTTCACATAATTCTGCATTTCTCAAAGAAAAACTGATGGTGGCAATTGAAATCAAGAGATTCTCTTAATATAAGTAACCTGATGTTCGTGTTGGTGAGCCGTCTCTCCAACCATCATCATCTTCGGGTGGTGGTGGTGGTGGCGGTGTAGCAGTACCTGATGGCGTAGAGGAACCACCACCAGTACCCCTAGATACAGTAGTAAGATCCCCCCCATTGATTTTTCCTTGCTCACTAAGAGTAAGTTTAGTGAGAAAATCGATATCTTTCAGTTTTTTTAGTTTGTTTTTCATCTTTACCTTTTTTGTTTCTTTAGTTGCTTACTAGCAGATGCAGTTTCCGAAGCAATTAGCTTCTAGTAAAGCTTTCACTCGACTTCATTTATCTAATAAAATTAAGAACTTGGGGATCTTCCTGCCTGACATTTCCGAATCCATGTGATGCTTCACAATGTTGGCTTTAATATTTATAGAGGTTTCAGCTCTGACTGCCTATGTATAAAAGTTAAGTATTTTTCTGACTTAACTTTTATTGATAGCGTGGACGCTTTTGAGCGGTTTGCCGCAGGCATCGCATTGTCAACAATGTTGAGCAATTTTTATCGCCTAAGTTCTTCGATAGTTTTAATTTACTTCTAAGCAACCTTAGTAAACATCTAATAAATGTCATGACTCAGCCATGACATTTGTCATGATTCAGTAAGACGGCAAGAAAAACACAACTATGTTAAGAAAAATCAGCTAGGCTCAAATTCTGATGTTTATGTCAACTTACCCAAGTTTTCGGTCTAGAGAAGATAGAAAAGAATTGGCAAAAATAGCAGCTTGAGTGCGATCGCGTAAGTTCAATCGTGTCAAAATATTAGTAATATGGTTTCTCACAGTTCCTTCTGAAAGGTGGAGATGTTGAGCAATTTCTCGATTACTGTAGCCACTTGCAATCAGCTGTAAAACTTCCAGTTCCCTGGATGTGAGTTCTGCAAGTTCAGGTGGTTGCTCTTTTGGTGCTTCTGTCCCAGGAGTGGGTACAACACTCAGCATCTTTTCCAAAATTCCGGGGCCAAAGTGAGTATAGCCTTTGTAAATTGAACGAATTGCTTCTGCAAGTTCTTGTGCTGGCGTATCCTTGAGTAAGTAGCCCTTAGCTCCAAAACGTAATGCCTCAGAGATGTATTGCACATCATCAAATGTTGTTAAAATCAGGATTTTCGTGTCTGGAAACTGCTGACATAACTTTTGGGTAGCTACTACTCCATCCATGACAGGCATACGGATATCCATTAATACAATATTCGGTGCAGCATTCCCTACATACAGGCTTTCCATCTGATCAATTGCTTGTTGACCGTTTTCTGCTTCTGCCACTACTTGCAAATCGGGTTGAATCTCTAGTAAAGTTTTCAACCCACGACGCACAATTTCTTGGTCTTCAACAAGTAACACCCGAATCATAAATGACATCATTCATTAGGTTAAATATTTATAAGAATCAGGTTTGATTACTGAGATTAATCCTAAAGGCACGAAATAGGGAAAGGAGGAACTGCTTATGTACCGAGTTTTTCTAAAAATCAAATGATGATATGAGTCTTCTATTCAATTTAGCCATTACAAAAACATCATATCAGTTACCAGAGCCGCCGTAAAATTACTAAGGATAATTTTAGATTCTGGAATATAATTTATCAACAAAATAAAAGGCTGGTAATTGTTAGCAATTGTTCGTATTTTTATATCGGAACATAGCAGTAATTCTACAACCTGCATTTGGTTTACTGGTAATTTCTAAGTCACCACCTAATGCTGTAACCCGTTCTTGCATTCCCCTCAGACCAAATCCTTTAGTATTTTCCGTTACTTGGAAACCTTTACCATTATCTTGCAGTGTGAGTATTGTATGAGAAT
Source organism: Nostoc sp. PCC 7524 (assembly GCF_000316645.1). NCBI lineage: Bacteria > Bacillati > Cyanobacteriota > Cyanophyceae > Nostocales > Nostocaceae > Nostoc > Nostoc sp. PCC 7524. The sequence continues at coordinate 2,017,266 of NC_019684.1, forward strand.
CTGTACTCTGAATCTGAATTGTAACTATCGTAGCTTCAGCATACTTGCAGATATTAGTCAAGCCCTCTTGTAAAATCCGATAAATAGTTGTGTTGACTGCATGGGGTAAGTTGGGTGGGATATGAATGTTACATTCTGGTAAGATACCAGTCAGGCGATAAAATTCTTCTGTCAGGTTAGCGATCGCAGTTGCTAAAAGTTGACTTTGTAGGGGTTGTGATCTGATTAACCCCACAGATTCACGTACAGCTTTTAAAGCTTCTGAACCCAAATGTTTCGCTTCTAACAAACATTCATAAGCTTTGGTAGAGTTATCTGGCCACAAAGCCATAGCAGCTTCTAGTTGAATGTTCAATGCTACCAATGAATGACCTAGAGAATCGTGAATATCACGGGCAATGCGATGGCGTTCTTCTATAGTTGCCATTTCTTGAAGTCGTAGATTGAGTTCTCGTTCTTGTTCTAAAGCTTTGAGTAACTCTGCTTCCGCTTGCTGCAACCGGGTATTTTGCACCTGAAGTTGCGCTTGTAATCTCCGATTTGTCAGATGTGTTTCAATCCGAACAAACACTTCCTGCAACTGAAAAGGCTTACTAATGTAATCTACACCTCCAACTGAGAAGGCTTTGACTTTATCAAATGTTTCATTTAAAGCACTGATAAAAATTACCGGAATTTCACAGGTGCGAGAGTCTGTTTTTAACTGCTGACAAACTTCATAGCCATTTAATCCTGGCATGGTGATATCTAATAAAATTAAATCTGGTGGTTGAGCCTGAGATCCTATCAATGCTGTTGCTCCATTGGTTACACACCGTACCTCATACCCTTGATTAGTCAGCATTTTTGATAAAAGGCGCAGGTTATCGAGGGTATCATCAACAATGAGAATATCTCCCTTGTGTAATTGACTGCCATCCATAAAATCTTAGCTTCCTGAACTTCTGTATTCTTGTTTAAGAAATTTGCATAAATTGAGACAGAAAGACTGTATATCATTTAAAGTTATGTTTGTTTCTTAACCAATACTATTTAAACATCAAAGCATAGTTATGAAAAGTTTCCAGCAAATGCAGTTAGAAACTGAACTGCCAGTGATTATTACTGACCAAGAAGGATTTATTACTGATATCAACGAGGCTTTCAAAACTATTTATGGTTGGACTTCTGAGGAAATCATTGGGTTGCCTTTAGAAGTCATTATTCCCCAGAGCCTACATGATTCTCATCGGCTGAGTTTTTCCCGGTTTGTGATGACTGAAAAAGCAAAAGTTCTCAATCATCCTCTTTTATTAAAAACTGTAACAAAGGCTGGGATAGAAGTAGAAAGCGAACATTTCATTACAGCAGAAAAACAGGGAGAAACTTGGTTTTTTGCAGCGACAATTTCTCCTCTATAAAAAATAATATTATTTTCAATCAGGTTATATTTTTATGGATAGAGATCCTGCCCTTCAGTTAAACCTGCTGCGTTCAACTTTAGGTAAAATGGAAGTAGCATTAGGGGCTATTGATGATGCAATTGTTTGGACTGGTGAAGACACCAAGGTGCAATGGTGCAATACAGCATTTGATCGCTTAGTTGGTAGACCTCATATTAGAATTTTGGGTAGCCCACTAATTCAACTACTACCACTAATACAACAGGGTCAAATAATTGCCAATGAAGAACATCCGGTGCTAATAGCACTGCAAGAACACTTGCAAGCTACTGAATATGAGTTTAAACAATCTCAAAAAACACTAATTTTGGAAATTTCAGGAAGCTCTATCGAATTTGTTAACGGAGAGAAATGTGCTGTTTTAGCAATTCGTGATATTACGGCTCGTAAACAAACAGAAGCAGCACTTCAGCAAGCTAAAGAAGCAGCAGATGTAGCCAATATTGCTAAAAGTCAGTTTTTAGCAAACATGAGCCATGAACTACGAACTCCCTTGAATATTATTTTGGGTTTTACCCAATTACTAACTAGATATGGTTCTCTTGATACCCATCAACAAGAGTATTTAGATACTATTTCCCGCAGTGGTGAACATCTGTTAAAATTAATTGATGATGTTCTAGAAATGTCCAAAATAGAAGCTGGTAAAACCACATTGAATCCAACTGGGTTTGATTTAAAACATCTTTTGGAAACACTGTACCAGATGTTAAGTTTAAAATCCCAATCGAAAGGATTACAATTAATATTTAAACTTGCCCCAGACTTACCCCAATATATCTGCGCTGATGAAAGTAAACTGCGCCAAGTTTTAATTAATTTATTAGGCAATGCCATCAAATTTACCCAAATCGGTAGTGTGACTCTGCGCGTCTGGCAAGACACAGAAGCGATAGACACAGGGATACGGCTATTATTTGAAGTTGAAGATACTGGATCTGGTATTGAATTAATGGACATGGAAAGGTTATTTGAACCTTTTGTGCAAACTCAAACAGGCGAAAATTCTCAAGAAGGAACTGGATTAGGTTTACCCATTAGTCAAAAATTCGTCCGACTCATGGGGGGAGAGATGACTGCGAACAGTCAGGTAGGGGTGGGAACAATTTTTAGGTTCGATATCCACACCCAACAAATTCGATCTGATCAAGTAGAGACGGCAAAATCTAGCCAGCAAGTGATTGCTTTGGCAGTCGGACAGCCAAAATATCGGATTCTGGTAGCAGAAGATAAACCAGAGATTCGCCAAATCATGATTAAGTTGCTGCAACCAGTTGGCTTTGACGTACGGGAAGTTAATAATGGAGAAGAAGCGATCGCCTTATGTAAAAGTTGGTGTCCTGACTTAGTGTGGATGGATATGCGAATGCCAGTGATGGATGGCTATGAGGCAACTAAACGCATTAAGACAGCAATTGATTCACCGCCAGTCGTCATTGCTTTAACTGGTAGTGCATTTGAAGAAGACCGGATTGTAGCTTTATCTACAGGTTGTGATGACTTTGTACGTAAGCCATTTCGAGTGGAAGTGATTTTTGACAAGATGGCAGAATACTTGGGTGTGAAATATATATATGCAACTGAACAAATTAAACTGCCAACACAGCCACAATCGGCAGATATTCCCGTAAATGAATTAAGTAATGCAATGCTCCAAATGCCTCCGGAATGGGTGGAACAATTGCATCAAGCAGCGAGGCGAGTTAATTCTAAGCATATTCTCCAACTGATTGAGGAAATTCCATCATCCCAGGCTGGTTTAGCTAAAACGCTAACAAATCTCGTCAATGATTTTTGTTTTGAAGAGATTATTAATTTAACTGATACCAATTCTCTATGAAGTTGCATCAAATAAATGATGTAGAGACGTTGCATGCAACGTCTCTACATTCATTTTCGGAGAGGTCTAGTACAGAATAAAGTGCATCTTGATCAAGAAACGGTATGAGAGGCTGCCGTAAACAACTTGATGTTGTTAGTTGCAATCTACTGCTTGACGTAAAAACTTAAGCATCTGATAATTTGCTGTTGAACTGACACAGGTAGTTTTGTGCATTAGGAAAATCTTGTGGTGCAGACAAGATGCCCCACCACAAGAAATATTGAATTATATTTTATGTTTGCCCTATTTTAGTCCGGTCACGCTACTACAACTATTGTTTAGCCAACAGCTAACGAGACAAACGTAAAGTCTTGTTGTAAGCTGACCGTGGTTGTGTCTCGCACAACACCAATCAAATCTCCGTTGTAGAAGATTCCGGTGTCTAGCGCACTGCTACCTCCCCAGTTGCCAGATCCGAGGCTGTATTGATTATTATCCGGCAAGTACAAAAGTTGGATTTTGTCACCTTCTGCTCTGCTAAAGTCGGTAATTGTAGCGTAGCCCAACCCAGTATACTGAACACCATTGCCAGAACCCACTGCAAATGTGTCCGCTCCTAAACCACCAGTGAGGAGATCATATTCTTGACCGGAACCGAAACCGTTCAGATAATCGTTGCCACCACCACCGATGAGGGTGTCGTTGCCACCGTTACCGTAGAGGTAGTTGTTGGAACTGTTACCAGAGATGACGTTATTGAGGCTGTTGCCATATCCTCTTTCGGCACTACCAGTCAGCGTTAGGTTTTCAACGTTAGAGCCGAGGGTATAGGAAAAGATGGAAGAATATACTCTATCAGTACCTTGGGAAGCATACTCAATAACTACATCTCCAGCATTATCAACGTAATAGTTGTCGTTGCCAGTACCGCCATACATTGTGTCTGCGCCAGTACCACCACTGAGGGTATCATTGCCATCGTTACCGTAAAGGGTGTCGTTGCCAGAATTACCGAAGAGGTAGTTGTTAGAACTGTTGCCGGAGATAACGTTGTTGAGGCTGTTGCCGTATCCACCGTAGGCAGTACCAGTCAGCGTTAGGTTTTCAACGTTAGAGCCGAGGGTATAGGAGATGGAAGAATAAACTCTATCAGTACCTTGGGAAGCATACTCAATAACTACATCTCCAGCATTATCAACGTAATAGTTGTCGTTGCCAGTGCCGCCATACATTGTGTCTGCGCCAGTACCACCACTGAGGGTATCATTACCACCGTTACCGTAAAGGGTATCGTTGCCAGAACTACCAAAGAGGTAGTTGTTAGAATCGTTGCCAGAGATAACGTTATTGAGACTGTTGCCGTATCCACCGTAGGCAGTACCAATCAGCGTCAGGTTTTCAACGTTTGCACCAAGGGTATAGGAGATGGAAGAATATACTGTATCAGTACCTTGGAAAGCATACTCGGTAACTACATCCCCAAGATTATCAACGTAATAGTTGTCGTTGCCAGTGCCGCCATACATTGTGTCTGCACCAGTGCCACCATTGAGGGTGTCATTACCATCGTTGCCGTATAAGATGTCGTTACCAGCAAGCCCGGAAATGTAGTCATCTAGTGCAGTGCCTACTAGAGATGGCAGATACACAAGTACGCCATTAACGTATTGAAAAGAATTGTTATCGTTGTATTGAGTTCCTGTAATGTTAGCCACGTAATTTTTTCCTTAGAGAGTGTGATTTTCGTGTGTAAGCTAGATAAGTATTGAAGAAATTAGTTACTGTGAACCTCGTACATCACTAAGTTATGAAAAAGGGGTTAGAGGCTAGTAATTTTTCCTCAGCACTTAGCTTTTAGTGTTGTCTCAGTGAACTTTCCTTCTGAGCATTACTACGATGGTTTTGAGTTTTTATGCACCTAATAAAAAGATTTTTGGTAAAAATGTGGACAATACCTGGAATGCTGTGTATTACAATTAGGTAGAAACTCGTAAGCTCTTAATTTTCTATACTCACAAAATTTTATGCAACCCCGACAGGGTATTCTTGAAACCTTCTCTACCTTTGTGCAGTTTGATGCAGATAGGTTCAGTGTTTGGGTGACAGATAGCAAACTAAACCGAAGTATCAAAAAATGCGTAGAACAATACCCGCAACAAATATCTGATCATTTCTGGGTGCTTTACTGGTACAAAATTTGGCAAATAGAATCCAGCCCTTTAGCAGTAGGACATATTTCCGCTTATTTGCAAGAGGTATGCTACTGGGTTGCGAGAAAAATAGCTGTAAATTTTACGAGTCAATTTTCTGTTGCAGATTGCTTTCAGATTGCTATTTCCTGCATTTATAAAATTCTTAAAAACTTTAATCCTGAATACAGCACAAATTTAAAAAGCTATGCTGAATACGCTTTTGAGCGTTTCCTCAAAGACTCATTACGTTTGGGAAAGGAAGCAGATATCTGCACTGACTGGGCTTTACTGCATAAAATTAGTCGCAAGCGGTTGGTAAATGCTTTAGAAAACGCTGGTTGTAATAGTCAAATTATCAATAATTATGTCTTAGCTTGGGAATGTTTTAAGGAACTCTACACCAGTGATAGTAAAACTGTTCGTCAATTGGTAAAACCGGATATTGCCACATGGCAAGCAATTACTCAGCTTTATAATAGACAAAGCTTGAGTCAACTGACTCCAGACATTTTAGAAAAATGGCTGAGTACCTCCGCTAAAGCTGTACGAGATTTTCTTTACCCCAAATTTGTGTCTGTAGATGCTCCTATTCTTGGGCAAGAATCAGGTAATCTATTAGATACATTACCCGCAGATTTACCTGCATCATTACTGACAGAAATTATTGCCCAAGAGGAAGCTACAGCTAGACAAACACAACAAGCACAATTAAACCAAGTGTTGACGGATGCTTTAGCGGCGTTGGATACGCAGTCGCAGAAATTACTCCAAGCTTATTATCAGCAACAGCTGACTCAACAACAAATCGCCCAACAGTTAGAAATTAAGCAATATACAGTTTCTCGCCGTTTGAGCAGCATTAAACGCTCATTACTCACTACCCTAACGCAGTGGAGCATTGATAGTTTGCATATCTCCCCTACGCCTGTCGTAGTGGATGCGGTAAGCAAAAGTCTAGAAGAATGGCTTAACAATTACTATAGAACTTCTTGAGATTATGTTTGATCATGCTGTGGGTTTCGCTGTTGATAATGACTTGGTTTTAGAATTGATTCCGACATCACCAAATCTAGAACGTAAATATTCTACGTCTGGTGGTTGTCAGCGTGCTTGGCTTAATCACATTTGTTTAACTACATTTTTAGATTGGTTACAAGGGGAAGTTACACCCAATGCTAGAGTGCATCCCAACACAGCTGCTCTGCCCAGTTTTTGGGAAGTAGTCAACGGTACAGCTATGAGTTGTGATAACTCCCGCTTGGTTCTGATTCCTACCTTAGCAATGGATGTAGATGAGTTACGTGTACCTCAAGAATGGGTGGATATTCCGGAATGGGTGGCTGATTATTACTTAGCGGTGCAGATAAATACAGATGAAGGCTGGATGCGAGTTTTTGGTTACACAACGCATCAACAACTGAAAACTTTAGGAGTTTATGATCCAGGCGATCGCACTTACAGTTTAGAATCTGATCAGCTCATCGCAGATTTGAATGTGCTATGGGTAACTCGTCAATTGTCTCCGGAAGAAATCACCCGTGCGTCGGTTGCTCCCATACCACCTTTACCCCAAACCCAAGCAGACAATTTACTGCAAAGATTAAGTAACGCAGATATCAAATTTCCCCGCTTAGAAGTTCCCTTTCCTCTTTGGGGAGCGTTAATCGCACATGGTGGTTGGCGACAACGTTTGTATGAATTGCGCCAAGGAATTGTGCAACCAGTATCAATTGGGCAATGGCTTCAAGAAGGGGTATCGAATTTTGCTCAACAACTAGGCTGGGAACGGCGACAGTTTTTTGCTGTCTCTTCAGGGATGAGGAGTTTAGAAAGCCAAACTCCTATTGTCGGCTTATCTCGACAAATTTTGGTATCTGGTATTACTTATGAGTTACGATTTTTCCCTAAAGGCAATCCAGACGAAAAAATTTGGCGGTTTGAATTACTTAATTCCACTCCTGACAATCTAATTCCTACGGGGTTTCAACTCAGGCTGCTTACGGAAGATTTACAAGCATTTCCTAATAATGAAGATGCAGCCACAACGCCTGTAGAACAATTGTATGTAGAAGTGATGTTAGAACCCGGTGAAGGTTTAGTTTGGGAAGTCACACCTTTACCAGCAGAATATGAGCGCGAAATTTTACGTTTTTAGTTGCAGGGGGGATTGGGGAGTGGTGAAGAAGAAAATTATTAATTTTTGTTTGCTGGCTGTGCTAACTATATTTATATGTGTTTTAGTGACTCCAGCCTTCGCAAATATTTCTCAAAAGACAATTATTAATCAAGATTCACAATCTAAAATTGTCGAAAGCCAAACATTATATGAAAGTGGTAGATTTGCTGAAGCTGTGCAGATTTTACAGCAAGCAGTCCAAGAGTATCAACAACAGGGAGATACTTTAAAACAAGCTGTAGCCTTGGGTAATCTATCGCTGGCTTATCAACAAATTGGTAATTGGCAACAAGCTCAATTAGCTATTACCAATAGCTTAGATTTACAAGAATTTAATAATAAAAATTTAGCAATTTTAGCTCAAACTCTAGATATTCAAGGACGCTTACAACTTTTAACAGGTAAGCCAGAATTAGCTCTGACGACTTGGAAACAGACTGAAGATATTTACACCAAGATAGGAAACAAAAACAGTATTGCTTTGGCACTACTTTATCAAGCTCAAGCATTACGTAATCAAGGTTTTAATAAGCAAGCTATTGAGAAACTAGAACAGGTAAATCAAACTCTAAAATCTCAAGGTGATTCTTTGGCGAAGGCAGCAGTTTTACTATCCCTTGGAGATACATTAGAAAATGTAGGAGAATTAGAAAAATCTCGCTTAGCTTTAGAACAAAGTTTAGCAATTCATCAAAGGCTTAAATCTTCAGAAAATATTGCTTTAAGTCTGTTAAGTTTAGGTAATAATGCGCGGATTCAACAAAAAAATTCCCAGGCAGTTGCATTTTATCAACAAACATTTGACACCTCATCTTTACCCATCACAAAAGTTAAAGCACGACTCAATCATCTCAATTTATTAATTACAGAAAAAAAATTTGCAGCAGCACAAACCTTAATTCCAGAAATTCAATCTCTACTTATACAACTTCCACCCTCTCGCCCATCGATTTACGCCCACATTAACTTGGCTCACAGTTTGGGTGGTTTAAACACCCCCAAATCCCAAATTGCTCAACTACTGGCTACGGGTGTACAAGCAGCGCGGAGTTTAAACGATATCCGCGCCGAAGCCTATGCTTTGGGTAATCTGGGTAACTTGTATGAAAAAACACAACAATTTGCTGAAGCGATTAACCTGACACAACAGGCTTTAATATTGGCGCAAAGTAGCAACGCACCGGAAATTACTTATTTGTGGCAATGGCAGATGGGTAGATTATTCAAAGCCCAAGGTAATTTTACAGGAGCGATCGCAGCCTATGATGCAGCCGTAGAAACATTGGAGTCGCTGCGTACTGACTTAGTAGCAGTCAATCAGGATATCCAGTTTAATTTCCGCGACAATGTAGAACCAGTTTATCGTGAGTCAGTAGCTTTATTGCTGCAAAATTCTGGCAAAAAACCCGATATTCAAACCTTAGATAAAGCGAGAACACGCATAGAGGCACTACAGTTAGCAGAACTCGATAACTTTTTTAGAGAAGCTTGTTTACAAGGGCAGAGGGTACTTTTAGATCAAGTAGTAGACAAAGACAATCCCAACACTGCCATACTCTATCCCATTATTCTGCCAGAACAACTCCAAGTAATTGTTAAAATTCCTCAGCAACCACTGCGCCATTATACAGTTAACAAATCCCAGGTTGAAGTGGAACGCACCTTGGCAGAACTGCGGGAATACATTTTAGAACCGGATAGAACTGAGGAAGTACAAACCCTTTCCCAAGAAGTCTATAACTGGTTAATTAAACCTATGGCATCTGATTTAGCCACAAGTCAAGTTAATACCCTGGTATTCGTACTAGATGGGGCATTAAGAAATATACCCCTAGCTGCGCTTTACGACGGCGAGAAATATTTAGTAGAGAAATACGCCATTGCTTTGAGTTTAGGGCTTCAGCTATTAGCTCCCAAACCTCTGACTCAAAAACCTGTGAGTATACTAGCTGCGGGTTTAGTGCAACCACCGCCAGAGTTTCCCACATTCCCACCCTTACCAGGAATCAAGTTAGAATTTGACCTCATTGCTCAAACAGGAGCATCTACCAAAAAACTACTAGATCAAGACTTTACCAGTAGCACTCTAGGAAAAAACGTTAATACTCTTCCTTTTAATGTCTTACATTTGGCAACTCACGGACAATTTAGCTCTCGTTCGGAAGATACTTTCATTTTAGCCAATGATGGTTCTATCAATGTTTTAGAATTCGATAAATTACTCCGCTCTCAGAGTGAAACTAATACGCAAATCTTAGAATTATTAGTTTTGAGTGCTTGTCAAACTGCCACAGGTGACAACCGTGCAACATTAGGGTTGGCAGGCACAGCCATCAAAGCAGGCGCACGTAGCACAGTTGCCTCACTGTGGCACATCAACGATCAATCCACTGCCGTCTTGATTGGTGAATTTTACAATGAATTAGTCAATAGTAAAGTGACTAAAGCAGAAGCCTTACGTCGCGCTCAAGTCAAATTATTAACAAAGTATCCTAATTATAATCGCCCCGGTTACTGGGCTGCTTATGTATTAGTTGGTAATTGGTTTTAGAGATTAAGCAGCTGACAGAGAAATTGCCACTAAATCGGAAAAAGGAATAGATCCCACTCTCTACTCCTATATGGGCGGGTTGATTAAGAATTCCGTCTATCCACAAATTTACTGCTGAAACCCGCCCCTAGCTATTCCCTACTCCCCACTTTTTTTAAGGGGTAGTTGGAGTCTGTGGAGGTGTAGCTTCTGGCGTTGTGGCTGGTGGAACAGCTTCTGGGGTGGTAGGTGCTGGCGTTGTGGCTGGTGGAACCACTTCTGGGGTGATAGGCGCTGGCGTTGTGACTGGTGGTGCAGTTGTTGGGGTTTCAGTAGCAGGCGCACAGGCTCCTACAAGGATACTCAGTCCAAAAGCTGAAGCTAAAAAACAGACTTTTCTGCTCATAAATCCTCCTATGAGAATTAACCCTGAAAAGCTAGAGTGTTGATTCAATCAAAGCCTTAGCAATGAAAGCCCTTACTGACTGGCAGTGGGGCTAACGTATCCCAAAGTAAATTACCAAATCGAAAATTCTTACTCAAACGCCTGCAAAGGGTACATTTTAGGTATACACAAGATGTTACCTATTAGAGCATCGATTCAGTAATGGAAAACCTAACCCCCCAACCCCCTTCCCTACTAGGGAAGGGGGAGCAAAACTCCCCTCTCCTTGCAGGGGAGGGGCTGGGGGAGGGGTTCTTCTAGGAATACTGAATTGGTGTTCTAGAAAAATTGTTGCCAGGTTTGGCTTTATCCTGAGTGATTTAGTCAGCTTTTACATCCGTCGTTAGTTATAGGGGGATTGGGGATTGGGGACTGGGGACTGGGGATTGGGGATTGGGGACTGGGGATTGGGGATTGGGTAAAACTTCTACCTTGTCTCCTCTGCTCCCCTGCTCCCCTGCTTCCCCTGCTTCCCCTACTTCCCCTGCTTCCCCTGCTTCCCCTGCTCACCAAAGCGATTGGATATTTTTTTAGTTGGAAGTCCCTTACACCCCACCTCGTGTAATGATGTCGCGGTAAACTTCGGTGGCTATTGTTGGCTTGCGCTTTAATTCTGGGTCATGATCTAAGTCAATGTGATATACACCAAAATCGCTATCGGGGCCAAACTTCAAACCCCATTCGCGGTTCGAGGTGATACACCAACAAACATAACCCACCACATTCACACCATCCTGGCGCGCACGCTGTACTTCTCGGATATGGCGACGCAGGTAATCTTCTCGCTTGACACCTTGTGTGGCTTTATCTGCCATATCAACGCAGCCATTCTCAACAATCATAATTTCCTTACCTGGGAATAGTTGGGCGTGGAACTTGAGCATATCGTAAAGTACCTCAGACCACACTGGCGCATTACTAAAACGCCCAAAACCCGCTTCCATTAACTGTTGGACGCGGTTGATGCGTAAATTACTAATTCCCCAATAGTAATCAAATCCAACAAAATCCTGCTGATCTACGCACTCTTCTGGACAGAGGAATGTCGGTAACTTCCCAGCCATACCCAAATGCCACCAGTTACTTGTCAAAGAGGTAGAGAGGGCGCTATAAATCTTTAAAACTGGGTCAAAAATTTGTGTGAGCGATCGCAATATCGGCAATCGTTCTTGAGTCGAAACGGCTTGAAACTTAATTTTATCGGGATCTCCGAAAATTAGCTTGGCGATAAAACGGGCTAAATCGATTTCTAAGCCGCTAAATTCCCCAGTTTTCGGGTCACGGTAGCCAAATCCAGGTACATTGTCTTTAACTGCCACAATCAAATAACCCCTGTCTTGGATGCGGCGTAGTGGTGTCCCTGGTTGGGCTAAAGGTAACTCAAAACTAGCCGAGGAGCCTTTGGTGATGTCAGCCAAAGTTGAACGTCTGCCGATTTTGGGAGGTTCAGGAATGGGTTGATTGGGGAAGTGATGACTGTAGCTGGCTTGCCAAGCACCAGAATCTTTAAACTGTCGCACCGCTACATCTATAGCATTGAGTAAAGCGCGATCGCCTTTAACTACCGCCGCCCCATAATTTTCCTCTGTTAACCCTTCCCCATTTCTACCTACTAGCCGATACTGGTCTGGATGCTGCTTCATGATGCCCAACAGGATAGTATCATCCGCTAAGATGGCGTTCACCTGTTCGTAATCCAACATTTGCAAGGCATCATCATATTCTGCGACTACCTTCACCGCAGCTTTAGGTAGTTGACTAACTGTAGATTCCGCAGTAGAACTTTTAACTACAGCCACCTGCGCCACATCTTCGGGTTGTTGAATAGCACTTTTAGCTTTCACCAAGAGATATTGACCGGCCTGATAATAAGCTTCAGAAAAAGCTACTTCTTGGTGTCGCTCTTGGGTGACAGTTAAAGTAGCAATAACTACATCAACTTTGCCCTTTTCTAGTAAACCACGCTCGGTAAATCGTTGTCCTTGGGCAATCAAATCTTCGGGACGACGCAGATTAGTCACATTGCGGTCTACGATTTTTTGCAACCATAAAGGTAAACCTAATAACATCGGATTAGCACCCACCTGCGCCTCTGGATTCACCTCTTTAATAATATTTCTAGCTCTAGTGTGGGCGACAAATAAATTATTCATCAACTTAGCGATCGCACTCATCTGATCCGCCATGCTTGCGCCTCGTTCCAAACCGGGGGGCATAAAATAAGCTCTTTCCCACCAAGGTTTAACATAGCCGTAAATCAGTTGACTAGGTTCATTAAACGTAATCCAATAGCGGGACAAATCACCCAAACGTTTCGCTACTTCCGTCGCATACTTAGCAAACATCACTGGGAAGTCGGGAGCAATTAAACCGCCTCTAGCTTCCACATGGATGGGATGGGTGAAATGATGGAGAGTTACCATTGGTTCCATTCCATGCGATCGGATAGTTTCAATCACTTGGCGATAATGCTCAAAGGCTTCTTCACTAAACTGACCAGGTTGAGGTTCTACCCGCGACCAAGCAATAGAAAAGCGGAACATCTTACAACCGAGAGACTTAGCCAAAGCAATATCTTCAGGGTAGCGATGCCAAAAATCCGTAGCGCGATCGCGAACAGTTAGACCACGCCGGCGTTCCCACACATCCCGAATATCTTCATAACGCTCATCATAAGCTTCGCATTGGTGGTCAGCTGTCGCCACACCAAACATGAATGATTCTGGTAAAGGTGCTAGTTTGCTCAGTTTGGACATGAATATAACTCCTAAAGTAGTGATAGTAAAAGTGCCAATAACTACACAGAAACGATACTGCGTTCCGCTAACCGCAAAGCTGCGTCCGGGTCATGACTGGGAAGATAAACCGTAGGAAATTCTTGTACGTACTGCAAAATTAACTGTAGTGTTTGGCGAGATTTGGCTTCATCTTGAGCCACACCATCCACAATCTGATCTAACAAGAGTTGCTGTGTATAAGAAGCATCTCCAGCAAAAAATAAGGATAGTCCATCCAATTGCACCAGAACTGATAAATGCCCCCCAGTATGCCCTGCTGTGGGAATTAAGCAAACATCTCCAGCCTTTGTCAGCGTGAAACTTTCGGCAAAAGGCCCAATCGGTTTTGGCTCATACTCGATTAAGCAAGGGTCAAGCCAATCAGGCCAACGCTGAGTTAAATAGCCTCTTAGCTGTCCTCCCCAACCACCAGTCAACTCATACTCTCGGCGAGAAATGATAATTTCAGCATTAGGAAAATGGTGTAGACCGCCGATATGGTCTGTGTGCATATGGGTTAGAATCACCCACCTGACATCTTCTGGTGCAATCCCCACAGCACGCAACCGAGAATTCACCTCATCTTCTGGTTGCAAACATGGTTTAATGCTGAATTGAAAATAAGGATTCCACCAAGGAAAGTAACCCGGTTCTAAAGTGCGTGCTGTTTCACCTGTATCAATTAAGATAATTCCTTCTGGATGTTCAATTGCCCAGCTATAAATCGGTAAAGGTGCAGTCCAATTGCGGTCAAGGATGGTATTGACTAGACGCATGGCACCGTGACCTTTGCTGTAACATTGACAGGTTTTGATACTTACCAGTCCACTTTGAATGGCGTGAATCCGCATTTTCCCTCATTTAGAGATACTGCTTGAAAAAATTTAGTACCGTGTCTGGGTGATCTACTACGTATTGATAAGCACCAAAACGGTGGTCTGTTTCTGGATAAAGAGGTTCTACGGCATTGGGTGTAACTGCTACCATACTAGCTACATCGGCAACACTACCCCACTGATCACCAGTTCCTTGTACATAAAATACAGGAGTATTGCGGATAGCGGCAGCAGCATAAACAGGCTGGAGGTAGGCAGTTTTGGGAGCGCCTGCTAAACGATAGAGCATTTCCACGGGGATGTTAATTAATTTACCTAACATCCCAAATCGATCAGCGCGGTAGCGTTCCCCAAATACGGAGGAAGTGTTAGGCTGTACAGTCACCGCAGCTTTGATATCTGTGGTTTCGGGCAGGGTATAGATGACGGTGTTGCCTCCCATAGAAAAGCCAACGGTGACGATGCTCTTGGGGTCTACATCAGAGCGACTTTTAACGTAGCGGATGGCTCCCAACAAATCACGCTTTTCTAATACGCCATAGGTGACAGGAATTCTTGCTTCACTTTCACCAAAATTGCTGAGGTCAAACATCAGGACGTTATAGTTTTGGTCATGTAAGGCTTTAGTCAAAGGAAAAATATTAATGGCTTTACTGCCGGGTAAATCTCCGATGGGGTCGTTGGCTTGAGTGCCAATGCGGTTCCAAGGCCAACCATGTAAAATAATCGCAGTTGCCGTTGGGGTGTGAGTCGCAGGGATGAACCAACCTTTGAGACGGATACCATCTTGGGCAGGAAACTCCACATCTTCATAACCCAAACCTAATGCTTGCTTGGGGTTAGTCCAAAGTCGCTGCCGTTTGGGTGCAATCACTAACCGGGCCGAATTAGCGATCGCCAACACAGCCCCCAGTACAATCATCACAATCAGCCCAATTATTATGTTCACGGTGATCTTTTCCTCTAAACTGCCTGTTGATGAATCCCAAACTTGACCTTTAAGCCATCTTTTGGAGTGGGAAATAAATCTTGGTTAAATTCCAAATTCTGTGGTGGTAGTTCCCAGGTATATCGACGTAGCAAATATACCCCCATCACTTGTAACAGCACAGTCACTAAATCTTCACCAGCGCAACGATGACCATCTCGCGGGCCACCCCCTTGGGGAACGTAGCTATTTTCTGGTAAAGTCGCAAAATTTTCTGGGGCAAAGCGACAGGGTTTAAAAGTCTGTGGTTCAGCAAACACTTGGGGCATTTGCATAGTGGTATGAATTCCGGCAACAGCACCCCAACCTTTGGGAATACGGAAGTTATGAAACTCACAGTCTTGTTTTACCTGACCAAAAAAGGTTGCGGCGTTAATGGGGTAGAAGCGGCGGATTTCTTTGGTGATTTGTTCTAGATACACCAGCTTTTGCAACTTGGCCATATCCAGCGCCCCATCAGGCACATATTGATTCACCTCTTTTCTAGCGCGTGCGGTCATCTCTGGATATTTGGCTAGGGTGAGAGACAGCAGTGTCAGGGCTACGTAAAAACCGGAATAAGCCGCAAAAAATAGGTGCATCACCTCCCGGCGGAGTTGGTCATCTGTGAGGGTACTACCATCCTCACCGCGAGATGTTAATACCAAACCCAGCAAATCCTTACGGGGTTGCTGACGATGTTGCTCAATTGCTTGGTCAATATAATTAAGTAACCAATCCCGGTTTTTTAGTGCTTTGCCATAGGCATTAAAACCTAAGTTAATGGGTATGGCAGAGAAACCTTTGATAAAGGTGTCGGTGATTTCGCCTACAGCCTCACTGCTTGCCCCTGGCGCTGTGCCAATAAATAAGGCATTGGTTAAAGAGGCGCTGAATTTGCGGTATTCAGTTAACCAGACAAAACTACCTAACTTTTCCCAACGGGGGAGGTAGTAATTAGCTGTTTGTTCAATCAGGGGGATGTATTGATCAAAGGCTTGGGGTGTAAAAGCTTGGAGAATGATCCGTTTGCGTCGCCGGTGTTCATCACCATCTAATAAGGGTAAGGCATCCCAGGCTAATAGTTCTTGTATGGGTTTGGGGCTAGCATTGGCACGGGTGAAATATTCTTGGTTGAGAAAGAAGGTAAAAGCTTCTGGGCCGTTAAAGATGATGACGGGTTTACCGAAGAGGTGGGTTTTGAAGATGGGGCCATACTTCTGCACGCGTTCGCGGTAAAAGCTATGGATATCTAGGGCTAGGGGAATGGTTTCACCGATGAGGGGAAGACCATAGGAGCCTGGGGGTAGGTTTGGGTTGCTGCCTTTGGGGAAGTAGTGCGATCGCATGAGTAAGGCTACTATGGACAAAACAGCAACAAGACCTAAACTTTCAGCCAATTTATCTGGTTGTATTAAATTAATTTCTAAGAAAATGAACATAAGAGGAAAGTTCGCGCAAAGGCGCAAAGGAGCAAAGAATACCGCTAAAAAATTTTGCAATGATTGATATCTCTTGTAGAGACGCGATTAATCGCGTCTCCCAAGGTGTGTGTTGCTAGCAAAGATTTTAAAGAGTCTTGAGATACTCTAATAAATCTTCTAGTGCTGCTTTGTCCCAACCTGTTCCGTGATAAGGCCAGGGGTAGTCATGTCCTTGGTTGGAGTTGCCTTTAACGCTGGTGTCTAATTTAAAGTAGTGTTGGTCATCGGGTGCGTCTGGTGATGCCAAGCCCACGTTTACTGGGTCGTAAACATTGTCTCCGCGATAAACAATGTTGCGCCGGGGTTTGAGATTAATTAGTTCTGCTAAGGTCAAGACGCTGCCATTGTGCAAGTAGGGAGCGCGGGCAAATACTGATTCCAAGGGAGCATTAATATAACCTTTGGTATCTCCGGCTGGGCCTGGTCTGATGTTTTCCCGTTTGGGTCGGAAAGGATGACCTTCAGGAAAGTAATTCACTACTGCATCTGGGAGTTCATCGTAATAGCGATATTTCAAGCGTTCGGGGTCGGTTTTAATGGCGGCGATGGGTACAACCTGCCCTTGGAGTTCGCCAGGAATCCAACTGTTATCTTCTTGATTGCGATATCCATGACAAGTAGCGCAATTTTGTTGATAGACAGCACGACCACGTTCTACTTTCTGGGGGTCAATTTTTGCAGCCTGTTCGGGAAAGACTTCAGCATATTTCGGCCCTTGCAAGTCCAGGGTGTATTCAATGGCTTGGGTAACGTTATGGGAAATTTCCGGTACTAATAGGTTATCTGGGGTAGCTCCGGCTGCGACAGCTGCTAAAACGCTGCGGCTGAGGCGGTCTTTAATGCTACCGTCATATTGCGCCCACTCACGATTTTTCTGTTCGTACAATGATGGCAACTTGGAATAAGACTTATCAGAAGCACCAGGGCGATCCATCGTAAAGTGTACCAACTCTTTAAAAGGTTGGGTACGAGCCGGGCCAATGGGTTCTAACTCGGAGTTTCGTAAGTCTTTACCACTATAAGGAGCATCCCATTTAGGTAGTGTGGCTGTGACTTGACTTCGTGCAGTTGATAACCAAAAACTAATGACGGTTTTATCGATAATGCCTAGAGGTTTTTGGAACTTGGCTTCATAGGCTTGAGCGATGTTTTCTAGGGTAAGGCGTTTTTCATCCAAAATGGCGGTTTTAAATGCGTCTACCCAAGCAAACAAGTCTAATGTTGTACTCCCCATACCTGTGACAATTACGCCCTGGTCTTCAGGAGTTCTTCTAATTTTCGATGTATGACACAATGCACAGCTAAAACCAACAAATCTGACAGGGGAGGGCTTTCCCGATTGAGGTTGATAGTTGGAAATACTAAAACCTACGGGTAAGCCTTCGTTTTCTCCCGGCTTACTTTTGATAAATCCAAATTGCTGTGTCCAATCCCCAGCTGCTTCCCCTGCGGGCTGAAATTGGTCAGGGAATAAATCTGGCAACACTTGAAAAACTGGTAAAGGTGCTAACTCAGTACCGATAGTGCCGTGGATAAATGCGTCTTGGGGTGTCCGAAATACGGGTTTAGCCCAAGTTGATTCTAGGTATAAAAATCCGAGAAACCCCACTAGCAATATCGATACAAGGGAGATAGCAGCAATCTTAATTCCTTTAAACTCTTTAAACATTAGTGTTTAGACAAAATTAAATTTATTGGTGGGGATTGGGGATTGGGTATTGGGTATTGGGGATTGGTCATAGGGCATGGGATTTCTCTCCCCCTGCTTCCCCTGCTTCCCCTGCCTCCCCTGCCTCCCCTGCCCCTCTGCCCCTCTGCTCCTCTACTCCCCTGCTTCTTACTGCTTGCCCCAAAGCTCATCATGTTGAGCTTGGCGACTGAATAAAGCGGGATCGTAATATTTTTGGTAATATTCCAACTCTAGGTTGCTAAATTGCAGCCAGATGCCAGGAACAAAGAAGGCATCGATATGGGCAGGGAAGCGCCCGTAGGTTTCGTAGATATAGTTACAGATATCTTTGGTGTACTGAATTGTCTCTTTGGAGTGGGGTTCGGCTTTCCGGAGAAAGGCTTCGGCACTGGATTGGTTTTGATAGGAACGGGCGAATACTTCTTTGTCGCCGTAGGCTCCTTGGTTGCCGTATTTGGCCTCAAGCACGCGATCAACAGCTTCATCCATAGACTTAACGTAGGGGGGGCAAAGTCCCTCTAATACGCCATCAATACCAACGGGGTTGGGTTGAGTTGCAGGTGGTGGGGCCCAAATGTTATTTTTGGGGGTTGGTGGTTCCATACGGAATCCTAAGCCGTACCACTCTTTGGCGGGGTTACGTTCCAGAATATAGGGTTGGAAGACTGCGCCATGTACCCAACCGCCAAGACCCATAGCCTGACCGATGAGCATTAAGTTTTGTAACAGAAAGAAACACTCATGGTCAGTACGCATGACGTGGGCGAGTCCCAAGGGGACGGTGTTGTTGGGATTGACGAAGCCGCCTTGGGCGCGGTCAATTCCACCAATGGGTTGATAAGGAATTTTGGGACTGATACCTAAGTGCATTCCAATCCAAGCTTTCCAGTCTGCCCAAGTTCTGGGGCGGAATTTTTGCCAGTCATCGATAAATAAAGGTTTTTGTCCTTCTGGTTCGGAAAGGAGGATGAGTAGGACGTTGATATATTGCCATGTGCAGTCCACGACTGGGAAAAATAGGGTTGTACCAGGAAGGTTAGAAATTTGTTTGTTCCAGCCTAAGTAATAAGGATAGTCTCTAGGGAAATCGAGACGGCGATCGCTAATTCGATGTTTGACGGCCGCTGCCGCTTTCAGCCAGTGTTCTTCTGACCAATCCTGCCATCTGGGTGGTAAATCCCCCAGGGCGGCTAAGGCTTCCCGTCCTTTGAGTCGTCTGATTAGCCAAATCCCTTCATCGTTGATCATGAAAAAGGATGTGGCTTGGCAGTTATCGGCACTACTACCAGAACGGGCAATGATATTGAGAAAGGGTGTACCTAATTCTTTCCCGCCTTCTGGTTTATCCAAGGGGCCATCGTGGGTGGTGATGCCGGTCATCCCTGTGGATACGACTAAAATTGCTTCTTCTAGGGGGCTGAGAGGTTCTGGTTGATTGGGGCTGGTATAGCTGAGTTCTCCGGCTGAGATGGAAGCACCACGGGCTAATCGACGGGTGCGGCGTTCTGCGATCGCGCTCATCAATGGGTAGTTAAATAGTTCTTTTAAGCCGGGGTGTTGTTTGGTATCGGGTGTTAGAGGTTCAGCGACCATGTTGAGTTACCTTTTGGGGTTGGAGATGAGGGAATGGAGAAAAACGCAAAGGGGCGCGGAGAGTTGATTATGAGACTAATTAAACTTTTCTAATTCGGTTAGGATGGTGGGGAAGATGTCTTTGGCGGCGTTTTTGCCCATGAAGCAGTCCATGTGTGCGTAGCCGGGAATGACATGACGCACGTATAAGTCGCTACCGTTTTTCTCACACAAGACTTTGTAAGTGGTTTCTGAACCTTCAGGGAGGAAAAAGTTGTTATCTGCGCCGTGAATTAAGGCGATGGGAATGGCTAGACGTTCCAGGTGGGGCAGGTAAACATCTTTACCATCTTTGTTGACAATGTGACCCTCTCGGATGATTAAGGATATGTGTCTGAAGAAGGTTAAATTAGCAAGACCGAATATTTCATGGACTGCATCATGGGTGGCTTCATTGAGTTGGGCAATTTTGTAAACTTCGCCGTACATGAACAAAATCCGGCGGTCAACTGGGTTATTGTAGGGTTCTTTGGTGGGATATAGTCTTAAAGCCGCATCGTAAAGTTTATCTTGCCAATTGGCATTGGTATCGTAGTCTGGGTCAAGAGTGTCTACCCCTAACACTGTGAGAAAAGAAGCGAGGCGCAAACCTGCTCTGACTTCGTTGAGTGTTGCGGATTTGGGATGGGTGGTGAGTTGGGAACAGACGGCGGAACGCACGCCTTGCAGTCCGGCTAGCATGGCCATAAAAAAGGACATGGAACCCACGCAGTGACCTACTACCTGCACTGTTTCTGCTCCGGTAATGGTACGTACTTGCTCAACTGCTGCTGGCCAATCGTAAAGAGCGATTTCATCGGCGGAAAACTGAGTGCTGGCTGAGGGTAAATCGGCACTGGCTCGATAATCAAATAGCCAAACATCGTAGCCATGAGCGTAAAGGAACTCTGGTAGGTTGGTTTCTACGGTATCAATGGAAAATGCCAAGGTGGAAGTTCCAAAACCGGGTGCTAGCATCACAGGCCCTTTTGTCCCGCCTTGATAGCGAATCAGTCGCAGTTGCACTCCATCTGTAGTGTTGAAAAAATGCACTTGGGGCGCAGACATCCGCAAAGGACGTTTTTGGCGGGGTGGTGCATCGGGGTTAAATATTTTTGAGGGGGCAAATATACCACCATAAAGGTTAAACAGGACACCAGCAAAGAACTTACCAAAGCGTGCAGTTGCTTCTATTTTTTGTGTAATGCTGCTGGTGTTCGTAACTTCCAAGGTGGACATCTGGCGCAGAAAGTCTGCTGGTTGAATATGTAAAATGCCTTGTCCAAAAATGGGGCTGTTGAGGCTGTCACCGTCATATACAGTGATGTAAAGTGTGGTGGTGTCTGACCAGATGTCAAACCCAGGATCGTTGTGTATGACTTTGAAACCATTTAAGTAATAAACTTTACCATCTTGGGCAGTCATGGTCATGTTGTAGACCATGCGGCGTGTGTTGACGCTGTTGGGATCAACAATAAATAAGTTAAATTCGCCATCAGTAACTTTTAGGGGTGCAGATGCTAAAGCAGGCGCAGTGACGCTGCCAACCATTTTGGCTGAGTGTCCTTCTTCCTGAAGCATCTTGTCTAAATCATCGGAAGTGACTGTGAGGGTGAATTCAAAGGGGGAATTTTCTTGTTTTCCTTGCTGGGCTGCTTTTTGATAGTCGTCGTTTTTAACGGCAGTGGAAAAATAGCCACGCATGGTTTCGGTGAACTGAATTCCTACTTTTTTGGTGGTAGTTGTGACCATTAGATACCTCGCTGATGAAAAAGTTTTGGGGATTGGGGATTGGGGATTGGGGATTGGGGACTGGGGACTGGGGACTGGGGACTGGGGATTGGGGACTGGGGACTGGGGAGACAAGGAAGAATTTACTTCCTCTGCTCCCCTGCTCCCCTACAAATAATCAGGCAACGCAGATCCCATACTTGGGTAATAAATCGTGGACGATGTAGAAGTGATGGGCTTCTAATGCGTCGTGAAATAGTTTCCAATTACTGGTTAAAAAGCTGGGATGATAGAGAAATTTTTCGTCGCCTCTGTCTATGGCTTTTTCTGTGCCGAGAGACTGGAATTTCCATGAACCTTTGCCTTTAGGAATGTAGTTAATTTCGGCTTGGCCAAAGCTGAATTTACCGTCTGCGATCGCAGATTGCCATTTTTGATGCCGCACATGACCGTTATCGTCTGTGATGTTCTCTAGCAGCAGGGCAATGAGGGTTTTGTCTGGTTCTGGTAGTCCGGGAACTTGGGCTTCTGGATTGCCTGCTATGTACCGTTGCAAGGCTCTGCACATTTGGTTGGCAGCTTCTAAGAAGTCTTTGGGGTTATTTCTGGTGATTTGTTCGCCGCGGCCGTTGAAGTAACCCCAACGTAAAAAGGGTTTGTCAGGATGGCTGAGAACTGCACCATGTCCGAGGGGTAAGGCTTCATTCACGAAGTAGTTTTTGAGTCTATCCATGAGGCTGCGATCGGGTTTTCCATCTCCATCGATAAGGTTTCTGGCATCGTTGACGCGATGATTGACTCCCGCAAAACCTTGGTGCGCCCAAGTATCAACATATACGTGCATGGTTATGCCTAGGCGATGTAGTGCATAGGGAAGATGACGGCGGTCTATGGCCTCCTTGACCATTTCTTGTGCTACGTAGCTGTTGGGACGACAAATCAGCTTCTCGATAAAGTTTCCTGGTGGGTCTTGCCCTGCGGGTAATCCTCCATTTCCCGGTAAAAAATGAAACGGAATCCAAACGCGGTAATTGGCTAGTTGCTCAAAGTTCCGGTAGTCGAGCATTTTATGGGCGGAACTCATCCGGCTGAACATGGCTCCGTTATCAAACTGGATGAAGCCGTCGTTGGTGGCATCATCTACATATTGTGCGCTGTAAGCAATAATACTAGCAGCGTCATGTTCAAATCCAGCGAGTCGGGCGACAACGTAGGTAACACCGTGATGAAAGTCAATTTGCATATTAAATATTTGTTAGATATAAACTTCAGACAATACACCAGCAAAAAAGCGGCTGAATCGGTCTACGGCTTGCAGGCGTTCCCCGACACTAGAGGCGTTGGTAATTTTGAGGGTAGTTATTTGTTTAATGAAATCTAAAGGCTGAATTTTGAGAATGCCTTGACCTAAGACGGGATGATTGTCGCTGTCCCCATCATGAATTGTGATAAATAAGGTGGTGGTATCAGACCAAACATCAAATCCTGGGTCATCATGGATATGCTTAAAGCCTTTTAAATAATATGTTTGTCCTGTTTGGGAGGTCATATTTAACCGATATAGCATTTGTCGTGTTTTGTATTGGTTTTCATCCACAACAAACAGGTTGAATTCGCTGTTTTTGACTGTAAGCGGTTCTGCCGATAGCATGGGAGCTTTCACTGTACCGATGACTTTGGCAGGATGGTCGGGGTGATCGAGGAAATGATCCAAATCATCAGAGATGACTGTGATGGTAAAGTCTAGTGGTGAGTTTTCTTGTTTTCCTTGCTGTGCGCCCCGTTGGTAGTCGTTGTCTTGCACTGTGCGGGAAAAGTAGCCACGCATGGTTTCTGTGAATTGAATTCCCACTTTGGCTGGTGTTTTGGGGAGGCTCGGCACAGTAGACAAATCATAGTTAATTGTCCAGCCTCGGTCTTGGGCAATTAGGGCGCAACAACGTTCAGCTATGGCGGAGATGGTTAGTAGTGGATTTACTCCTAATGTCCGGGGAATTACTGAACCATCGGCAACATAGAGGTTTTCGTAGACGTTTGTGCCTTGATTGCTGGCAAATACTTGTCCTTTATGGTTGACTACACCTTGTTCGGCATCCTCGGCTAAGATGCAGCCGCCCAATGGATGGACTGTAACTAGGTCATGACCAAAGAAATCAGTCCAGATGGGGTTGGGAATTTGTGTACCGCCTAGGGGTTGGGTGGCTTCTGTGAGGCGATTATTGACTCGTTGAAAAATAGGTTGGCTGCCTACTCCCTGCCATTGAATGCGGAGACGGTCATTTTCTAGATACATCCGTCCGGCTGCATCATCGTGAGTCATGACTAGGTAGGTTTGGGTATTACGGACTGCACCGGTGTAAGCACCACGAGTTAAACTCTCGACTTCGCGCATTTTTTCTCCGATGCGATCGCCTAAACCTTGGTCAGTATCTTTACCTAGTAATCGGGCAGCAGCTGCAAAGGTTTGGGGTAATATCCGCGCTAGTCCACCGGGAATTGACCCTTCTTCAATCACTAGGCCGTTATCTAGTTGCGGTTGTTCGCGCATATCGATAATGCCTGTGATACAAGGCCCTACAGGTTCTCGTTGATCGGCTGGGCGATCGCCAAAACCAACGCCGTTAATTACTTGTTCGTTGTTATAAGCAAAGGCTAAGACATCGCCATTACCTGTGAAGTTATGCCCTAATTTGTCGGACAGGGCTAAACCTGCGGCTTGAGAACGAAGTAAAATTTCTGTGCTACCTAGTGTACCAGCCGCCAAAATCACCATATCGGCACTGACAAACATGGTGGGGGCGTTAAATTTTTCGTTGCCAGCATTGAGGATTTGGTAGTGAACTAGCCAGCGTTCACCTTGTCTTTCAATTTGCTTGACTGATACCTGGGTATAAATTTCAGCCCCGTGGTTTTTCGCATCCGGTAGATAATTCATCAACACGGTGTTTTTGGCTTTATGGTTGCAACCTGAAACGCAATCACCGCAGAGATTACATTGCTTTTGTTCTACACCGACATGATTCACTCCATCTTGGAATGTCACATTGATGGGGGGACGATAAAACTTTTCATTCAAGTATTCAGAAGACTTTTCTAAAGCTTCTAGTTTTGGTAAAGCCGGAAAATTGGAGGGATATGGGGTAGGTTTGAGCATTTCCTCTGCCCGATGATACCCTTGGGCTAATAAGGTATCGACATCATCACGCAATGCTTTCGGCCAGCGTTGATCTGCAAACACACGGGGTTCAGCTTGTAATGATACGTTGGCATTAACTAGGGATGTACCACCCAATCCACAACCCACGAAGACGTTAATATCTGGATTCACATGAAAGTCATATAACCCTGTACGCGAACCTAGGTGTTTATGGGGTAAATCTACTTGCATTTCTGCCAAGGCTTTGACTTCGTTACTGGGGTATTCTCCTGGTTGAAATTCTTTGCCCCGTTCTAAAATACATACTTGCTGCCCAGCCCGTGCAAGGCGCGAAGCCGCAATACTACCACCATAGCCAGAACCCACAATGACAACAGTATAGTGATTTTTTAAATTTTCAATTGGGCTTGATAAACGAGTCATTAGTATTAATCCTTGATAATTATGGACATAACAAAATAGGCTTCATCTGGATTCAAGACGAAGGCAAAAACTGATTTACTAGCCAGGATGTTGTCGCAATGCTAATGTTGCTCTTCAATCCCCATCAAGATGATTCCTGAAAATCAGCAAATCTAAGGAGGGGTTAGTAATAATAAATAGGGAAAAATCAACCTACAATTTGGGTTGTGTGGACTTGATCGATTTATCAGTGTTAATTAGGGTTTTATGCCAGTTCGTAAATAATTTTACGTTTTGTTACTTTATCTCAGGATTGAGTAAAGCCAATTCAGAAAGCTAATTACATAGGTGGTCAATGGAAAATTGATACCTTGGTAATTTTAGACAACAGATTAACACCATAAACACCTTTTTGGGTAGAAAAACGTTAATTTTTATGATTTACTATTTATACTTCTGGAAATTTTTACTACCAAGTTTCTGGGTGTAAATCTGACGGCTTCTGCAAGTAACTTATTTTTAATACCGGGAATAACTACCCTTTGGTTAGACATGAAGCCACGATAGCCAATCTTAGCTACAGTTTCAGCATCCATACTCTTTTGGCTAGTCACTAATTTAGATTCTTCCATTGCTGCTTTTTTCTGAAAACCAGAGACTGTAGGCCCAGGACAAAGTGCTGTGACGGTGACACCGGTACCTTCTAATTCATTGGCGATCGCTTCTGAAAATGATAATACATAAGCTTTGGTAGCAAAGTAAACCGCCATTAAAGGACCTGGTTGAAAGGCAGCACCAGAGGAAACATTTAAGATTTTGCCAGAGCCTTGTTGCACCATGTCTTGGAGAAATAGCTTTGTTAAATGGGTGAGTCCCACCACATTTACCTGTAGCATTTCTAGTTCGTTGGTGAGGTCAGTTTCATGAAAGAATCCGTAAGAGCCAAAACCAGCATTATTTACTAATACATCAACTTTGATCCCGGCTTGTTGTAGTTTTGTAAAAATCTCTGTGGGTGCTGTGGGTATTGCTAAATCCTTAACAATAATTTCAACTTTGATGCCAAATTTAGCTGTGAATTCTTCAGCAATTTGCAATAGCTTTTCAGCACTTCTGGCTACTAATATAAGATTGTAACCATCATGAGCAAATAATTTCGCTAATTCATATCCAATCCCTCCAGATGCACCCGTGATCAGAGCCGTCTTTCCCCTGCTTAAATGCTCTGTTTCGTTCATAAAACAGGAAACTCTTGGATTTAATGTATGGAATTTATCTATTTCTTATAGCGTATAAATACAATGATTTGGTAATTTGTAAAGTAAATATAACAACATCTAGGGTGGGGGAGATCATCTTGAGTTTTGTCAACAAGAAAGCAGGGGGAGCAGGAGAGTATGTCACGAGCATATTTTCTTCCTCCCCCCCTGCTCTCTTCAATGAGATTACTATTAATTGCACAGCCCCTAGCATAGCGAATGCGATGGGCTACGGCGGGGCGGAGCATCGTCGCTCATGCCACAGGTTGTAGACTCCGCCAATTACCCATGACACCTGAAAGAGTTTGGCAAGCAATTCATGCTTGATTTCTACCAACAACTAGCCGCAGCCTTAAAACAAGGTGCTGTAGTTTTAGCCACTGTCACCAGTACCACAGGTTCCGTACCCAGAGAAGTCGGCGCGAAAATGTTCATCAGTACCGATGGCAAAACTTACGGTACAGTTGGCGGCGGTGCAGGAGAAGGCAAAGTTTATCAAACAGCCTTGCAAGTATTAGCTACTGGTGCAAAACAATTGGTGGAAATTGATTTATCTGGCGCATCCCATCGCGAAATTCAAGGCGTTTGTGGTGGCACAATGTTGGTATGGTTGGAGTTATGGTCTGGTGATCACAGCTTAAACTTAGTTAACCAAATTATCGATAGTTTAACATCTGGGAAATCGGCGACAATTATTACGCCGTTAAATTTAGATGAACAACCCTATTTAGCAACAGATAATATTCCCGATTTACCCCAGTTAAACAATAATATTTTAATTGAACCATTACTACCACCACCAACATTATTAATTATTGGTGCTGGACATATAGCTGTTTTTCTAGCCAAGATTGCCAAAATAGCAGGTTTTCAAATCATTGTACAAGACGATCGCCCAGATTTCGCCACCCAAGAAAGATTCCCTGACGCTGCTTTGGTATTAGCAAAACCCATCCAGGAAATTCCGAAAATTATCCAACAAATTCCTAATTTATATATTGCCTTAGTCACTAGAGGTTACTTACAAGATTTAGAAGCATTACCTATACTCAGTCAAATTAATGCACAATACATTGGGATGGTTGGTAGCCAAAAACGAGTCCGTACAGTTTACAAAACTTTAGATAATCAGAGTGAATTCCACAAAATATATGCACCCATTGGTTTAGATATTGGTGCTTTAACGCCAGAAGAAATCGCAGTTAGTATCTGTGCGGAATTAATTAAAGTGCGTCGCGGTGGTACTGGTTTATCGTTATCTGAAAACATTAATTAGATCTTGTAGGGTGCGTCAGTGCAAGAAAACCTAGCTGTACCAAGAAATTATTTATACTGACGCACCCTACGAATGTGGTATTTGGTAAGTCCTGATATTTACCTACTCTTTACAAAAAATTAGCAAATACTTTGTGGCTAACACAGTATAATCTCTATTGTTTAGTGTAAATTCGCACTTATTTTTATTTGTACACATATAAATACGGAAAGCTGATTACTTCAATTTTTCGGATTTACATGGTTGTTTGTCATGTGGATTCAAACTCGAAGCTTTGTGAGGTAACACCTGGCAACGTCTCTGGTTCATCCACAAATTGACAAATAATCAGGATTGAAGGCATTTATAGCATCAATCAAACAGTACCTCAAAAAGTGCAGACGCTTTCTCATAGCGATGTAACCAGACACTAGGGTGGGAATCCCAAATGTATAACGAATTGAACGTTTTTGACCAAGGTAACTCCTCCCTTGCTCCTCAAAATTCACCTTTGGATCAATCTTTATTTCCGTCGCCTGAAAAACTGGGAGGACTGCTTTCTGAAAATATAGAGATTCCGGCACCTACGCCTACAACCCTAGTACCGAATTTCCCTATTCACACTAATCTTTCTGGGTTACATTCGCTAGTAGATCCTCTGGTGGAAACATCACCAGCAGTTAATTTGGTTAACGAAATTGTTGGGACAGGTGGACGTGATGTTTTAACAGGTACACCATTGAGCGATCGCATTATTGGCGGGTTTGGTGCAGACATCATCACAGGGGGATTGGGTAGTGATATCTTCGTTTATCAAAGCATCAGGGATGCAGGTGATACCATCACCGACTTTGAACTAAGAATAGATGCCTTTGATTTTAGTACAGTATTAAGCAGTGTAGGATATCAAGGTTTAAACCCCATAGCTGATGGTTACATCAAATTCAACACCTATGCAAATGGTACAGTCATCCTTTTAGATACCGATGGTCACGGTTCACTTTCTCCCAGACCATATATATATGTAGAAAACGTCACCCCAGAAGAACTTAGTAGCTATCCCAATCACTTTATTCCCAATCCTGGAGAACCACCACAAATCCAAGCCAGGTTAATCAATGATACCGGAATTAGTGAGAGCGATCGCCTCACCTTTGACCCCAGTATTAACGGGACAATCAACTTCACCAGTGATTTAGTTAGTTTTCAAGCCGGGTTAAACGCTCAACCAATCACAGCAGACATTCTCGACAGCTTACAATCAGATGGCACATTTGTCTTAACCGCAGCACAACTAGCACAAATTAATGGTGGGACACTCAACGATGGAGCTTACACCTTAAAACTTCAAGCCGCAGATAGCAAAGGCAATCTTTCTAGTGTTTATACTATAGAGTTTGTATTAGATACAACACCACCAATATTTAACCTACAACTCGATCCAGACTTTGATTCTCCACCAATAGGGGATTTGCAGACGACATTTCCCATAGTCAACTTAGTGGGAACAACAGAACCAAACATTACTGTCACCCTACAAACCACAGGATTAAGTACCACTGCTAATGAATTAGGACAGTTTACCTTTAGTGATGTTTCCCTAGAGTTAGGAAGTAATCTGTTTACTGTAGTAGCGACAGATTTAGCAGGAAATCAAGGAGAATTTAGTCAAACATTCCAGCTATTACCCCAGCAAGTTAACCAACCACCGACAGCGTTAAATCTGAGTAACAATATCATCGCTGAGAATGTACCAGATAATAATCTCATTGGCACATTTACCACAGATGACCGTGACACCGCCGATATTCATACTTACACCTTGGTAAATGGGGAAGGTGATACAGATAACACAGCATTTACCATCGTTGATAATGAACTAAGAATCATCGACTCGCCAGACTTTGAAACCCAGTCTGTATATAGCATCCGGGTGAAAACAACAGACGTGGGTGGATTGTTCTTTGAACAGATATTTACTATTAATATCGCTGATATCAATGAAGCGCCAACGGATATTCTACTGGATGGGGATAGTGTAGAGGAAAATGTAGTTGGTGCGGTAGTAGGGACAATTTCAGTCATTGACCCCGATACAATCCCTGCTTTTTTAAACAACACTGTCACTGTCAATGATAATCGCTTTGAAGTGGTCATCGACAACGGGACGCTTCTATTGAAACTCAAAGATGAGCGCAGCTTAGATCACGGAGTCGAAACTACAGTTAACCTAACCCTCACAGCTACAGATGCCAGTGATAGTTCCCTTACTTACAGCAAAAACTTTATTATCAATGTCAATGAAAATATTCCACCTCCAGATATTAATGCAACTCTTGCTAATGATACTGGAGTTAGTAACAGCGATCGCCTGACTTTTAACCCCACTGTCATTGGACAAACACAAGGTGCAACTGCTTTACTAGGGAATCTCAACGGCAATGGTTTTGTTGATATTAGCAATGCTTTAAATGAAGATGGTAGTTTTACCATCTTTTTAGCAGAGTACGAAATCTTAGGTAACGGTGCTTTACCAGATGGGGAATACAGCCTGGAATTAAAAGCTATAAATAGCACTGGTCAAGAATCTGACATAGCAATAGTAAACTTTATCCTTGACCTCACACCCCCTCCTGTAGATTTTGCTTTAGCTCCTGAAAGTGATACGGGAGTTTTAGGAGATGGTATTACCACGGAAAGATTTGTCACTCTGTTAGGACAAACTGAGCCAGAGTTAACCGTAGTATTGTTAGAAACCGAACAAATCACTACATCAGATAGTCAAGGCAACTTTAGCTTTAGTGATGTGACCATGCCAGTGGCAGGTCAAGCCCCATTTACAGTCATAGCAGTAGATTTAGCAGGAAATCAAGGGCGATCGCTGCAATTTTTCACCAGGGAAGGAATTAACGGCGCACCAGAGATTATCAGTACCCCTGAAACGATATTTGATACTGCAAACCAAACAACCTACACTTATGAAATCATCGCCATTGACCCCGATAATGATCCGCTTACCTATACCCTGCTGAATATCGTACAAGGGACGGAGATTGATGAAAATGGCATACTTCGTTTCACACCTTCAGGAATTTTGCAACCTTCCTATAACTTCAGTGTAGAAGTCAGTGATCGTCGTGGGCGGACAGATACTCAAACTTTTACTGTAGAAATTCCTAATTTTATTGAAAACCGTCCTCCTGAGTTCACTTCCTCACCGATTATTGAGGGCAAGATTGGCACAGAATATAGCTATCAACCCACAGCCATCGACCCTGACGGAGATTCATTAATTTTCTCCTTGATTGCAGCACCTGATGGTTTAACCATTGAAGTGGAAACAGGACTTCTGTTGTGGAATCCCATTAATGAACAGTTAGGAGATAACACAGTCATCATTCAAGTGAGTGATGCGGGAGGCTTAAAAGATACTCAATCTTTTACAATTACAGTTCAAGACAGACTCATAAATAACGCCCCGATTTTTGTTAGCGATCCCATCACTGATTTTGCCATAGCAGTTCCCAACACAGCTACAGGAAATGTCAACCCGGAACTGATTTCCTTGAGCCTTGCTAATGGAGAAACAACCACAATACCAATATCTTTAAGGCTACCAAGTGGGGGAATATCCACTGGCGGACAAGCAGACATTGTATTTGTAGTGGATGAATCTGGTTCAATGGCAGAGGAGCATGATTGGCTCACTGACATGGTGCTGGAATTGGATGCAGCACTGCAAACACGGGGGATTACAGATAATCGTTATAGTTTGATTGGTTATACTAACCAAACTCGAATTTTTAACCTAGCAGACCAAACCCAGGTTTCAGTATATGGACCTAGTAATCAGTTAGTTGCTTCTGGTAGCTTTGGAGCATTCATTAGTAACCCTCAACTAAAATTTAACTTGTCAGCCGATGGTACTTACACAGTTGTTATCAATCCGACAGGAACATCAGTGTTGCCGATTGAGTATAACTTGAATGCCGTTTTAACTGATCCTACAGAAATTGCCTTAACTAATTTCAATACTCCATTTTTTGGCACTGTTGCGCCTCAAGCTCAAGAAACCTTGACATTTGATGCACCTGCGGGGACTCAGATTTTCTTTGATGGTTTAAATTCTAGTGCTGTTAATGATATTCGCGCCCGTTTAGTAGGTCCCAATGGTAATAACATTTTTAATAATGTGCGTCTTAGCGACGACAACGGACCCCATTTATTGTCAACAGAGGGTACTTATTCACTGATTGTGACTGGGGGAAATGCTGGGGGAAATTTTGGATTCCAACTACTAGAGTTTAATTCGGCGGCTACAGAGATTGTTCTGAATACTGAGATAACTGGCACGATTTCCTCTGGACTTGTTACAGAAGTCTTTCAATTTAATGCCACAGCAGGACAACGACTTTATTTTGATTCAGCCGCTAATCAATCGATTACAGCAGCTATTTATTCCCCAGATAATCGCCTCCTAGGAAGCAATACTTCTTTACGAGACTTTACAGCGACTGTTCCCAGCACTGGAACCTATACCTTGATACTTCGTAGTACCAGCAACAACCCAGTTAACTACAACTTTAGGCTAGTAACTCCAGAAACGCAGCAAGCAACGTTAGCAATTGGAGATATTGTCACTGGAAACCTAGGAGAAGCCGGGGAGGAAGATATTTACTTCCTGGAAGGCACGGCTGGACAACGCATTTGGTTCGATGGTTTGAGTGCAGATTCAACCAGTATGGTGGCTCAATTAGTAAGTCCGACAGGGGTACAAATATTTGGTAATACTAGAAGCGATCGCAATTCCAACCAATTGATTTTACCAGAGTCAGGTATCTATTCTTTAGTCATCAGTGGTGCAGATCAAATCGGTAATTACAGCTTCCAAGTGCTGGATTTCATTACTAACGCCACCGATATCACCTCTGAAGTTGCTACATCAACAGAAATCAATGTCACATTTGATGTGGCTTTACAAACTCAGCTTTACACCTTTGCTGGAACAGCAGGGCAACAACTCGTTTTTGATTCTATCTCTGGCTCAGTCGCCGGCAATTGGCAATTACACGCACCAGATAATACAAGATTAGCGCAAGCATCCATCAGTAATAACTTAACTGTTGCTTTACCAACGGACGGAATTTATACCCTCTTATTAGAAAGGAATAGTAGTGGTTCCTTTACTTTTAAAGTATCTGAACAAATCATTGAAGAAACTACTATTACCCTTGGCAATACCATATCTGGAACTGTAGGAAGTACAGAAGAAAAAGATATTTATCGTTTTTCTGGGAATGCTGGACAGCGCATTCGATTTGATGGGTTGGCTTCAGACTCCTTTAATATAAGTGTCCGTTTGGCAAGTCCAACTGGTCAAACCCTGTTCAATTCAATCCGCGCTGATAGGGATTCAGGAATAGTCACACTCCCGGAAACTGGGACATACCACATTATTGTCAATGGTAATAACGTTAGTGGGAATTATAGCTTCCGGTTATTAGATATCGCTGATGCCAATTCTCTGACATTGGGAGTCGATGTCAACAGTACCATCACTCCAGGATTGGCAACAGAACTTTATACCTTTGAAGGCATGGCAGGTCAAAAACTGCTGTTTGACATGATTGCCGTGAGTAACTCCTTTGGTGGTAATTGGAGTCTTTATGGCCCCACTGCTAACGAATTTATAGCCAGAAATACCCGCTTAGATGATTTCACTGCCGTCTTACCCACTGATGGGACTTATACCTTATTAATTGAAGGCAGCAGTAACAATCCCATCAGTTACACCTTTAACGTTACAGATATCAGCACCCCCACCAGTATTATTACTCCCAGTGGCTTTGGTAGTATTCGTACAGGGACTTTAACTGCTTCAAATCAAGAAGATATCTTCACTTTTGATGCACCTGCTGGCACTCGTATTGTCTTTGATGGATTGACAGCATCTTCCAACAATCTACGCGCTCGATTAGTAGCCCCAGATGGCAGTCTACTTTTATCTAATCAGCAATTAACTAATGATTTTGCTCGGCTATTAATATTACCAGAATCGGGAACTTACTCTGTTGCCGTCACCACAATTGGGGCGTTAGGAGATTACAGTTTCCGTATTCTGAACATAGATGATGCAACACCATTGCCTTTAGATACTGTCTTTAATGGAAGCCTTAGTATCGGTCGGGGTAGAGATATCTATAAATTCACAGGGACAGCAGGGCAACAGCTATTTTTCGATGGCATTTCTGCAACGGGTGGTTCGGGTAGCTGGCGATTGTATAGTCCAGAGCATATCCAACTAGGTGAAAGTAGTATAACTAATAACTTCACCGCTACACTTCCCGCAGATGGCACTTATATTGTGATGTTTGATGGTACGAGTGCTAATGCTTTTAACTTTAGTGTGCAGGTAGTAAATGTAGAAATTCCAGAATCAACATTAACTATCGGGGAAACCATCTCTGGCTCATTAACCAAAGTCGGTCAACAAGACATTTATCGATTTAATGCTAATGCTGGGCAACGGATTCTATTTGATGGACTGGGTTCTACAACTTTAAATGCTAATGCCCGCTTGGTTAGTCCTACTGGTGTGCAAGTATTGGGTAATACCCGGAGCGATCGCAATTCCAATCCTCTAATTTTAACCGAATCCGGTGAATATTCTCTGATCATTACCGCAGGCGAGCGCACAGACAACTACAGTTTCCGACTGCTCGACCTGGACACAGCAACAACTACCATTGACTTAAATAATTTAGTTAACGGGACAATTTCTGGTTTAGCAACAGATGTTTATCAGTTCATCGGAAATGCCGGACAAGAACTGTTCTTTAATGCTTTAACAGGTACTAACTCTGTTTCATGGACACTTTTAGGATCTGGTAATGCCGACCTTGGTAATCGTTCCTTCCCGCAAGATTTCTCTGCGGTACTCCCTGGTGATGGCACTTATACACTGTTACTAAATAGTAATAGTGCTAATCCAGTTAACTTCAGCTTGGAAATTGTCACACACCAAAGGGCAACAGTGGCGATTAATTATGGCGAAGTAATTACAGGGGATTTAAGTCAACCAGGGGAGACGGACATTTACCAATTTACTGGGGTAGCCGGTCAACAAATTTGGTTTGATGGCTTAGAATCAACCGCATCAGCTATTGAAGTGGCACTGGTGAGTCCTTCAGGTACTCGCATCTTTGATCGTTTGAGGGTTGATAGGGATAATGCAACTCCCTTCACTCTCTTTGAATCAGGTACTTATTCCTTGGTGATTAACAGTGGAGTCAGAAATCCAGGAGACATAACTGGTGACTATAGCTTCCAAGTTTTAGAGATTATACCAAATCTGACTGTACCAAATGACTTGACTGGGAAAATTGTGCTTCCTAGTGAGTCACAAGTCTTTCAGTTTGCAGGGATGAGTGGACAAAAACTTATTATTAAACCTAATGAGGGAATTTTTGGCACTGCTGCTCAACTATCCAATGCCACAAATTCATTGAGTATCTCTCAAGGGGGAACAGAAGATGGTTATTTGGGAATTAATGCTGCTCTGCAATTACCTTTTCGTGAAGACGCAATTGCTAATATAATTTTGGTCACTGATGAAGACCGGGCTATTGTTAATAATAGTCTAAACTTGGAGAATATTTTAGCTCAACTAATTAACAAAGATATTCTTTTAGATGCAGTTGTCAATGCTATATTTATTGACGAATTAGGTAATAATCCTTTAGGGGTTGATGCTAATAGATTATCTTATATTCCTGATGGTTCAGGCGGTTTTATTACCACCAATGGAGGCAAATTTTCTTTTGCACCACCAGTATTTCTTGGTAGTAATTTCGATGTCAAAGAAGACTATATCGATTTAGTTTGGGCAAATGATGGTGTAGCATGGGATTTGAATCAGCTAAGAGAAGGTGGTGATAATGCTGTTTCCTTTACTCAAGCTTTTGTCAACAGAAAAGCACAAGATATTAATGAACAATTAGCAATTACTCTGTTAGTCACTGACCCTAATTTGAATGTCGAAAACCTAACTGGCCCCATTTTTGGAGTAAATCCTGGTAGTACAGTTAATTTTGACACTCAGATCACTGGAGATGGACTAGCTCGGAGTTTTGAAATTTTCTTTGTGCGACCGGAAACGGGGTTTGTTCTAGGTTCAATTCCTGTTTCAATTAATCAGAATTACTTTTACCTTGCTCAAGCCATCGACCCAGATGGAGACCCTATTACCTATAGTCTGGTGAATGCACCCACCGGAGCCACAATAAATGCTACAACAGGACGGATTGATTGGACACCTCCGACTACGGGTTTATACCAGTTTGAAGTTGCTGTGACAGACGATCGCAGAGCGCAAACAATTCAAAGCTATCAAGTTCAAGTCGTTGCAGCTGGCGGAGAGAATACAGCACCCATAATTACCTCAACTGCACCTGAAACCATCAGAATTGGGCAAAATCTCACTTACCAAGTCACCGCCACTGATGCAGAAAATGATCCGCTAACTTTCTTCTTAGCAGAAGCACCAGAAGGGGTAAGTGTTGCTCTCGACACAGGTTTACTTACCTGGAATCCTACCAAAGATCAAATCGGTGAGCAGACAATTACTGTCAAGGTGGTCGATAGTCGGGGTGGTTCAGATACTCAAAGCTTTGTAATTGCAGTTAACGAGAACCAAAAACCAATCTTTAGTTCTAATCCTGTTCGACTGGGGAATCCTAATCAACTCTATGAATATGATGTAAATGCCATTGATCCTGAAGGAACAACTATTACTTACAGTTTGCGTCCTGGTAGTCCTGATGGTATAACTATTGACCCAGAAACAGGATTAATTCAATGGCTACCAACAACAGAACAAGTGGGACAGTTCCCCATTACAGTATTTGCTACCGATGCAGAAGGTGAGCGATCGCAACAATCGTTCTTCTTAAATATAGGCACACCCGGTGCCATTGATGACGGCGGTACAGGTGACGGTGGTAATGGTAATGGTGGAACTGATACAGCACTCCCACAAGTCAATCTAGGATTTAACAGTAACGTTATTAACCTAGGAGATACTCTTAGCTTACAAATTCAGGGATTTGATAGTACGGGACTAGCAAACCTTGATTTATCAGTTAATGGCACTTCCTTAACTTTAAATTTAGAAAATATTCAACCAGGGGAAATCTACACCGCTTCCTTTACCCCAGATCGCGCCGGATTATTTGAAGTGATAGCAACTGCAACTGATGTAGTAGGAAATACCACCACCAAAACAAATATCATCAGGGTAGTCGATCCTAATGATCAAGAAGCCCCAACAGTGGAATTAGACCTGAGTGGATTTGACCCCCTTAACTCGGTCATCACCAACCTGACGAATATTGTGGGAACCATTAATGATCCCAACTTAGAATTTTATCGGGTTGAGCTTGCACCCATTAACTTGATCAATCTGCGTAATCTCGCCGCTAATGACCCAGATTACATCACTATTGCTCAGGGTAAGGGTGATATTAGTGATGGTGTATTGGCTCAAATTGACCCCAGTTTATACCGCAATGATACTTATTATTTGAGGGTCTATGCCCAAGACTATAGCGGTAATATTAACGTGCAAGGGGTAATATTAGGCATTAACACCCAGACAAAACCCGGTGAATTTAGCTTAGGCTTTACCGATTTATCTGTACCCCTGACCGGCATTCCCATTGAAATTACTCGCAACTATAGCAGTCTTGATACTGGTTTCCTCGGTGACTTTGGCTATGGGTGGAATTTAGGAATGCAAGATGCCCAAATTGTCGAAGCTTCCCCAGATGGACGGGATTTGACTTTAGATAATTTCTTTGGTGGTAACTCCTTTACAGTCGGGACTCGTGTTAGCTTAACTACCCCAGACGGGCGCAGAGTTGGCTTTACTTTTGAGCCTGTGGTAGATTTTGTCGGATTCTTCTTTGGCGCAAGATATGCACCTTATTTCCGACCAGATCCAGGAGTTTATGAAACCTTAGAAGTTCCAGATTTCCCCCTCAGTGTCAGAAGTGATGGTTCAGTCGGTCTCTACATATTTTCTGGCTTTACCTACAATCCTAGTGAATATATCCTCACTACCAAGGATGGGACAAAGTACACTTATGACCAATATCAGGGATTACAGACAATAAAAGACCGCAATGATAACACCCTCACTTACACTGATGCGGGAATCTTCAGTTCCACTGGGCAATCAATCACCTTTGAGCGAGATACCCAAGGACGGATTACGGAAATCATTGATCCTGATGGTAACTCCCTCATCTACACTTATGATGTCCAAGGCAATTTAACTGGATTTACTGACCGCACCAATAACGAAACTACCTTTAAATATGAAGGCGATCGCCCCCATTATTTAACTGAAATCATTGACCCGTTAAATAGAAATGCTGTCCGCACAGAATACGACAACAGGGGACAAATTAGCCGGATATTTGATGCTGATGGTAATGCCATTGATATTAACTATGATTCGGCTGCATCACGCCAAACCATTAAAGATCCCTTTGGTAATTCCACTACCTTTGTCTTTGATGCTCGTGGTAATGTCGTCAGCGAAATCGATGCCCTCAATGGAGTAACAACAAGAACTTACGACAACAATAATAACCTCCTAACTGTAACTGACCCTGAAGGCAATACCAATACTTATACTTACGACAGTCGCGGTAATATACTGACCGAAACTGATGGAGAAGGTAACACCAAACGCTATACCTACAATGCTCGTAATGACATCCTGACCGAAACTGACGCGCTAGGTAACATCACCACCTACACCTATGACGCTAATGGAAATCTCACCAGTCGTCGAGATGCGTTAAGCAATTTTACCACTTATAAATATGGTTTATACGGTTTGTTGACTGAGGTGGTTGACGCTAACAGTCAAACCAGTAC
Organism: Nostoc sp. PCC 7524; assembly: GCF_000316645.1. Taxonomy (NCBI): domain Bacteria; kingdom Bacillati; phylum Cyanobacteriota; class Cyanophyceae; order Nostocales; family Nostocaceae; genus Nostoc; species Nostoc sp. PCC 7524. The sequence goes on from NC_019684.1 coordinate 2,055,986, forward strand.
CTTTGGCTACGATGTTTATGGTAATCTCACTGAATTAGTCGATCCCACCGGAGCAAAATTCCAATTTACTTATGATCGCAATGGAAGAGTAACCAGCGTTATTGACGCATTAGGGGCAATTACTAACTACATTTATGATGCTCAAGGACGCTTAATTGAACAAACAGACCCCGAAGGAAACGCTTGTGGTTGTGGAACTAGGGGTATTACTCGTACAGAATACAACGCCGCCGGTGAGAAAATCGCTGAAATTGATGCCTTGGGGCGACGAACAGAATACCGTTACAATGAGCGGGGATTATTAGTAGCAATCATCTATCCCGATGCAACGCCTGATGATTTGAGTGATAATCCGAAAATTCAAAATGAATACGATGCTTTAGACCGCTTAATTACCAGCGTTGATGAATTAGGACGTAAAACTCACTATATTTATGACGCATTAGGGCGACAAATTGAGATTATCTATCCTGATAGCACTCCAGAGGATTTAAGCGATAATCCCAGGATTAAGACGGAATACGACAAAGCAGGACGTATGATTGCCGAAATTGATGAATTAGGCAACCGCACTGAGTACAGATATGATCAAGCAGATCGTCTAATTAACTTAACTAATGCCCTGAATGAATTCACCACTTATGCTTATGATGCCAGTGGGCGAATGATTTCTATGACAGATGAGTTAGGAAGAAGGACGAATTATGCTTATGATGGCTTAGATCGACTGATTAGCACCACTTATGCCAATAGTGCGGTAATGACAATGACTTACGACTCATTAGGACGAGTCATTGCTCAAACTGATCTGGCAGGAAATACCACCAGTTACGAATATGATCCATTGGGACAGCTCACGGCGGTTGTAGATGCTTTAGATCAACGTACTGAGTATAAATATGATGCCGTAGGTAACTTAGTCGAACAGAAAGACGCTAACGGAAACATTACCCGGTTTGAATACGATAGTTTACGCCGTCGCACTGCCATGATTCTGCCTTTGGGTCAGCGCAGTGAAATGAACTACGATAAAGTCGGCAATCTAGTCATCATGACTGATTTTAACGGAGTGGATAGCACTTTCGGTTATGATGAGCGCGATCGCCTGATTACAAAATCCTTCTCTGATGGTACACCTACAGAAACCTTTACTTATACCCTCACAGGAGAGTTAGCCACTGTTAGCGATAATCGAGGGGTGACAAGTTTCGGGTATGATGAACGCGATCGCCTGTTATTCCGCACTGAACCAGATGGCCGCACAATTAGCTACACCTATGATTTAGCAGGTAATATTCTCACCCTCGCCGTACCTTCAGGGACAACCAGGTATACCTATGATCCACTAAATCGCATTAATACAGTTATTGATCCTGATAGTGGCATCACCCGTTACACTTACGATGCAGTAAGCAACTTAATTAAGACAGAATTCCCCAACAGAATTACAGAAAATCAACAATACGACCTTTTAAATCGCCCAACTTATGTAGAAAATCGTAATTCAACAGATATTCTTTCCAGTTATACCTACACTCTTGATGCAATGGGTAATCGTATCAAGGTTGAGGAACACAATGGGCGTATTGTTGAATACAATTATGATGACCTTTACCGTCTCACCCAAGAGAAAATTACAGATATTGTTGCTGGGAATAAAACGGTTGAATACAAATTCGACTCTGTTGGTAACCGTTTACAACGTATTGACTCAGTAGAAGGAACAACAACTTATACTTATGATGCCAATGACCGATTGCTAGAGGAAATTCTAGGCGGTAAAGTAACTCAATATCAATATGATGCTAGAGGTAATCTCACAGCTAAGGTAGAAAATGGGGAAACTTTAGCAGAATATGAATGGAATGCCAAGGGTGAATTAGTAGCTGTTGAAGTTACAGAAAATGGTGCCACAGGACGCACTGAATTTGAATACGATTATCAAGGTATTCGAGTAGCAATTAATATTGATGGCGAAGAAACGCGATTTTTAATTGATACAAATCAACAGCAATATGCCCAAGTAATTGAAGAATATCAAGCTAATGGTACGGTTAACACTTCTTATGTGCATGGATGGGATTTAATTTCTCAAGCAGATGCAGATGGAAGAATCTATTACCAAATGGATGGATTAGGTAGTACCCGCCTATTAACCGATAATGATGGAGCTATATTGGCTGAATATGATTATGATGCCTACGGTAATTTAACTCGTAAAGAAGGGGATGCTGATAATAATTATCTGTTTGCAGGGGAGCAGTTTGATGAGTCTGTAGATGGGTATTATTTACGAGCAAGGTATTATGATCCTGCAACGGGGCGATTTGTTTCGACTGATCCATTTCAGGGGTATTTAGATCAATCCGTGACATTGCATGATTATCTTTATACTGGTAATAACCCTGTTAATTTTGTAGATCCATCTGGATTCATTGCTGCTATAGAATATTCAGCTCTTAATAAAAGAGCGCCTTTACTTGCTTCAGCTATAAGATGTCTTGGTGGTCAAGTTCTGACAAATGTCGCAGAGACAGGTGTATACATCATTTTGACAGAGGTTCTTCCTTACGTTGGTCAGAGCAAAACTGTAAATAAGCGATCTCAACGAAGTGTCAATAGAATTGCCAAGAAGGCCGGAGAAGTTGTTGAACTAGTTAGAGTTGAGTTCCCCAAAGCCGTTAGCAAAAGAGATAGAGAGATAGTTGAACAAGCAATTATTCTTTTCTATCGTGGACTTGGGCAAGATACTCTCAATCAAGTTAATCCTGTAGGAGGAAGACCTGAAGACTTCAAAAAAGCTGTAAAGATGATCGATAATGTTTTTGATAAAATTCGTCGAGGAATTTGTTAGTATAATTACTTAGGCTTTTAAGTGCGATTGCTAACCTATTCTACACGCATTTAGAAAGAGCGTTAGTGTTAGCTTACCGTAGGCGATCGCCATGATCAGCTTGTGGAGAATGAGAGCGATCGCGGTTTGAGGGTGAATCAACTTGAATTACGATCGCTTTTTAGCTTCTGGGGAGAGTGCGATTTCTGTTTTTTTTCGGTGTAGCGATCGTGTTTTGGTTGCTGAAGATAGTGCGATCGCTACTTGAAATAGAGAAAATTTGAATTGTGATCGCAAAGTTCAATCTGAAAGCGATCGCCATTGTGTATTTATGAAAAATAGGAGCAATCTAGATGATGAGTTCTATACTTAAATTACCTGTTACATATTATTTTTGTAACAACTCGAAAAATGTTTCTTTATCAATACCAATGTCTTGAATCATTCCCATGAAAGTACCTTGTTTTAGGTCTTTTCCAGAATGAATAGGAACGACAACTCGATTCCCCTGGACATTCTTGTAAATGGCATGACTACCCTTTTGGCGATCAAGATAAAAACCTAATTCTTCAATTACTTTAATAAAATCTTTAGCTTTTATACTAGGAAAATTACTCATACTATAATGGTTAATGGCTTAACAATTAAATCTTCTTTAGGGATAGGTTGATGATCAGCCATTAAACTTTCAAGATATAATTCAATAGCTTCTGTAATATTCTCAACAGCTTCTTCAAAAGTATCGCCTTGAGAGTGACAGCCCTTGAGAACAGGACAAAAAGCGTGATAGCCACCATCTTGTTCTTTTTCCAGAAGAACCGTATAATTGTAAAGTTTCTTACTGCTGTTTTCCATATATCTTCACCTTTTTTGACAGCTACTAATTTTGAGGTTAAACCTTCTCTATTATCATATCTATCCTGGTGATTATAGCGATTATTATGGATGCAAAACACGAGTGCGTTAGCGGTAGCTTACCGTAAGTATCGCCTCTGTTCAAAAAACTATCACTGTAACGCACTTTGATATTGAATTTTATCTGTGGTTGGTGCGACGATGCTCCGCCCCGCCGTAGGCGATCGCTTGTAGGTTGCCTTAATTAATGAAATGTAACTCACCATTTAAAATAGGAAGTAGGGAAGGATTTGCATAGCGGCGGTAGTTTTACCAGAACCCTTTGCACCAACGATAAGGTACAGGTTAGGCATTATTATAGGACTGAATTAAACCCAAAATTACATCTCAGCATTAAACGAAAATTGTCAAACTTTGCTCTGATTTTAGCGGCGGGTAAATCTACTCGTATGGGTACTTGTAAAACTTCACTACCTTGGGGTGGTAAAACCTTATTAACTTATCAAATAGAACAATGGTTAAGTATAGGTTTTACGCCTGTTGTAGTGTTAGGTTTACATAATGCTGACAGACAAAAAGATTGTCTTGTCGGTAGTTTAACTGTAATTAATCCTCATAGCCATGCTGGGAAAACAACTTCTATTCTCACAGGCTTAGAACATATTCCGCCAGACTTGGAAATTTTAGCAATTTCCGCAGTTGATCAACCCAGAGAATCAGACATTTATCAGAGGTTAGTACAAACACATCAAGATAATTCTGCCTTGATTACTGCACCTACCTATCAAGGAAAAATGGGGCATCCATTGTTGTTTGGAAATAGGATGCGATCGCACTTAACAAATATCCAAGAAGCAACCCTAGGTTTACGTCACATTATCCAAGAATTTTACAGCGTCATTCACAAAGTTGAATTTGATCATCCGGCTGTATTGCTTGATATTAACACACCAGATGTATATCAAGCCCAACTTTTCAATTAAAACAATAAAGCACTGGCTTAGATGAAATTGTCAAATTTGATGTTGCTAACTGGAAAGATGAATTGGTTTCACGCAGAGACACAGAAAGCAAGAGCTTGAGATGGTAATTTTTATATTTGATATTTAAACCATCTCAAATTCTAATTGTTGATTCTTGAGAAAATCATGGGTGAAATGATCTACTACATTAGTATCAGCCAATTCTAAATTATAAAAATCTACAACATCATGCTCAAAATACGGCCCAGCGTGCCAAGTACCCTCATGTAACTTAATAAAACAATTTCCCGGAATACGAAAAGCAGCCATTTCCTCTAACACTGGTGTATCCAAATCATTGTAAGCAGGACACACCGCAATTAACCAATCCTTCCCTTCTAAAGAACCCAAACATTGCGTACATTGCAGATGGCGAGTAATTTTATGAAACTTTCGCCCACGCTTATTTAACCGCATAATATAAAAGCGTGGCGTACCATTTTCTAAATTTAATTGTGCATCTTCCGCATCAAAAGCTTTACCATCCGCACTTGCAAAAATCACCTGTCCATAACGCCAAAAATTTGCCGATGTTATCCATTCCGCCTGTAATTGCTGCACCATTTGTGATGTATTCATAAAACCCCTCTATCTCCATCTGTGCGTGAGTAAATCCTACTCTCATTCATCAACATCAGCATACCATTCCAACTCACGAGGAATGAGCGACTTAGGAATTAGAGAAGCCTGCTTGTCCCGATCACTAGGTTGCGTATACCACCAAGCCCAAGCAATTAAAACAGCTTGTAAAGGCAGCCGAATCACTTGAAACAAAGTTGAATCTGAATAGGGTATATTTTCAATCTTAATATGATTGACTGCCTGATTGATATTAGCAGGGAAAACCGCAATAAATAACAAAATTACACCCCAAGCCGCAGCTTGACTGACAGGCGGAACTAACAATCCAATCCCACCTAAAATTTCATAAAAGCCACTCAGATAAACTAAGCCTAACGGATAGGGAAGTTGCGGCGGCACAATTTTGACGTATGGTGCTGGGACTGCAAAATGTGTAATTCCAACTATGATCAGAGATACAGCCAAAATCACCCGTAAGAGTTCTTTGTGCTTGTTCATTGATTTCCCTAGATTCTGTATTTACCTATACTGTTGTAGTGTGACTAATGGAGGTTAATCTGTCTTCAGTCAACAGTCAGAAAATCAACGAATATCTTCCCAAATTTCACTTACGACCTTAAAGTAATTGAGTAAATAAAATGACTATCAATTTTTAGGTTAGTATATGACGTTAAATTTTAGCCGCCGTCAATTTGTCTGGTATGGTTCAGCTACCTTGGCTACCAGCTGGCTATTGAAAGCTTGCAGTAGCAACCAAACGCCAACACCAACAGCTGCTAGTGGCAGCCAAGGGTTTAAAATAGCGATCGCACTCCCTGGAGTCATCAGTGATCAAGCCTGGAATCAGTCTGGTTATGAAGGGGTGAACTTAGCTAAACAAAAGCTAGGTGCAGAAATCGCCTATGTCGAACAAGTCGCCCAAGCTGATCAAACAGAAGCCTTAACAGACTTTGCCCGCAAAGGTTATAATCTCGTATTCGCCCACGGTGGACAATTTGATGCAGCTATCGAACAAGTCGCCCCACAGTTTCCCAATACTTTTTTTGTAGGTGTGAATGGCAATCTCAAAGGTGAAAATATCGCCTCTTTAAGAATAGATCATCTTCAAGGTAGTTATTTGTGTGGCATGATTGGTGCTGCTGTCAGCAAATCAAATAAATTAGCTTATATTGCTGGGCAAGAATTTCCTGCAACTCAAGACGAATTACGGGGATTTGAATTAGGCGCAAAATCCGTTAAACCCAACATTCAAATTGTTTCTACCTTCACGGGTGATTGGAATGATGTTGCTAAAGCCAAAGAAGCCACACTTGCCTTAATTTCTGCTGGTGCAGATGTGATTTATCAATGGTTAGATAGTGCCTCCCCCGCAGTTTTACAAACAGCCAGCGACAAAGGAATTTATGCTTTTGGTAATACTAAGGATCAGTTAGATGTTGCCCCCAAAGCAGTGTTAACCAGTGCCGTAAAACGTCTGGATATAGCAATTGCCTATTTAGCAGAATTAGCCCAAAAACAACAAATTAAGGGAGAAATTTATACAATTGGTTTAGAAAGACCAGATATATTGAGTTTAGGCAAATTTGGGGCAGGAGTCACCGCACCAGTTCAACAAAATGCGCTGAAAGTAAAACAAGAAATTATTGATCAAAAAATTACCTTTGAAAATTGCCAAGACAATGGTAAAAATACTCGTTGTGTGAAAAAAGCAGCAGCCTAAATGTATTTACGTTTAGAAAATATTACCAAACGCTTCGGTTCATTTGTCGCTAACGATAATATTAGCCTCAATGTTGATACTGGTAAAATTCATGCAATTTTAGGTGAAAATGGTGCAGGTAAGACCACTTTAATGAATATTATTAGTGGTCTATATCAACCTGATGCTGGCAAAATTTATCTGCAAGATACACCAGTTAAAATTACTTCACCTAATGAGGCAATTCAACTGGGAATTGGCATGATTCACCAACATTTCATGCTCATACCCCAGTTAACAGTCACTGAAAATATTATTTTAGGTACAGAAAATAGTTGGCGTTTAAATCTGCGCCAAAAACAGCAGGAAATTGCCGCCTTATCCCAAGCATATGGACTAGAAGTTAACCCCCATGCCAAAGTTGCAGATTTACCAGTCGGGACACAACAAAGAGTAGAAATTCTCAAAGTTCTTTATCGTCAAGCGCAACTATTAATTCTCGATGAACCAACCGCAGTTCTCACACCACCGGAAGTAGAATCATTAATTTATATCTTGCGGCAATTAGCTGCTGCTGGAAACACGATTATTTTTATCAGTCATAAGTTGGAAGAAGTAATTCATCTCTGCGATACAGTAACAGTATTACGACGGGGTAAGGTAATAGCAAATACAAATACCCAAGCCGCCACACCGCAGCAGCTAGCAACATTAATGGTAGGGCATGAAATTGCTTTACAAGTTGATAAATCCCCACCATCGCCGGGAGAGGTGATATTGTCGGTGCAGAGTTTGCAAGTTGCAGATGATAGAGGTGTGATGGTTGTGCGTGATGTGTCTTTTCAACTACACGCGGGGGAAATTTTGGGGATTGCGGGTGTGGATGGAAATGGACAACGGGAATTGGCTGACGCAATAACGGGTTTAAGAAAGATAAAAGCGGGGAAAATTGAACTACCAGCAATGAAGAGGATAGGTTACATACCAGAAGATAGGCAAAAGATGGGTTTGGTGTTGCAGTTTAGTATTGCCCAAAACTTAATTTTAAAAGCCTTTAAAAACTTGCCCTTTTGTCGTCGTTGGTTATTGCAACCAGCAGCAATCAAACATCATGCCACAAATGCCATGCAAACATTTGATATCCGGGCGACTGGGGAAGATATTCAGGTAAGTCAGCTTTCGGGAGGCAATCAGCAGAAGGTAGTGTTGGCGCGAGAACTGGCAGGAGAACCAGATTTAATTGTGGCAATGCAACCCACGCGGGGGTTAGATGTGGGGGCAACAGCCGCAGTTCAGGCGCGATTGTTAACAGAACACAATCGCGGTGCGGCAATATTGTATATTTCTACTGAGTTAGAAGAAGTCATCACCATGAGCGATCGCATTGCGGTAATCTACAAAGGTGAATTTGTGGCGATATTAGATGCACACACAGTCACAGTTGAGGAGATTGGTTTATTAATGGCTGGGGGAGCGAAAATTTGTCGGTAAAGGTTCCCATTCCAGATATTGCTCAATACTCATTTTTTGAGGTTGGAGGGTAGCAATCATCGCCAAATGATCACAAATAATCGCGCTAAATTCCTGCTACCAATATTATCTCCCCTAATTGCGATCGCCTTTGCCCTTATCGTCGGTGCAATTCTCATCTCACTGGCAGGGGCAAACCCCATCACCGCCTACACAGCCTTATTTCAAGAATCCCTCTCTACCTACTTCGGCTTTGGTAACACCCTCACCAAAATGACACCACTGTTATTCACCAGTTTAGGGGTGTTGGTAGCATTACGGGCTGGTCAATTTAATATCGGTGGCGAAGGACAAATTTACCTCGGTGCGTTAGGAAGCACTTTAATTGGTTTATATCTGCCAACATTACCTGCAATCATTCATATCCCCTTAGCACTCTGCGCCGGATTTCTGTTTGGCGCGGTGTGGGGTGGAATTCCTGGTTATCTCAAAGCTGTGCGGGGAATTAATGAAGTCATCACCACCTTGCTGCTGAATTACATCGCCATCAATTTAGTTAGTTACTTAGTGCAGAATCCCTTAAAAGCACCAGCCGCCCCTAGCCCTTATTCACCATTAATTGCTAAATCTGCACAATTACCAATTATTTTACCCCAGAGTCTAGCCCATGCCGGAATCTTGCTAAGTTTAATAGCAGCCGGGATATTGTGGGTATTGTTAGTGCGATCGCCTTTAGGATACCAAATTACCGCCGTCGGATTTAACCCCACCACCGCCCGTTACGCCGGCATTTCCGTAGAACGTACCATCATGTTAGTCATGTCCTTAGCTGGTGGTTTAGCAGGGTTAGCCGGTGCCTCAGAAGTCATGGGGTTGAAGTATCGCTTATTTGAACAAGTTTCACCCGGTTACGGCTTCGATGCCATTGCGATCGCCTTTCTCAGTCGTGGTAGTATTGGCGGCGTAATCTTAACTTCCCTGTTTTTCGCTGCCCTTCGCAGTGGTGCCAATGTCATGCAACGCAGCGCCGGAGTTCCTGTCACCGTAGTTTATGCCATTCAAGGTTTAACCGTATTATTCATTGCCATCAGTCTCGCTATCGAAAAAAAAATCAACATCCAAACCCAAAAAGTTTAACCCTCCGCACTCCTCTGCGTTTAAAAATCAGCCTATGTTTTCTGACTACCTGATCGCCAGTTTACGCCTAACTGTACCCCTAGCCTTTGCAGCCCTTGGGGGGATGTACTCAGAACGCTCAGGAGTGCTAAATATTGCCTTAGAAGGGATGATGTTGACTGGTGCTTTTACCAGTGCGCTTGTTACTCTATATACTGGTAATCCCTGGCTAGGTGTAATAGCAGCATTGCTATCTGGTGGTTTAGTGGGTTTACTCCATGCTTTTTTGTGTGTATCTTTATACGTAGATCAATTAGTTTCTGGGTTAGCAATTAATTTAGTAGCGGCTGGCTTCACATCATTTTTGGCGCGGCTAGTGTTCCAAAGTAATAGCACCCAAAGATTACCAGGAATTACAGCTATAGTCATTCCTGGGTTAGCTCAGATTCCCATCTTCGGCCCGTTATTCTTCCAGCAAGATATACTTGTGTATCTATTGCTAGCTGTGGTAGCTGCAAGTATTTATATTTTATTTCATACCAGCTTCGGTCTCACTTTGCGGGCAGTGGGGGAATATCCCCAAGCTGCTGCTACTTCTGGGGTGTCTGTATCAATGGTGCGATATGGCGCTGTCATCCTCAGTGGCTGTCTTGCCAGTTTAGGGGGAGTATATCTAGCCCTAGTACAGATACAATTCTTTAGTGAAGGCATGAGTGCTGGTAAAGGATTTATTGCGATCGCGGCTGTGATCTTTGGCAGATGGCATCCTCTAGGTATTATGTTAGCTTGTTTACTGTTTGGGGCTACGGAAGCTTTGCAGCTACGGATTCAAAGCTTAGGTGTAAATATCCCTTATCAATTTCTGGTCATGTTACCCTATGCGATCGCCTTATTCGCCTTGCTGGGACTCGCTGGTAAATCTATACCCCCAAAAGGTTTAGGGGTTCCTTACCTGCCAGAAAACCACCAAAATAATTAAATTTCATTCTCAAAAAATTATCAAAAGCAACAGCCATGTCCATCTCAAATAAAGTAAAAAGTCTCTCAGAAGGAACTAGAAGCTGTATTGTGAGAAAGGATATTGTTGTTAAAAGTTAACCTCAGATCAACCATACAATGATCGGCAGATTACTAGGCCAGCGTTACCAGGTAGTTGAACTATTAGGCAAAGGCGGATTTGGCCATACTTATATAGCCTTAGATACTCATCGTCCTGGGAACCCGGCCTGCGTCGTCAAACATCTGAAACCCGCAACTAGCGATCCTGAATTTTTGCCAATAGCTAGACGCTTATTTAATAGAGAAGCAGAAACCCTAGAAAAGCTGGGCAATCATGACCAAATACCCCGGCTTTTAGCTTACTTGGAAGAAAATGAAGAATTCTACTTAGTACAGGAATTAATTGCTGGACAGCCACTATCCTCAGAAATGCTACCAGGAGCAAAGTGGAGCGAAGAGCAGGTAACGCAATTATTGCAAGAAATCTTGCCCATTCTAGTCTTTATTCATAGTAACGGGGTTATTCATCGCGATCTCAAGCCCGATAATTTAATCCGTCGTGCTTCGGACAACAAAATAGTTTTGGTTGACTTTGGTGCTGTCAAACAAATCAAAAGCTACTCTCTTATGACCACAGAACAACTCAAAAACGATACGGTTCCTCTGGGAACTCCTGGTTATATGCCGAGTGAGCAGGTACAAGGCAGACCACGCCCCTGTAGCGATATTTATGCTTTAGGAATGATTGCTATCCAATCTGTAACAGGCTTGATTCCTCAGCAGTTAGCAGAAGATCCTGTCACGGGAGAGATATTATGGCAGCATCATGCTCAAATCAGCGAGCAACTGGCAGATTTTTTGAGTAAGATGGTACGTCATTACTTCAAGTACCGCTACCAGTCAGCAACCGACGCACTCAAAGCACTAAACTCGATAACTAATACCAACTCACCAACACCTGTAGCATTGGCGGTCAGTCAAGTAATTAACCACTATTTGGCCAATGGCTATGTCTCTGCCACCAAAATGATGCACTATATGCGAGAATTAGCCAAACCTTGCTACACTCCGCCAGATAATGCAACTATCTTTGGGTTGACTTCACCCCCAATCACAGCCCCAACTACACCATTAGTTGCTGCTGCCAAGAATGCACGGTCAATGACTTCTGCGAATAAATCTATTTCAATCAGCCGTTCCCGTACTAGCTTACGTGCAATTTTTCCATCCTCTCAAAAATCACAATTGCTCAAAGGGGCAGGTGCAGTAATAGCTATATTTACCTTGGGGATAATTTCTGCTAATACCTCACAACAACTCTCCCCAGAGCCATATCAAAATCGTGTTAAGCAAGTGACAAGTCATACAAATGATAGTGAAAAGACAAAAAATTGTCTGATTGTTCTTCGCTCATCCAACTTACGCTCTGTATCTAGACGCACGAAAACAGGCAAAGTTATTAAAGCAGGTACTAGGCTGACAGTTACTGGAAGAGAAGAGAAGGGTTGGATAGAAATTAGTTCTCCAGAGTCTGGTTGGATCTGGAAGGGCCGTACAAAAAACACCTGTCCGAAAAAATAGCTAAATTTATTCTGGTTTTGTCTGCGACGAACGGGTATTCAGGAAAAGGGATTTATACCTTCTGCCTAGCCTGACGGCAACGCTGCCGCGAACTGCCCTCTGCCCTCTGCCTTTCTTTGATAAGACATTCAAATTTCAACTTAGCCATACACCATAACCACTCTCTTCCCTCACCTCTATTCCCTAGCCCTTAGCCTCTATGTGGTATGGCTTTTTTTGCTTTTTTACTTTTGATTTTGCTAAGATGCCTGAATGTTACAAAAGCAACACAACCGGAACATCAAACTCGGATGGTCTTTAGAAGAGCGAGATCCGAAGTTTATCCAATCTCTGATGCCCCTATTGGGCTTTTTCTACCATTATTATTTTCGCGTGCAAACCAGTGGCTGGCATCACATCCCACCCCAGGAAAAAGTTTTAATTGTTGGTTCCCACAATGGCGGACTGGCGGCTCCTGATATGTTGATGATGATGTATGATTGGTTTCGCAGATTTGGGGTGGAGCGACCTGTTTATGGTTTAATGCACCCCAAAGTCTGGCAAGTTACCCCCCAACTAGCGCAAATGGTTGCCAAGACTGGTGCTATCATTGCTCATCCTAAGATGGCTATAGCGGCTTTGCGTTCTGGAGCCAGTGTACTGGTGTATCCGGGTGGAGCAGAAGATGTTTTTCGCCCGCATTCTTTGCGTAATCAAATTTATTTTGCCGGACGGCAAGGATTTATCAAACTAGCATTGCGGGAGAATGTACCGATTGTCCCGGCAATTTCTTATGGGGCGCACGATACCCTGATTGTACTAGCGGATTTATACAAGATGATGCAACGCCTGCATGAGTGGGGAATGCCTTGGTTATTTGATATTGATCCAGAAGTATTTCCCATTTATGTAGGTTGGCCTTGGGGATTAGCTATTGGGCCATTACCCAACATTCCCTTTCCTGTAACTATTCAAACGCGGGTTTGTCCACCGATTATATTTGAACGCTATGGCAGAGATGCAGCGAGCGATCGCCAGTATGTCAATGAATGCTATGAATTAGTTAAAAGTAAAATGCAGCAAGAATTAGACCAACTGGTATTACTTCACCAAAAACATTAATTATTCAATTTTTTAGTGTAGATATTTTCAATACCTACGACGGAAGACAGAGGATAGAAAATTTTCTGAATTATTCTTACTCTGCCTTCTTTTTATATTATTTGCGAATGTTTTAACTGGTCAGAAAGATTAGCTCTTGCTAATACGTTGTGCAAATAGTTCCTTTGCCCGATCTGCTAACTTGCAATTTGTATCTTTTACTTCTTGGAAGAAGTTAGCTAAGTCTCTATCTCCAGACGCATTGGCATCTTGAATATATTGTTCATAAACTGCGGCACCTTCCAGTGAGTGGTACATAACACTAATTAAATCAAAGTGTTCGTTTCTAGTGCCTGTATGACACTCGGCTTTATTCATTACTGTTGCCATCTTGATACTCCTATCTTGTCCATGACATTAATACAAGACTAGGTAATTATTAACTGATTATCCTTCATGCTAAAGATAGAAGAATAGTAATATTACGAATTATCAAATTTTGCACAAAATATAGTCCAAAATTTTCCTAATTCATCCTATTTTTGCGGTTATTCATTACTGTGGAATTAGAAATGAACTAATCAAAACTACCAGACTCAAGCATAAATTCACCAGGAAATCATTCCCTCTGATAGATAGGTAGAACAAACCTTAGCAGTTAGCTTAAATAATGGGTGGAAGCCTGAGAATTTGGCAATTTATAGTGCGGAGCAGTAACAATGGCGCAGCTGCATAATCAACCTTGGACTCAGACATTAGAAGAAATTTTTGATGAGCTTGATGTCTTTGCCAACCAAGGATTGACAGAATCAGAAGTTGAACGCCGTCGCCAACAATATGGCGAAAATCGCTTGCAGGAAACCAAAGGTAAGAGTGCTTGGCAAATCTTCATTGAACAATTCAAAAGTCTGATTATCGCTATATTAGCTGTGGCAGCAGCTCTATCATTTGCCTTCAGCCAATGGATAGAAGGGATTGCTGTCTTAATTGCAATTATTATTAATACTGCTATTGGTTTTTTTACAGAATACAAAGCTATCCGTTCAATGGAGGCGCTACAAAAACTCAGCAGCACCACAACAAAAGTCCGACGTGGGGGTAGAGTACAAGAAATTCCAGCTGAAGAACTTGTGCCAGGAGATATTGTAGTCTTGGACAGTGGTGATGCGATCGCAGCTGATTTACGTCTAGTGGCTGCATCTAATTTGCAAGTCAATGAGTCATCCCTAACAGGGGAATCGGTGCCTGTCGGTAAAAGTTTACAACCTTTAGAATCCGACATCCCCCTAGCAGACCGCAACAATATGCTTTACAAAGGGACGGCATTAACTCGCGGGACTGGGGAAGGGGTAGTAGTAGCGACGGGGATGAACACCGAACTAGGTCACATTTCCGAATTAGCTGCACGCGCCGGACAAGAAGAAAAAACCCCCCTCGAAAAGCGACTCGATGAATTGGGTCAGTGGTTAGTGTGGGTGACAATTGCCATTGTGATTGTCGTGGCTATCTCTGGGATTTTGGTAGGCAGAGATATTTTTGTCATGGTAGAAACTGCGATCGCCTTAGCGGTGGGTGCAGTTCCCGAAGGTTTGCCGATTGTGGCTACAGTCGCCTTAGCGCGGGGAATGTGGCGTATGGCCAAGCGTCATGCCCTGATTAATCAACTTTCCGCCGTGGAAACTCTCGGCGCAACCAGTATCATCTGTACCGACAAAACCGGCACACTCACGGAAAATCAGATGACTATTACCCGACTGATTTTAGATTCTGGCGAAATCCAAATTACCGGGGAAGGTTTACAAACACAAGGTAAGTTTCAACGCCACCATCAACAGCTAAATCCCGCAGAAAATCAAGTTCTGCAAGCAGCATTGGAAATTGGGGTACTATGCAACAATGCCGCTTTGCAACCGGAAGGTTCCAACGAGAGTCGGGTAATTGGCGACCCAATGGAAGTGGCATTGTTAGTTGCAGGTGCTAAAGCTGGCATTCAACGCCAACAGTTACTCTCAAAAATGCCGGAAGTGCGGGAAGAGGCATTTGATCCAGACTTGAAAATGATGGCAACGATACATCAGGTAGATAGTCAATATCGATTTGCAGTTAAAGGCGCACCCGAAGTTGTGCTGCAAGCTTGTACTCGCATCCTTACAGACTCCGACTCTAAACAGATGAGCGAACAGGAGCGCCAACAGTGGCAAGAACGAGGCAATCAACTAGCTCAAAAAGGTTTAAGAATTCTGGCTTTAGCACAAAAAACCACTGCCTCTGAGCAAGCAGACCCCTACGAAGATTTGACTTTGTTAGGCGTTGTCGGCTTATTAGACCCTCCCCGTGAAGAAGTACGTCCAGCTATTAAAGAGTGTCAAGATGCGGGGATACGGGTAATTATGGTGACAGGCGACCAAGCAGTGACAGCCCGCAACATTGCGATCGCTGTCGGTTTAACCGATGATCCCCAGGCGGATGTAGTACAAGGTCAAGACCTAAAAAACCCCGATGAATTATCCCCACAAGCACGCCGCCGCATTGTGCAAGCTTCGATTCTCGCTAGAGTCAGTCCAGAACAAAAACTGAATTTAGTCACTCTGCATCAACGCGCTCAGGCTGTGGTGGCGATGACTGGGGATGGTGTTAACGATGCACCAGCCTTGCGAAAAGCCGATATTGGCGTAGCAATGGGACAACGGGGAACCCAAGTTGCTAAAGAAGCCGCAGACATGGTACTTCAGGATGATGCTTTTGCCTCGATTGTAGCGGCAGTGGAACAGGGACGAGCGATTTTTAACAACATCCGCAAGTTTACAGTTTATCTGCTTTCCGGCAATGTGGGCGAGATTATCCTAGTGGCGGTGGCTTCCCTAATCAATGCACCTTTACCACTGCTGCCATTACAAATTCTCTATATTAATGTCGTCAATGATGCCTTTCCTGCCTTAGCTTTGGGTGTAGGGGAAGGTGAACCAGCTTTGATGAAGCGTTCACCCCGTCCATCGCAGGAATCAATTTTAACTCGCCGTCATTGGTTAGCGATCGCAGGTTATGGTTTAGTGATTGCCGCTACATTGGGTGCTGCCTTTGCGATCGCTTTAACTTGGTTAGGGATGACACAACAGCAAGCCGTCACTGTCACATTTATGACTTTAGGTTTTACCAGATTGTGGCACGTTTTTAATATGCGCGATCGGGACTCTGGTTTACTGCGTAATGAAATTAGCCGCAATCCTTACGTTTGGGGTGCGCTTATCCTGTGTACAGGTTTATTGCTCATCGCCGTTTACGTCCCCTTGCTATCAACTGTCCTACAAACAGCTAACCCAGGCATTAACGGCTGGCTGTTAATTATCGGCATGAGTCTCATACCATTAATCATTGGACAAGGTGTGAAACTCATCAATAGCTACAAAGGCAAGCGAAGAACATCACGCCCAAAACATTAGGGGCTTCCAACTAAAAAAATATCCAATCGCTTTGGTAAGCAGGGGGAGCAGAGGAGCAGAGGAGCAGAGGTGCAGGGGAGGCAGGGGAGGCAGGGGAGGCAGGGGGAGCAGGGGAAGAGAAATCCCATGCCCTATGACCAATCCCCAATACCCAATCCCCAATCCTAGTAATAAATTTTACTACTTACCTATTTACTGCTAATTAACCTAGAGCAAAATAGAATATAAAAAAACACCAAGCAAGCATACTTATGTGGTCTTCAGAGGGCAAAGCAGCTGATACCGGAGCCAGTAGACAGCAACAAATCAACACAGCTTCCAACAATGGAGAGCAGGAATCTGAACGTGAGCAAATATTTCACCTGATTGATAGCCTCCTATCCTTTGAAGCTTGTCTGTACCATCAAATTTTGCCTCTGAGGTTAGAAAACAATCAGCTATTGTTAGGGATGGTACATCCCCAAGAGAGCGGCGCACTAGATTATGTGAATCGTATTATCTCCTATCTCCATTACACGATGGTGACACAGGAAATTGCTGCCGATATCCACCGCACTACCCTTTCAGCCTACCTCAACTATAAAAATACAGCTCACATAGATCAGCAATCAACAGAACTGCTAACAATACCGGGTATTTTAGAACAGAGTCCAAATACCACAGCCAAATTGCCGGATGCTGTACCCACCCGCTCACAAGAGATGCACTCACCAAATACTCAACACTCTTCTGAACAACCAGGAGATGTTTCTGTCAGCCCAACTGCTAAGAATTCTGTTCCACATTCTCACGTTGTTCCAACACACAAACATGAACCAGAAGAGAATGTAGTTTTCAGCGATGTGACTGTTTTACAGGTACAAGTTCCAGATATATCTACCTCTATCGAATCACTTTTACATTTACCACCTAAAAAATTACTAGAAGAACTACTAGGGCGAGTATTAACCGGAGGCATTGGTCGTCTATATTTAGAAAGACAACCCTATCAAGGCAGAATCATCTGGACTGATAATGGAGTGTTGCAGTCCGTATTAGAAAATATCCCCCTCTCACTTTTTCAAGGGGTACTCAACGAATTAAAGCGGTTTGCTGCCTTACCTGTCAGCAGGCTGGCAGAACCAAGACAGATAGAGAAAGAATGCTTATATCAACAAAGTCGTGTGTTATTGCGCGTCCGGGTGATGCCAGGAGTAAACGGCGAAGAGGCTACCCTACAAGTGCTACGAGGGGCAGCTTTAAAATTTTATCAACAGCAACAGTTAGCTCATCTGAGTCGAGATGTCATAGGCATTTCTCAACAACTCAGCTATAAATTACATGAGTTACACCAAAGACTATTGCTAAATCCTAGCCTCAAATCTGAACAATCAGAAGCCATAGTTGCTCTCAATCGCATCGTGGAAAATCTAGACCAACAAATCAAAACCCTGGCAGCAAACCACCAGTTACCAATAGATGGTTAATCCTAGTTCTGTCAGTAAAACCTCTGATTGCGATCTGATCCACAATTGTTATGTTGTAAAGGCAAGCTAGACTATCTGATTGAGATATTCTGGTTAAATTTATTACCAATTTTTTGTAGATTTGACTGTCGGATTGGCTTTGATAAATGTCAAAATAGCTAGCTGAATTTTCTATCCCAAATTTATTATTAGTAGATATTTCATGCAAACTGAGGTTTTTAGTGAAATTTTCCCTTTACTGAGTACAGCCAACCCACAAACCCTAGAATGGCTGTTCAACGTGGCAATTGAACACGAATATCCAGCCGGAAGAGCTGTGTTGATGGAAGATGCCTGGGGTAACGCAGTTTACTTCATAGTTGCTGGCTGGGTGAAAGTCCGACGCACCTGTGGCGAGGAGGCTGTAGCCTTGGCAATTTTGGGTAGGGGTGATTTTTTTGGCGAAATGGCAATTTTAGATGAATCTCCCCGTTCTACAGATGTCATCGCCCTTTCAACCGTAAAATTGCTCAGTATTTCCAGAGAACGGTTTATTCAAATCCTATTTAAAGATCCCCAGTTACATCACCGAATGCTGCAATTAATGGTGCGGCGATTGCGACAGATCAACCAACGCTTACAAATCAGGTCTTCACCACCTGCTGTCAAACTCGCCCATACCCTAGTGAGTTTAGGTGAAAGCTATGGTTATGAGTCGGAAACAGGTAAGGAAATTTTTAACATCCCCTTTAAAGATTTAGCAGAGGTGACAGAAATTGGCATTGAAGAAACAACTAAAATCATGGAAAAACTACATGAGAAAGGCTGGATAAAAATTGACAATACCAACCATATCATTGACCTCATCAACTTCAAACAGTTGATGAATTTGGCAGGTAAAGTCTGATGATCACTAGGTATTAGGATTTGATTTATAAATTAAATCTTAAGTTTTATCTTATGGGTTTGTTAGTATAATACCTGTGTAATTTAATATTTATTTTATTAATGTCCTCAGAGAAAATAGTGTCCTGTTAATAAAAATTAGATCGTTCAGTCTTCAGCCTAGAACCAGGAGCCTTGCTGAGTTTTACCCAGAGTGTCTTCAGGAGATTATCTCTGTTGTATTAACTGGCTTAAGTGTATCCCTGCGTGCTGAGTCAATATTGGTTAACTATTGACTATTGACCATGAACTATTAACTATTAACTATGGACTGACTTTTGACTCCGAACTTATCACTCTTAACTACAGATGACTGAAGCAACAGCACCTCGTATCGATATTGGCGTTCAGGAAACCGTGCCGACGATTCATTACCAGGTGGCAATGCCCCAACCAGAAACGCATCTATTTGATGTGAAGTTACAAATTGTAAACCACACATCATCAATTCTTGACTTAAAAATGCCGGTATGGACACCAGGATCATACTTGGTGCGGGAGTACGCCAAGAATTTACAAGACTTTACTGCTTTTGCAGGCGATAAGCCTTTACCTTGGCGAAAACTTAGTAAAAATCACTGGCAGATAGCCAAAGGTGATGTGTCAGAAGTAACGGTGAGCTACCGCATCTTTGCCAATGAACTATCGGTAAGAACAAATCACTTAGATGCTACCCACGGCTACTTTAATGGAGCAGCACTGTTTTTAAGACTACTGGGGTGCGAGAATCTACCTATTCGTGTTACGGTCATACCACCTCATCCTCAATGGTCGGTAACGACTCCCTTACCGACCATAGGAGAGCAGTCTAATACTTTCTATGCTGCTGATTTTGATACCTTAGTAGATAGTCCCTTTGAGGTTGGTGAACATCAGTTACATCACTTTGAGGTGTTAGGAAAACCTCATGAATTAGCAATTTGGGGACATGGAAATTTTCAAGTACAGCCACTCATTAGGGATATTCAAAAACTGATCCAAGTGGAAGCCCAGATGTTTGGCGGTTTGCCTTACGATCGCTACATCTTTTTGCTACATTTGTTTGCTCAAGCCTATGGGGGTTTGGAGCATAAAAACTCCTGCTCTTTGATTTATCAACGTTTTGGATTTCGCACTCAGGATAAGTATGAACGCTTCTTGCAACTGGTAGCCCATGAGTTCTTTCACTTGTGGAACGTTAAACGCATCCGTCCCAAAGCTTTAGAGGTATTTAATTACGACCAAGAAAGCTACACACCGTCTTTATGGTTCTGTGAGGGAACTACCAGTTACTATGACTTGTTAATTCCTTTGCGGGCAGGAATTTATGATGCTAAGACATACTTAAATTACTGGAGTAAAGAAATTACTAGATTTCTCACCACACCAGGGCGGAAAGTACAATCGTTAGCAGAATCAAGTTTTGATGCTTGGATTAAACTCTATCGCCCAGATGCTAATAGTAATAATTCTCAAATTTCCTATTATTTGAAGGGAGAAATGGTTTCTTTGCTGCTAGATTTGCTCATTAGAGCGCGTCATCGCAATCAGCGTTCCTTAGATGATGTGATGCGGCAAATGTGGCATGAATTTGGACAAGCAGAAATTGGCTACACTCCAGAACAGTTACAAGCAGTGATTGAATCTGTCGCCGGGGTAGATTTAACTGATTTCTGTGAACTTTACATTGATGGCACTGAAGAATTACCCTTTGATCAGTACCTGATACCCTTTGGTTTGCATTTGGTGACAGAGAGGGAAGAAGAACCCTACTTTGGGCTGAAGGTAAACACAGAAAATGGCAGGGAAATGATTAAATTTGTGGAAGCAGGTTCTCCCGCCCAACTAGCAGGAATTGATGCAGGTGATGAGTTGCTGGCGATTGGGGGAATTAAGGTAACAGCCCATCACTTGAGCGATCGCCTCAAAGATTTTCAACCAAATGATAAAATTCAGGTGACAGTTTTCCATCAAGATGAATTGCGTACCCATATTGTCACTTTGGATCAACCACGTCCTACTAAATATCAAGTCGTACCAGTCAAGAATCCTGATCCTGCTCAACAAGACAATTTTGCTGGGTGGCTAGGTTTTCCTATATCCACTGTTTGTTGAGCCAATTAACATCTCTTTTGATATCTGTAATAAAGTCAGCCTTTAAATTCATGGGAGGCTGACTTTATTTTTAACTTGTCATTTAGAAAAATAAATGTCAAAAATGTATGTAAATTCTGCAAGTTTAGGAAAAGTCAGGAAAGTACAATGGCAAACTTTGAAATTATTGAAAGAGAGAGCTTACGGTTAGTCAAAATAACTTTACAAAACGAAACGGTACGCACTGAGTCTGGTGCAATGTACTATATACGTGGCAATGTGACAATGCAATCTAAAGCCCCATCAGCAGGGGGATTTTTAAAATCTCTAGCTACAGGAGAAAATATTTTTCGTCCTACTTATACAGGTAGCGGCGAATTATATTTAGAACCATCTTTATCTGGTTATCACATTTTAGAATTAGATGGTGATGAATGGATTTTAGATAGTGGTGCTTATTGGGCAAGTGATGGCAGTATTGAAGTGGGAATTGAGCGAAATAAATTCATATCTGGCTTAATTGGTGGCGAAGGTTTGTTTCAAACCAAAGTTAAAGGTAGAGGCAAAGTTGTCATGGTAGCGCAAGGGCCTGTAGAGGTGGTGCATTTGCGAAACGACAGATTAGTAGTGGATGGTAACTTTGCGATCGCTCGGACAACTACCTTAAATTATCGCGTTGAAAAAGCTACCAAATCTCTGTTAGGTTCTATGACCTCTGGTGAATTTTTAGTTAATACTTTTGAAGGAACTGGTACTGTGTTGCTGGCTCCCGTACCTTATTGGCAAGTGATGATGTTACGCCAAATCACAGCAGCAATACCCAAAACGTCTAGTTAGTAAGTATCAATACTGACTTAAAATTGCTGAAGGTGTAAGTAAGTTATCGACACAGCAACAAAACCGCTATTCTAAGCAATAATACTCAGCAAATATCATAGCGGCAATGACTCATCACATCTTAAAAGCCACAAAATCAACTGTGCATCTAGGAGGTTTCTCTCACCTATTAGAACCTGCACTGACTATTGATTCTGGTGACACCATTGACGTAGAAACATACACTGGTTATTACATTTACGACAAAGCACCACCAGAGTTTCTCACGCCAGAATTTGTGGATATCTGCCAAAACCTAGCACCAGAACGAAAAATTGCCGCAGGCCCTCATTTACTCACAGGGCCAATTTACGTACAGAATGCAGCACCAGGGGATGTTTTAGAAGTAAAATTAGAAGCGATCGCACCTCGTTTGCCAGTAGGTTTCAATGCCATTCGTTCAGGTTGGGGAGCCTTACCGCAGCACTTTACTCAACCAGCTTTGCGCTTTATTCCCTTAGATTTAGTTAATAACACCGCCGAATTTCCCAGCCATAGCGGGATTAAAATCCCACTCAAACCTTTTTTTGGCATCCTTGGTGTCGCTACTCCAGAAGATGGGCGCTCTTCTATTCCCCCTGGCTGTTACGGTGGTAATATTGATAACCGCGAACTACAAGCAGGTTCTCGTGTATTTTTACCTGTTTTCGTTCCTGGTGCCTTGTTTTCCATTGGTGATGGACATTCAGCCCAGGGAGACGGCGAAGTAAACGTGACTGCTATTGAAACCTCCATGAACGGCCGCATCCAAATTACACTCCGCAAAGATCTGCAACTAACAACACCCATCGCGGAAACACCGACTGATATTATCACTATGGGATTTGCTGCCACTTTAGATGCAGCCTTAGAATTAGCTCTCAAAAATATGATTGATTTTTTAGAGCGTTTTGTAAATTTGACTCCAGAAGATGCCTACGTTTTGTGTAGTTTAGCTGTCAATTTTCGCATCACTCAAGTTGTCAATAGTCCATGCAAAGGTGTTCATGGACTGTTACCCAAAGCAATTTTGTCACCTAAAATCAGTTTATAGTTCACCACAAAATTTACAGTTTTCCATGTCTAATTTACTCATTCAACTGTTGCTGATTGGTTTAGTAGCTGGTGTTGCTGGTGGGATGTTTGGCATCGGTGGCGGCGCGATTATGGTACCGGCGATGGTGTTGTTATTAGGGTTAGATCAAAAATTTGCTACTGGTACTTCCATTGCTGCCCAAATTTTACCAATTGGACTTTTAGGCGCAGCAGTTTATTATCGTGAGGGCAAAATTGATATTAAATATGCTGCAATCATTGCTCTCGGTTTATTAATTGGGAATCTGTTTGGAGCATTATTTGCTAATCAACCATTTATTACCAGTGCAACCATGAAAAAGCTATATGGCATATTTTTATTACTCATTGGTTTACGATATTTGGTAGGGCGTTAGGGACTGGGGATTGGGGATTGGGGATTAGGGATTGGGGACTGGGGATTGGGGACTGGGCATGGGATTTCTCTCCCCCTGTCTCCCCTGCCTCCCCTGCACCTCTGCCCCTTTACTGCACTCGCTGGCTAGGAAAAGCACCGGGACGTACAGCTAAATTGAGATTCTGCCCGTTGCGTCTTAATTCTAATTGCAATTGTCCACCAACTTGAGCATTTTCTACTGCCCTTTGAACGCTGGTAGCATCTGAGACTGATTGGCCATTGAGTCTTTGAATGACATCCCCAGCACGTAACCCCGCTTTTGCAGCTGGGGAATTGGGGACGACTCTCACAATTAAAACACCCTTGTCTTCATTCACAGTCAAACCGCTATTGGGGTCTGAGTTAATATTCTGCTTGATTTGAGGCGTTAAACCTACCATCTGAATACCCAAGTAAGGGTGCTGAACTTTGCCTGTAGCTATCAGTTGGTTAGAAATGCGTTGTACTGTTTTGATGGGAATGGCAAAGCCTAAGCCTTGTGCGCCTCTGATGATGGCTGTATTCATCCCGATGACTTCACCACGGGAATTCAGTAAGGGGCCGCCGGAGTTACCAGGATTGATAGCTGCGTCAGTTTGAATATATTCAACGCGCCTATCAGGTGCGCCAATTTGATTGCTGGAGCGCCCAGTAGCACTGATGATACCTGTGGTAACTGTATTATCTAAACCTAAAGGATTACCGATCGCGATCGCCCATTCTCCTGGTTGCAGTGTATCAGAATTACCCAATGCGACTGTCGGCAAATTATCAGCCTGAATCTTGACAACTGCCACATCTGTTAATGGGTCTTTTCCTAACACCTTACCTTGGAAGTTACGCCCATCTTTGAGTATGACTCTTACTGTATCTGTACCATCAACGACATGAGCATTAGTGAGAATGCTACCATCACGACTGATAATAAAACCAGAACCAGTACCCTGTTGTACCCTCTCTTGTGGTAGTTGTGAGCCAAAGAAGCGACGGAAAAACGGATCATTAAACGCATCGGGTAAAGCAGTTCTGACCGTGCGAGAAGCTTCAATTCGCACTACAGCTGGGCCGACTTTCTGCACCACTTGGGTAACGAAGTTAGCATCTGTAGCCTTGGGCAAAGGAGGCGCTGCATCTACTCGACTCACAGCCAAGTTAGATGCACTCTTCGTCAGTTGCTGGTTGCCAGCTAAATAACCACCTGCCAAAGTCATACCTGAGCCTAGCAGCACTAGCGATAAAGAAGCAGCTGCTCTTTTCCAAGGTGCATGATTATGGAGTTTACTATGAGCAGAAATATTATTTAATGGTTGTGATTCATCGTGTATTTGGTTTTGCATAGCTTTCTGCCAGGATATCTATGTATTTATATGTATTACTCATCTTAGATATCGTTTATGACAGTTTTGTTTCATTACTGTTGCAGGCTTATGAAAAATTTAGGCAATAGTCATTAGGCAATAGGCAATAGGCAATAGTTATTCTCCTCTGCTCCCCAGTTCCCAATCCCCAGTCCCCAATCCCCAATCCCCACTTGTCAATTCCACCAATAGTCTGCAATTATCATATATACACCCATATTTATATCGGTTAACCGTAGTTTTATCAGGAGATTGTGGGATGAGAATGTGGCAGCGACCTTTACAGCAATTACAGTTAATTGCTAGGCAGAGAATATATCCTTTGAGTTTGAAATCCTTAAAAGGCTTTGTGTCACTGATGTTAGTAGGGGCAATATTGAGTATCACCCTTGCTGCCTGTTCTGGAGGTAATCAAACAAACACCACTGGCGAAGCTCCTACAGCCAACCCTGTTGCTGCCAACAAGCCCAATGTAGAACTCACCCTAGTTTCCTTTGCTGTCACCAAAGCAGCTCATGAAGCGATTATTCCTAAATTTATCGAAAAATGGAAGCAAGAACATAACCAAACTGTCAGATTTAGACAAAGCTATGGTGGCTCTGGTTCGCAAACTCGTGCTGTGGTTGATGGGTTAGAAGCAGATGTAGTTCACTTAGCACTGGCACTAGACACTCAAAAGATTGAGAAAGCTGGATTAATTGCTCCAGGATGGGAAAAAGAAGTACCCAATAACGGTATAGTATCTAAGTCTGTAGCCGCAATCATTACTCGCCCAGGCAATCCCAAAGGCATCAAAGACTGGGCAGATTTAGCTAAAGATGATGTTACAGTAATTACTGCTGACCCTAGAACTTCTGGTGTGGCGCGTTGGAATTTCCTTGCACTGTGGAATGCAGGGATGAAGACAGGCGGTGATGAGGCTAAAGCCAAAGAATTTGTCACTAAAGTATATAGTAATGTCCCAATTCTCACTAGGGATGCCAGGGAAGCGACAGACGCATTTGCTAAACAAGGACAAGGGGATGCTTTAATCAACTACGAAAACGAAGTGATCTTGGCACAACAAAAAGGTGAGAAACTAGACTACGTTATTCCCGAAGTCAATGTTTCTATTGATAATCCCATTGCTGTCGTTGATAAGAATGTTGATAAACACGGTAACAGAGAAGTAGCCGAAGCCTTTGTCAAATTCCTCTATACGCCAGAAGCACAACAAGAGTTTGTCAAAGTAGGATTTCGACCAGTAGATGAGACAGTATCTCAAACCAAAGAAGTAAAAGATAAGTTTCCCACAGTAAAAACTCTGGGTACTGCTCAAGATTTCGGTGGTTGGCAAGCCATTGACCAGAAGTTTTTCACCGATGGCGGTGTATTTGCTCAAATTCAAGCAAGTATAAAAAGATAGGGATTGGGGATTGGGGACTGGGGACTGGGGACTGGGAATTGATGGTATGGCAGGCATTGGCTATATAATATACTCCCTCATCCTCCACCCTACGGTAGGCTTACGCCGTCGTAAGAGAAGCAAGCTACATCCCCCTCATCCCCCTCATACCCTTACACCCTTACACCCTTAAATTGTCTATGACGTTATCTCCTTCTGCTGACATTGACCGTAACACCCCTGCTTGGAAGACATTTTTCCGTCCGTTGATTCAACTTCCCTGGACATGGCGGATTACCTTGGGATATTTAACAGTGATGTTATTTCTCCCGATGGCGGCCATGTTTCTCAAAGCTAGTACAGAACCGCCGGCTAGATTTTGGGAAATTGCTACCAGTGATATTGCTTTGGCAACCTATAATGTGACTTTTGTTACTTCTTTGCTGGCTGCCTTACTAAATGGCATCTTTGGGACTCTGGTGGCTTGGGTGTTGGTGCGGTACGATTTTCCCCTCAAGAGAATAGTTGATGCTACTGTTGATTTACCCTTTGCATTACCGACTGCGGTAGCAGGTTTAACACTGGCAACGGTTTACAGCGATAATGGCTGGATTGGTTCTCTACTTGCGCCAATGGGGATTAAAGTTTCATTCACTCGCTTGGGTGTTTGGGTAGCGATGGTATTTATCTCGTTACCTTTTGTTGTTAGAACTGTGCAGCCTGTGTTGCAAGAAATGGAAATTGAAATTGAAGAGGCTGCTTGGTCATTAGGTGCTTCACAGTGGCAAACTTTTTGGAAAGTGATCCTACCACCCTTGTTACCTTCAATTTTGACAGGTGTGGCTTTGGGTTTTTCCCGTGCAGTTGGGGAATATGGCTCGACTGTGATTATTGCTTCCAATACACCATTCCAAGATTTGATTGCGCCTGTGTTGATTTTTCAAAGGTTAGAACAGTATGACTATTCCGGTGCAACTGTCATTGGTGTGGTGTTATTGCTAATTTCTTTAGTGATGTTGTTAGGGATTAATTTATTACAAGCTTGGGCCAGAAGATATGACAACAAATAAGGAGTCTCAGATTAGTCCATCAAATCCCAAACAAAAAAAGAGTTGGGTTCCTACCATTTTAATTGGGATTGCGATCGCCTATTTAGCCCTAGTGCAATATATACCAGCAATTAACGTTTTTGTCCAAGCTTTCAGTAAGGGAGTAGGGCCATTTTTCGAGAACCTCAGCCGCACTGACTTTATTTATGCTGCCCAATTAACCCTTGTACTGGCATTAATTGCTGTACCTTTAAATACAGTATTTGGTTTGTGTGCCGCCTGGGCGATCGCTCGTCATAAATTCCCCGGACGTGCTTTAGTATTAAGTATTATTGATCTACCTTTTTCTATTTCCCCTGTAGTTGCTGGCTTGATGCTGGTGCTACTCTATGGAAGGCAAGGATGGTTTGGCCCGTTTCTAGAAGGGTATGATATTAAAATTATCTTTGGCTTACCGGGGATGGTATTGGCTACAGCCTTCGTCAGTATGCCTTTTGTGGCGCGGGAAGTGATTCCTATTTTAGAAGAGTTCGGTAGCGACCAAGAAGAAGCTGCTAGAACTCTGGGAGCTAATGATTGGCAAATATTTTGGCGTGTCACCCTACCCAGTATTCGTTGGGGTTTACTCTACGGTTTAATTTTGACTAATGCCAGGGCAATGGGTGAATTTGGCGCAGTTTCCGTTGTCTCAGGTAACATTGCTAATATTACCCAAAGTTTACCCTTGTTTGTAGAAGAAGCTTACAAACAATATGAAACAGAAGCGGCATTTTCTGCGGCTGTACTGTTAGCATTACTTGCCGTCGTCACTTTGGTACTTAAGGAGATTGTGGAACGGAAAACGAAAATTAAAGATGTGGAATAAATTAGGGATTGGGGATTAGGGATTAGGTATTTGGATGGCCATATGGCTGAGTGAATTTTTGGGAATTTATGCCGAAAGGCATCGAACCTTCTCTATAGTGGGGAAGGTTTTTTAATGTTGGCGCGATCGCCTATACTAAAATACGGTTCAATTCAGGATTATTGGTGTAGGAAATTAGTGTTTACAGACGCGATCAATAGCGTCTCTACAATATAATCATGATGCAAGATAGACTTCTCAAACAATGAACGGGCATTTAAGCACAAATGGTAGTAGTCTGATTCAGGCGATACACACGGCTGTCAAAGGTAGAGTTAGATTCAAAGTCAGTGGACTGCATCTTTCACACTCTTGCAAAAACTATATAGAATGGCGATTGTCACAGGAGAAAAATATTCTCCAATATAGTGCTAATCATTTAACGGGCAATGTGCTGGTGATTTTTGATCCAGATTATAGCTTGAGTGCGATCGCCTCTCTTCTGCAAAATATTGTTTTAGATTACAGACAAGAAATTGCCCAACAATCTGTCAGCATAGTCCCAACACCCATACAGCTGACAGCTATACCCATACAACCACAATTAGAGCAACTTAACAGTCAATTGATTGTAGGTTCTGCCGTGGCGACTGTCTTAGTCTTGAGCAGTGGATTAGTGTACAAAAATGGCTTTGATGAAAGCATTTTATTAGGAATCCAAAAGCTGCATACTCCCCTGCTTGATACCATCATGAAGGGTATAACTGCTTTAGGTGAACCGCTAGTTTTTGGATCAATTTGTTCTGCACTAGGCATTAATCTCTGGTACAATCAACGCCGCCGGGAAGCCACTACCCTAGGGATGGCAACAGTGGGAGCAGTAGGTTTAAATTTATTGTTCAAAGAACTGTTTAGAAGAGCGCGTCCTGCACTTTGGGATTATATTGTTAACGCAGTTCACTACAGTTTTCCTAGTGGTCATGCGATGGTTTCCACCGCGATTTATGGATGTATTGGCTATATTTTGGCAAAAGAATTTCCGCAATGGCGTAAGCAGATTTTAGGTTCAATCACTGTTTTAATTTGGGCAATAGGTTTGAGTCGGTTGTATTTGGGTGTACATTGGCCTACCGATGTTTTAGCTGGTTATGCCGCAGGTATTTTGTGGTTAATTGCTTGTATTCTCTATCTGGAATGGAAGCAAAAATATACTTTTTCAGGTAATTTCCAGAAGATTTTACCCGAATTAAATTAAAGCAGTCGCCATATAGATTAGGACATCAAGCAATTATAAAACCGTGACACTAAGACACTTTAGAGCCTGTCACCTATCAGGGTTAGCGCCTCTCAATCCCTATTGATAGGTAGATTCTTGCTCCCGTGTTGAGTTTGGCAGAGCCGCCAAGGGTCACTTAACTCAATCTCTGCTGCAACCACAAAGCTAGTAGTGGCATCGCCAAATTATAAGCTTGCTCTGCACCGTAAATTAAACCTTTATGCTGCAAACCAGTCAGCGCACCTTGTAAGCTGCCACCTCTAGAAAGACCATGTTTTTGAATATAGTCTTTACTTTGTGGTTTTTCTGTCGGATCTAAAGCTAAACATTCCAAAAGATGCACTTGATTGGCTGGTAGAAGCATTAACAAGGATTCGTAAGTCATCGATAAGTCTTTGAGTAATCCTTCAATGGCTTCTGTGACATCTTGTTCAGTAATTAAACTATCAGGCAGACATGAAGTTTGTAAACGACGAATGAGTGCCATTGCATCACCAATGTGTCCTTGTACAGCATCTAAAAACAATGGAAGTGCTTTAGAACGGGAATCAAATGTTAGTCTGTGTGTGTGTAGCATTTCCCTCGCCAACACGGCTAGGATATCTCCAGCTAAGGGGGGTAATTGCACAGTTTCTAAAGGATAATTATTTTCATCTGAGTGGTAGCTTGTCTGGGCGATCGTTGCAATCAAGACATAGTTAACATGAGTGTCTCGATTGATTTTGCGCCGGAATGTCGTTTCCCATAAACTATTGCGATCCCAAGAGCGAATATGAGGGAAACTATGCAAAATCAGCACTACCCGTTTCTGTAAATCTACTGCTATGATTTGTGGCAACTCTAACAGCATCTCAAAAGCCTGCCATCGCTGCTTTTGTCCCAGAGAACGCAACAGCCTCAGTCTTTTTTCTACATCGAAGATAAAAAACTCACTGGCATACTGATTTACCCAGTTTTGAATTTTAGTTATTTCCCAATTTTGGCTAATAGCTTCTGCTAGCAATTGTAAAAATCTTTCCCCATCTGTAGCGCGGATACAATCTATCTCTAGTACCACTGCTCCAACTTCTTGCGCTCCTGCCTTAACTAAGGTGCGCCTGCCACTACCAGGTACACCAGTAATTAATAAATCACCATCTACTGATAAGACTTCAACAATGCGCTGAAACTCTGCCGATCGCCCAATCAATTGCAATGGAGTAGACAAATCCAGACTCACGACTTTTTCGCCTTTGGGTTTAATCCTCACTTTAATGGCAAGCATACTCGATTTTTTGCCAACCATTGAGAGTGATTATAGTCATTATTTAATTTTATTAGTGTCGATTTTATTAAAACACTAATTAATAGTGCTATTGTTTTTTTAACACTTATTCATGGAAAATAAATAATTATGGTTCAAGCTGTATCTACAGTTGCTACACCAGAAGAGAGACAGCCAAATATTTGGCATTCCTTAGAAATTGAGCAAGCGATCGCACGTTTGCAAAGCGATGCTGAGGTGGGTTTAAATAGCATCAGAGCAGAACAGTTATTAACTCAGGTGGGAACAAACGAACTCACCGCTAGGAAAACTCAACCTTGGTGGCTCAAGTTTCTGTTGCAATTTAACCAGCCACTATTGATTATTTTGTTATGTGCAGGGTTACTCAAAGCCCTCAGTGGTAGTTTAGTCAACGCCGGGGTAATTTGGGGTGTAACCACCACCAATGCCATTATCGGATTTATCCAAGAGTCGAAAGCTGAAAGTGCCATCTCTGCGTTAGCCAAAGCCATTACCACCGAAGCCACAGTCTTGCGGGATGGGCAGAAAGTCCGTGTACCTTCACGGGAACTAGTTCCTGGGGATGTAGTATTGCTGACTTCCGGGGACAAAGTACCCGCAGATTTACGCTTAATTCAAGCTCGCAACTTGCAAATTGATGAATCGGCTCTTACTGGTGAATCTGTAGCGGTTGAAAAAGATACACGCTTATTAAAACCAGATACAGCTCTTGCAGAACGGAAAAATATGGCCTATGCGGGTGGCTTCGTCACCTTCGGACAAGGCATTGGGATTGTCGTAGCTACAGGTAACGCTACTGAGACAGGGCAAATTTCCCAATTAATGGAGCAGCATACCGATATTACTACACCATTAACCCGCAAATTTAATAAATTCAGCCAAAATTGGCTGTATATGGTGTTAGGGCTAGCAACTCTCTGCTTTACTGTTGGCTTGAATTCTAAAGGTTGGAATGATGCTCTTGAAGCTGCCGTTACCTTAACAGTGAGTGCCATCCCTGAAGGTTTACCGGCGGTAGTAACTGTCACTTTAGCTATTGGTGTTTCCCGCATGGCTAAACGCCATGCCATTATTCGCAAACTACCAGCTGTAGAAACGTTGGGTAGTGCAACTGTCATCTGTTCCGATAAAACTGGGACATTGACAGAAAATCAGATGACAGTGCAATCCATATATGCTGGAGGACATCAATATGTAGTCACAGGCATAGGCTATGCTCCTGATGGGGAAATTCTCATCGATGAGCAACCAGTAGATTTAAACAGCGACAAGGGTTTACAAGAATGTCTGATAGCTGGATTACTCTGCAATGATTCCCACATAGAAGCGAAAAACGGTAGATGGGTAGTGATGGGAGATCCCACCGAAGGGGCTTTGATTGCATCAGCCAACAAAGCTGGTTTTAGCCAACCTACCTTAACCGAGCAAATGCCTAGACTAGATGGGATTCCCTTTGAATCAGATTATCAATACATGGCAACTTTGCATGAAACCCCAGCAGGTACAACTATCTATGTGAAGGGTTCTGTAGAGGCGATTCTCCAACGCTGTCACCTGATTCTCAACACCGAAGGACAACCCCACCCTCTAGACTGTGTAGAAACCTTATCACGAGCCAAAATTGAACGGGAAGTCAACATCATGGCGCGTCAAGGCTTACGAGTCTTAGCCTTAGCGAAAAAGCCTGTGGGTGATGAGCAAAATACAGTAGATCATCCAGATATTGCTGATGGTTTAATCTTCCTCGGATTGCAGGGGATGATTGATCCTCCCCGTGAAAGTGCAATGAAAGCCGTACAAGCCTGTCAAACAGCCGGGATTCAAGTAAAGATGATCACCGGAGATCATGCAGTGACAGCGCAGGCGATCGCGCGGAAAATGGGAATTAACAAAAATGGCTCAGTTCTGGCCTTTACAGGTGCAGAACTCGCCCAAATGGATAAAACCGAACTCGCCAACGTTGCAGAAGAAGGGGTAGTTTTTGCCCGTGTTGCGCCAGAACAAAAATTGCGTCTAGTAGAAGCCTTACAATCTAAAGGCGAAGTCGTCGCCATGACTGGGGATGGTGTCAACGATGCACCAGCTTTGAAACAAGCAGACATCGGGATTGCAATGGGTGGCGCAGGTACAGAAGTAGCGAAAGAAGCTGCCGATATGCTACTCACCGATGATAATTTTGCCTCCATTGAAGCGGCTGTTGAAGAAGGAAGAGCTGTTTATAAAAATCTCATCAAAGCCATTTGCTTTATTTTGCCTGTGAATGGTGGGGAGTCAATGACTATTTTGTTGAGTACATTGTTGGCTAGAGACTTACCCATTTTATCCTTACAAGTTCTCTGGCTCAATATGTTAAACTCCATCACAATGACAGTGCCGTTGGCATTTGAACCCAAAGCACAAAACGTGATGCAACAATCACCACGTCATCCCAACGAACCTCTATTGTCAGGTAGCCGAGTCAAGCGAATTTTAGCAATTTCTCTGTTTAACTGGATTGTGATCTTTGGAGTTTTTGAATACATCCGACAAACAACAGGTGATTTAGCGTTAGCCAGAACTATGTCAATTAATGCTCTGATTGCTGGCAGAATATTTTATCTATTGAGTATTAGTCAGTTAATCCCCAATCTCATTGCCAAAATGGATGGGACAATGAAAGAGAACGTTGACATTCCTGCGATCGCTTTTGGAATTATCGGCGCAATTCTCTTACAGATTGTCTTTGCTCATGTGCCGTTGATTAATGAAGTCTTTGAAACAGCACCTTTGACTTTACAACAGTGGTTGTTCTGTTTAGGCGTGGGTTCACCGATGATTTTGTGGGCTACAGTTGTGAATCGTTTAGATCCACCGAATTAATGATTGCACACTTAGAGACTATTTAGGATGATATTTCTACAAGCCTTACTGTATGAGGGTTTTAAAATGTGCAAGTTGAGAGTTTTAACGGACTTAGGCTATGAGACTCGGAATTTATTCCGAGGCGGAATATAGCGTTTCCTAGTCTGCTGAGGTACTAATTTATCCGCGTTCATCTGCGTTTAATTGTTTTTTTTTATACTTCACTAGGGTAAGAAAGGCTATATCGCTTCGGTGCAAGATATCAGGTAAGGCATCTGTCGATGAAGCCGGAAGCCCACACTTCTCCTGACGGAGTAAGTGTGGGTAATTCACCTAAATAACACGGGAGTGCTAGGCATTTTTCCTTGGATAACCATCACTGAGCAAGGGGCATGATGCAGTACGTAATTACTCACACTACCTAAGAAAAATTCACTCAGTCCAGCCCGACCACGACGACCAAGGATAATTAAGTCGGCTGGCCAACTGCGGGCTACTTCACAAATAATTCGACCAGCATCACCCATGTTTTGGGTAAAGCCTGTTTTGACACCTGCATTGATGGCTGTATTAGTGAGCGATCGCAACCAATCTAGTCTTTCTTGTTTTAATTTTTCCCATTGTTGCATATAGGTATCCATCGGTTCAGACCTGACGGTGGGATAGATAGCATCTGGCTGTATAAATATAGGGCTAATATAAGGATCTTCCAATGGTGATAGAACGTGCAGCAACATCATTTCAGCATTATTTGCTGTGGCTAAAAATACACCTTGCTCAAAAATCTGTTGACCCATTTCCGATGGGTCTATAGCGACCAAAATTTTGTCATACATAATCCAGAGTCTCCTATCAAATAGGGAGTAGGGAGTAGGGAATTGGGAGTGGGGAAGGAGATTTATATATTTTATCTGTATTTAGCTGGCAATAATTTCTCTTCGTATTCAGGCTGATTTTCTGTCTCCTTAACTAATTTAAAAATTAGAACTTAGTACAATATTGCAGAATTTGAGATATTAAAGGTAATTTTGAGATATCTTTTCATGATTAATCTCTTTTTGATATTTGAAGTAACGTTTGAGACAGAGTAATATAGAGAAAAAGAGGTGTAGAAAAAGTGTAAAGAATTAAAAATAAATGTTAACTTAATTCAATTCAGTAATCGTCTCATACCAATATCCAAGGCTAAACTTGCTACAAATTTAGTCAGCATAATCAGCGAAAGATAGCTAATTATTGTCAACTTAAGTGACATAGCATCTTATTAAAACCTTACACCCATTTCTAAGATAGATATGTTCTGGTTTATATCAATATTTTATTATTAACAATCTATCTTGAGCATGAAGATTTTTGCCCAAAAACTTATCAAGAATAACGCAAATAACTCATCAAGTAATTAGTTATTCACACTAATGGGTAATTGGCACCAATATTAATAGCCATCAGCCATTCAGTTTTCATATCAGAGTAGGGAATAAAACGGTATTTTTTCACAACATTAGCACCCATTTTTAAGCAAGAGCCATGAATAAAACACCATTATCCAACGTTGAAGAGCAAATAGTTATTTTGGAATTAGGCCCCATTCATCTGAAAGGAGAGCTGGTTATACCTACGGATGCAGAGGGAATTGTGCTGTTTACCCATAGCGGTAGCAGCAGTCGATATAGTACGTGCAATCACTATCTTGCTCATATGTTGCGTCAAGAAGGGGGACTGGCGACTTTACTAATAGACTTACTGACAAAAGAAGAAGAAGCAATAGACCAGCGTACTAAACATTTTGGCTGTGATGTTGATTTTCTGGCATCTCGCATAGTAGCCATAACCGACTGGTTATTAGAAAATCCAGTCACCAATAATCTAAATGTCGGTTACTTTGGAGCAGATACAGGTAGTGGTGCAGCATTATTGGCAGCTACAACACGCCCGATGGCGGTGAAGGCGATTGTTTCCCGCAGTGGACAAACTGACTTGGTAAATACAGCACTTGCTTGTGTACAAACTCCCACTTTGTTAGTTGTGGGAGAGAACGACTTGCCTATCATCGCCATGAATGAAGATGCGATCGCACAAATTTCTACACAACACAAACAATTAGAAACTATTTCTGGTGCAACTCACCAGTTTGGAGAATCGGGAGCAATAGAAGAAGTCGGGCGATTAGCCAGTCAATGGTTTAAACATTACCTCACTTCATTTGAACCACGAGATTTACATTTACATACGATGTCTTTGAATTGAGGGGGGTAGGGGAGCAGAGGGGCAGGGGAGATTTTTTCCCAATAATTCTTTAATTTTGAATTTTGAATTGATTTGATTTGTCTCCATAGGTCGATAAACAGGAGCCATTTACTATGCCTATGAAAACTGATGGCGATCGCAACACTAAATCACCAGAGCCTAGACAGTTTGGGGGTAGTTTTATACTCTGGGTAGCATTTTTGATATTTTTAAATGTGATTCTCTTTAGCTCACCGCGCTATCCCCAAGTACCCTACAGTGATTTTGTGTCTCAGGTGGAAGCTGGTAAGGTGGGGCGTGTAGTCATTGGTTCGGATCGCATTGAATATGAATTGAAAGCACCGTCCAATGCTGCAACATCTGACGACAAAACTAATCGGGTGTTTACGACAATCCCACTGCCAACAGATCCAGAATTACCCCAAATTCTCCGG
Organism: Nostoc sp. PCC 7524; assembly: GCF_000316645.1. Taxonomy (NCBI): domain Bacteria; kingdom Bacillati; phylum Cyanobacteriota; class Cyanophyceae; order Nostocales; family Nostocaceae; genus Nostoc; species Nostoc sp. PCC 7524. The sequence goes on from NC_019684.1 coordinate 2,092,170, forward strand.
CAGCATGATGTTGAGTATTCTGCTCAATCCCCTAGTCGTATGGGTTGGATTTCTACCTTATTCGCCTGGATTTTACCACCATTGATTTTTCTGGGCATCTGGGGCTTTTTGCTCAGTCGGAGTCAGATGGGTGGCCCGGCAGCTTTAAACCTTGGTAAAAGCAATGCCCGCATTTATTCAGAAGGCACTACAGGGGTAACTTTCAATGATGTTGCTGGTGTTGATGAGGCGAAGGTAGAACTGCAAGAGATTGTAGATTTCTTGCAAAATGCTGCCAAATATCGGCGATTAGGGGCGAAAATCCCTAAAGGTGTCTTGTTAATCGGACCTCCAGGTACGGGCAAGACATTATTAGCAAAAGCGATCGCGGGTGAAGCGGGAGTTCCGTTTTTTAGTATCTCTGGCTCAGAATTTATTGAACTATTCGTAGGGATTGGTGCTGCACGGGTAAGAAGTTTATTTGAGCAAGCCAAGCAGCAAGCACCTTGCATCGTCTTTATTGATGAGTTGGATGCCTTGGGAAAATCTCGTGCTGGTAGTGGCCCCATGATTGGTAGTAATGATGAGCGAGAACAAACCTTAAATCAATTACTATCCGAGATGGATGGATTTAATCCTAATACTGGGGTAATTCTCCTAGCTGCAACCAACCGTCCAGAGGTTCTAGACCCAGCTTTGCGTCGTCCTGGTCGATTTGACCGGCAAATTATGGTAGATCGTCCCGATAAAAGTGGTCGAGAAGCGATTCTAAAAATTCACGCCCAACAAGTGAAACTAGGGGATAATGTCGATTTATCTAAGTTAGCTGCCAGAACTCCGGGGTTTGCAGGGGCAGATTTAGCTAACTTGGTGAATGAAGCGGCATTATTAGCAGCCCGACGCAATCATGAAACCGTAGTCATGGCTGATTTTCATGAGGCGATTGAGCGCGTGTTAACAGGGTTAGAGAAAAAATCACGGGTTTTGAATGACACCGAGAAAAAAACCGTTGCTTATCACGAAGTTGGTCATGCCTTGATTGGGGCTTTACTCCCTGGGGCTGGGATTGTCGAAAAAATTTCGGTTGTGCCTCGTGGTGTAGGTGCATTGGGCTACACACTACAGTTACCAGAAGAAGACCGCTTTTTGATGACAGAAGATGAAATTCGCGGCAGAATTGTGGCACTTTTGGGTGGACGTGCCGCAGAGGAGTTAACTTTTGCTAGGGCTTCCACTGGAGCGAGTGATGATATCCAAAAAGCCACTGACTTAGCCGAAAGGTTTGTCACCCTTTACGGGATGAGTGATAAATTAGGACCGGTAGCCTTTGAGAAAATACAACAAGAATTTTTGGAAAGTTTCACCAATCCTCGCCGGGCTGTGAGTCAGAAAATTGCTGAAGCCATTGATATAGAAGTGAAAGAAATAGTCGATGGGGCGCACCAGATAGCGTTGAGGATTCTGGAGATGAATCAAGCACTGCTGGGAGAAACAGCCGAAATTTTGTTAGAGAAAGAGGTTTTAGAAGGGGAAGAACTGCGATCGCGCCTCTACCGCGTCCAACGTCCACCAGAAATGGATGAATGGTTGCAAACAGGGCTAATGTAATATTTTTCAGTGCGACTGCGATCGCTCTGGCTCGTATATCTAATTAGTGAATTGGTGTCACTTGCTATAATTGCATAAATGCTGATTTTCTGTTTGAGCATGACTATCATTTTGTAAAAAATCCCTGGCCCAATTGCAGCCATTTACTAATAATTGTTCAAAACTAGAATTTAAATCTAACTGCCAAATAATGACTTTACCTAATGAATCAGAAGAAATTAGTTCTCGGCTATCGGAATTAAAACTTAAACTTTTAACTCCAGCAGCGTGACCTCCTAGGGTTTGTAAAATCTCCCCTTGAGTATTCCAAAGCTTAATGGTCATATCTTCGCTGGCCGTGGCAATTATTTTGCCATCTCTATTAAACATGACCGCGTTCACCTCACCCTCATGTCCCAGAAGAGTCAAAATTTCTTGTCCTTGTCGGTTCCAGAGTTTGACAGTTTTATCTTTACTGGCAGTGGCAATAATTTGATTATCCGGACTGAAACCCACAGCTTGTACTCCTGCCTGATGCCCTGGGAGGGTGGCTAGTTCTTCACCTTGACGATTCCATAATTTAGCAGTACCGTCTTCACTGGCTGTGGCAATCGTTTGACTATCAGGGCTAAAACTCACACTCCTCACCCCAGCTTGATGTCCCTGCAAGGTGACTATTTCTTTGCCCTGCAAATCCCAGAGTTTGGCTGTGGTATCCCAACTAGCACTGGCAATTATTTGACTATCAGGGCTAAAACTGACACTCCTAACATCTGCTTGGTGTCCTTGTAAAGTGGCTAATTCTTTGCCTGCTAAATTCCAGAGTTTAACGGTTTTGTCTCGACTAGCCGTCACTAAATATTGTTCGTCAGGGCTAAACTCAAGACTCCTGACTAAATCTTGGTGTCCTTTGAGGGCTAACTTCAGCTGTCCTTGACGACTCCAGAGTTTGGCCTTTGTATATCGCCCAGTAGTACCGAAAGTCTGGGCATCAGGACTGAAAACAACATTGCCACTGGCGGCTTCTCCCAGATTAACACTCCAGGTCATGGCTTTTGGTAATGGGGAATTATGCCGCACACTCCAAAGTCTGATGGTTCCATCCTCACCACTGCTGGCAAGAGTTTGACCATCAGAGCTAAGACTTATACCCCAGATAGCATCAGTATGACCTCGGAAAACTTGCAGTTGTTCTCCTTGACGATTCCAAAGTCTTACAGTTTTGTCCCAACCGGTAGTAGCAATGGTGTTGCCATCGTAGTTAAATACTACACTGCTGACACTATCGGTGTGTCCTGACAAAGTTACCAGTTCTTGACCTTGTAAATTCCAAATCTTGGCGTTATTGTCTCGACTAGCTGTAACCAGTGATTCACCGTCCTGACTGAAGTTAACATACATTACCCAATCACGGTGTCCCCTGAGTGTCTGGATTTCCCGACCGTCTTGACTCCAAATTTTAGCTGTACCGTCCCGGCTAGCGGTAGCAATCATCCCGCTTTTGTTATTAACACTAATAGCTACTACTGGTTCTTTATGGGTGGGGAACGATCGCAATTCTTGGCCTTGCAAGTTCCACAGTCGCATCGTACCATGCCATTCCATTGATGTGATTGTTTGACTATCGTCACTAAAGCCTACGCATGACACCCAATCTTGATGAGGTAAAGTAAGCAGTTCTTTGCCATCTGCTACACGCCATACTTTGACGGTTTTATCCCGGCTGGCACTAACTAACAATTTGCCATCTGAACTAAAATTGATACTCCAGACAGCATCATCATGTCCGCGCAGGGTTTGCAGGAGTTTGCCGTCACGCTGCCATATTCTCACAGTTTTATCCCAACTGGCGGAGGCTATCTTTTGTCCATCAGGGCTAAATTTCACCCGCGTTACTACATCGCTATGCCCTGATAGGCGGTTGCGTTCTTTGACCCAATAGAGAGACTGGCGCAGTGTTTTATCTACTCGCACCTTCAGGTCTATATCTGCATGATGCCAGCCAATTTGATGTAATTTCCTACCTGCTTGTAAACTTGTTAATAAGGCATCTAAACGTTGATCCGATTCAAAAGCAGCTTCCGAGGAGAGGGTTAGGGCTTTAATTTCACCCAGGGCTACTTGGCGTTTTTGTGCTTTAGTTTGCCATGTGAGTAAACCTGATAATCCCAACAAGCTAATAGCCACGACACCCAGAATGGATAAACTCACCAGTCCCCGCCGAATGGTTTGTTTAGCTTGGGTTTGGGCATCGAGTAAAATTTCATTGGCTTGTTCAGAAGCGATGAGGGCAGTTTGTACGGTTTGTTTTTCTAGGGCTTCGCTAGCAGCTAAAAAACGGTAATCTTGATTGCTGAGACTCTTACCTTCCGCCCAGGCTTGAGCATCTTTGAGGACTTGACCACGCAGGAGATATGCTTCATTCTGATAATCAGAAGCCACCCAAGCATTGAGACAGTCAGCGTAGGGGCGTAACTTTTTTAATTGTTTTTCTACCCACTCTTGATTAAATACTTCTTGATAGATGCGGTTGTAAACTTGCAATGAACCTTTTTGTTTGACAACCAAACCAGACAAAAGTAACTCGATGGTTTCCGGAGAATCATCAGCCGGCACTGTGCCATGCTGGAGGATTTGTTGGTATAGCCCTAGTAATCTACTAGCACGTTGTTCACTACTGAGCAAGCGATCGCGGATTGTTCTTAAATGGGGCGGTTCATCTTGGGCTGCCCAATTATCTATAATATGCGATCGCACTATAGCTGTTACTTGGTCTGCAACTTCTTCATGGGGAGTCAAAATCTGCTGCATTAACTTTTGGAGATATGGAGATGGTGATTCTATACCCGTTTCTTGACCTTCATGCCCCGATGTTTCATTAGCCGCTACTAATTGACATAGTTTTTGAGTTAAGAAAGGTTGTCCCCCCGTCCACATCAAGATTTCCTGAAGTGCCACTTGGGGATTTTTAACTTTACTAGCCAATCCTCTGGCTAATGCTTGCACTTCATGCAGTTGAAACCCATCTAATTGAATTGCCCGACCAATATTAAAAGGTGTACGAGTTTTATCAGTAATCAAATCAGAGGGTGTTGCTACTCCCAAGAGGGCAAAACACAGACGTTTGTGTTCATGACAAGCCCGGATTAAAGCAAAGAAATCATCGGTATTAAATGGTAAGCTGAGGGTACTGTCAATTTCATCGAAAAAAATTACCATTGGTTGGAGAATCAACTCTGGTAAGACAGTTTGCAGCAACTCCCCCAAACGACCCACAGGAGATAAGTCTTGTCTTTCTTGCAACCAACTGCGGACGTTAATTTGACGCGCTAGTTGAAAACTCCGCACCAAACGCATAATAATATCTGCATACCATTGATCTGCTGTGATGTTGCGGTTGCCAATTCCAGATAAATCAACTGTGGCACAGGCGACACCATCCGCTTGCAGTTGCTTGGCAACTTGGACTCGCAAACTCGACTTGCCCATTTGGCGACAGTTGAGAACATAACAGAATTGACCCGCCTGTAAAGCTTTATAGAGTTCTTTATCAGCTTGGCGGACAACGTAACTGGGTGCATCAACGGGAAGGCGACCACCAACTTGATATTCGTAGGGTGATAACAGTTCGTGCATGGGGAAAGGTCGCGTCGTTGATCAATGGTTGACTGTCATTATTTATAGAATGTTCGCGGTGTGTTGTCGATGTAGAAAAGTTAAGGAGTTTGGGGATAGAAGGAACTTAACTTACCTGGTGAGAAATATAGGGGATAGGGGACTGGGGATTGGGGATTGGGGATTGGGGACTGTGACTTACGCAATCTAACAAACATCAATGCCAGATACTGTAATTGATACCGCGATACTTTAGTTGACTGGAGAGATGTGACTGGCGTGTAAGCACAGGACTGGGGAATTTAATTTCGGCACCGCGATACATACCTGTGCGATCGCTATTAGTAACTTTCACATCTATAGAGTTAACTTCATAGCTAGCAGCCCGATAAGTTAGTTGCATAATTCTGTTCTCCTTATTTGAGGATATCTGTGATTGATGCTTATATTTATAAGTTTTAGATAACTCATAGTCGATACAGAAAAGTTAAGGATTTCGCCAACTTAACTGGAGAAAATCAAATCTAAACTTACCTAATAAATTCATACTTTTTCTACATAGGCTCTAGAGGAAATTATCAACAGCAAACATTAATAACCCAACACAAAAAACTTAGAATTTGTTTGATTTCACTGCTTTCAATCCAACCTATCCAGCTATCACTGCACCCAAAGCTTGTAATGTTAAAACTGTAGCTGCTGTTAATCCTCTAACACCAGCAATATTCATCCCCTCATACAGCCTTTTTGCCCTCAATAATCTCACACACTCGCCTGTGTTGGCGTTCCAAATTCTTACTGTTTGGTCTTGAGAACCACTAGCAATATATTGTCCATCTGGACTAAAGGCAATACCAGATACTAAATGTGTATGTCCATCGCAGATATGAAGGCATTTACCTGTCTTGATATCCCAAATCCGCACTGTTTGGTCGTGGGCAGCACTAGCAAGGGTATTACCGTCGGGACTAAAGGCAATCGCAAATACCCAATTGCTATGTCCTGTTAAGGTTTTGAGACATTTGCAAGTAAAAATATCCCACAGTTTGATGGTTTGGTCGGTGCTAGCAGTGGCGCAGGTTTTTCCTGTGGGTTCAAAGACAACAGCATAAATTCGGGCGTTATGGGCGTGTATTGTTTGAATGCAGTTATTTGTGTGGCAATCCCACAATTTTACAGTTTCGTCAGCACTGGCACTTGCTAGCATCTCTCCGTTCGGACTAAAGGCAATTCCCAGGATTTTTTCTGTGTGTCCGGTGAGAGTATGCAGACATTGACCTGTACTTTCATCCCAGAGTTTGACGGTACAATCTGCACTACCACTGGCGATGATTTTACCTTGGGGATGATAGGCTACGGCATCTATCCAATCTTTGTGTCCTTGGAGGATTTGGCAACATTGACCTGTGCTAACTTGCCATAATCGCACTGAGGAATCTGTACTGCCAGTGGCTAAGGTCTGACTATCGGGACTAAAGGCGATACCATAAATAAAGTCTGTGTGTCCTGATAAAGTTTTGATGCACTCGCCGGTTTGCCAATCCCACAACTTTAGGGTTTTGTCGTTACTACCACTGGCTAACAATTGCCCATCTGAACTGAAGGCAACTGGTAACGCCCAATCTGTATTTCCATACCATGTTTTCCAACACTGTCCTGTGTGGGCATCCCATAACCTCACGGTTTGGTCTAAACTGACACAAACTAGAGTTTTCCCATCGGGACTAAAGGCGACAGAACAGACTTCATTAGTATGACCATGTAAGGTTTTGATGCAGGTATGGGTTTGGGTATCCCACAGTTTTACGGTGTGGTCGCCGCTACCACTAATTAGGGTTTTATCTTGGGGAGAAAAGGCGACTGAATAGACTCCGTTAGTGTGTCCGGTGTAAGTTTTTAGACATTTGCCTGTGGAATAATCCCAGAATTTAATGGTGCGATCGCTACTACCACTTGCTAAGATTCCTTCATGGGGACTAAACGCTACTGAACGCACCCCACCTTGATGTGTGTCTAAGGTATGCCAGCATTGACCATCTGGAATCTTCCATAATTTAATGGTGTGGTCAGCACTACCACTAGCTAGGGTTTGTCCGTCGGGACTAAAAGCTACACAACGCACCCAATCTTGGTGTCCGGTGAGGGTTTGCCAGCATTGACCATCTGGAATATCCCATAATTTAATGGTGCGATCGCCACTGGCACTAGCTAAAGTTTGACTATCGGGACTAAAAGCAACGGCGAAGGTTTCATGTTCATGTCCAGTCAGAGTTTTAATACACACTCCATCCCGCACACTCCACAATTTCACCGTCTTATCAGCACCACAACTGGCTAAAATTTGCCCATCGGGACTAAACACCACACAGCGCACCCAATTAGTATGTCCCTGACAAATCAAGAGTAATTTCCCTGTGTTCACTTCCCACAGCCGCACATGACAATCAGTGTCACAGGTTGCCAACATTTGACCATCCGGGCTAAAAGCAGCAGATAAAATATTACCTAGAGTTTCAGTAAATACACAACTAGATAAATCCGCCCCTGCAAAATTCACACTATGCAGATTCACCCCTTGAAGATAAGCTTGCCAAACACTTAAACCAGAGAAGTCATAACCAGTTATGTCAACCTGTGCATGATGCAGCAGATTGAGAATATTTCCCCCGGCATAACCTGTTTCTTGGGATGGTTGATCTCGCAGTTGAGAGAGGATTTGATTGAGATAAATAGATATGTTTTCCCAACTACCTAACTGTATCGTCAATTCATCAATGATGGGTTGGACAATTAAACTAATTTGAGTTTCCCGCACATAATCTTTAGCTTGCGCTTTCATTAAGGCATGACTGTTAAATAGAACAATTTGCTGATTAACTATCTCCTGACAAACACAATTAATTAATTGAAGTGTGACATACTCCATCACTACAGGTTGTTGAGTAAAGCCCGTGTTACCTTTTTCGATAAAAGAACGCCTTTGCAAAGAACTGAGTGATTCTATGATTTCTCGCGGGGGGATGTGGGCAACAAAATCAGCTTGTAACTGTGACAATGCCACTGGTTCCCGATTAATTGCTAACCAATACATGATTTCTTGTTCCAATTGGGTTAAGCGATGGAACTGTTGGTCTAGCAAGTCGCGGATATCATCAAAAATAAACGTCCCTGGCTGAGAAATTTGGAGAAATTGGGAAATATTGCCGTCAAACATCTCCCGGATGGAAGATGCGACTATTTTTAAAGCCAAAGGATTACCACCGTAACGACTAATGAGGGTTTGCCATTCGGTGTCTGTGGCGGTAAATTTGCCTTTGAGTTGAAATAATTCCCGTCCTGGGGTATCCAGTAAACCCGTCAGTTGCAGATAACGTACAGGTAAAAGTTCCCCTTCCAACTTAGCAAGACCTTGGGGTTTCTCCCGCGAAGTTAATATCAGACAACTTTGGTGCGAAGTATCCGCAAGACATTGGAATAATTGACCGTAACCTTCATAACCTGTGCGATAACGACCAGTGCGATCGCCTGCTTGCAAAATAGACTCGACGTTATCTAAAATCAGCAAACAGCGTGAGGTGCGTACACATTTGAGCAACCGCGCCATTCTGCCATCTAAATCAGTAGGTAAATTAGTTTCTTGTTGTCCAGATAAAAATTGAATCAGTTCCGCCAAAATATCTTCTACAGGTGGAGTGTTGCGAAGACTGCGCCAAATCACATAGTTAAAGCTAGGAATGATCTCCTTTGCCAACTTGAGTGCTAAAGTCGTTTTACCAATTCCCCCCATGCCCAGCAGTGTCACTAATCGGCATTTTTCCTGCACCACCCAGGATTTCACGGTATTTAATTCTGTCTCACGACCATAAAAAATTGAGACATCTGGTGCTGCACTCCAGTCTTGGGGGATTGGGGATTGGGGATTGGGGATTGGGGACTGGGGATTTTCTGGTTTCTCAACTACAGTTTGCCAATTGATTCCTAATACTTGGCAGTAGGCTTGAAAAGATTGAGCATTAATAGCATTTTTCCCTGCCAGGAAACGCTTCCAAGTGCCTTCAGATATCCCTGCGGCCAGAACTCCGTTTTTTTGCCAACAAACTCCTAATACTTCACTAGCTGACTCTAACCATCTAAAGTCATCAACAGACCATCCCTTAGATACTCTGGCTTGTTTTATACTTACTAATCCTTCTGGCGAGGCTTTGAGAGTGGCCACGTTTTTGGCTGGAAAACTAGGGTGTAGGAGTTTAGTGGTAGGAAGTTTTAGTCTATGAGGGTTGAGATTGGTACTTATTATACATAATTATTGTTTTGTCAAGATCAGTTTTTTAGCTTACACAGTGATCTTTCTGATCTTTCTTTGGATTGAATAATCTAGTAAACCTAAAAACATACGGCCAGACATTCCCGGTACTGGTTTTGATGGCAGGTGTTTCATGGCTAAGACGATTGCGATTCACTCTTTTCGAGGTGGAACCGGTAAGACTAATTTAACAGCAAATTTAGCGGTAGCGATCGCTCTCCAAGGACACCGAGTTGCTATAGTTGATGCTGACTTACAATCACCAGGTCTTCATGCTTTATTTAAACCTGATGAAATGGGTGCAGTTTATACCCTCAATGATTATTTGTGGCAACGCAGTTCTATTCGGGATGCAGTTTGTGATGTTACCTCTGATTTAGGAATTACGGGGCAGGGTAAAGTTTTTCTGGTTCCCTCTAGTGTTAATGCTGATGAAATTGCCAGAATTGAGTACGAGGGATACAACGTTAGTTTACTCAACAGAGGATTTCAGCAATTAACTGAAGAATTAGCATTAGATTATCTCTTCATTGATACTCATCCCGGATTGTGCCGAGAAACATTACTATCTATCGCTATCTCTGACTTACTATTTGTGATTTTGCGTCCAGATTGCCAGGATTTTCAAGGGACATCTGTAACAGTTAATGTTGCTCGTCAATTAAAAGTTAAGAAGATGATGTTGGTAGTTAATAAGGCACCCAACCAGATGGACTTATTAGCACTGCAACAAAAAGTAGAGCAGACTTATCAACTTACTATAGCCGGCATACTACCACTATCAGAAGATATGGTCAATCTTGGTAGCTATGGATTGTTTTGTTTACAGTATCCCCACCATTTATTGACGCAAATGCTCAACCAAATTGCTAGTACAGCCATGACAGTCGTTTGCACTCCGGCAGTAGAAACAGATAACTTATGTGTTACGGGAGCAAAAACTTAAAAAATGCAAACTTCTAGATCAGTGGGGTCATAAACCTGTAAATTTATCTGTGAAGGTGATCAGGCACACAAAAACGTCGCACAATGACAAACCCTAGCCAAGAGCAAACAATTTCCTTTGAAGTAGCTTTAAGATTGGCAGATGCAGCCGTTTTTGCCAAAACCTCCCGACATTTAAAAAATATTGAAGTTGCGGTTTTGCGTGGTGCTTTACTAGGTCAAAAATACGATGAAATTGCTACAGCTAGTGGTTATACACCTGAATACATTAAGCACGATGTCGGGCCTAAATTATGGCAAACTCTTTCATCTAGTTTGGGAGAAAAAGTCAGCAAAACTAATTTAATGGCAGTTTTGGCACAGCAAGCAACCACAGCCACCAGCCAAAAACCTGTTTTATCTGCCGTATCTCCCCAGATATCTAGCAACTTAGAACCACCAGTGGGACTCATACCACTAGAATCGGCGCTGTATGTTGAACGCCCCCCTGTAGAGTCTCGCTGTTATGAAGAGATTACCAGACTTGGTGCGTTAATTCGCATCAAAGCACCAAGTCAAATGGGGAAAACTTCCCTAATGGTGAGAATACTAGCTTATGCTAAAGAACAATCTAGCCAAAATGGGGATACTTCAGAAGTACACACAGTTGCACTCAGCTTACAACGAGCAGATAGAGCAATTTTTAGTGATTTAGATAAATTTTTGCGCTGGTTTTGTGCTGCTATTACGCGCAAACTGCATTTATCGCACCGTGTAGATGATTATTGGAGTGACACCTTTGGCAGCAAAAGTAACTGCACAGCTTATTTTGAAGACTGTGTGTTACCAGAGATTAATGGTGTTTTAGTATTAGCGTTAGATCAAGTTGATGAGGTATTCTTACACCCAGAAATAGCTGACGATTTCTTTACATTATTGCGTTCTTGGTATGAAGAAGCAGCCTATGGAGATAGTGGCAATTCTCTCTGGCAAAATCTCCGGTTGGTGATTGTTCATTCTACAGAAGTTTATATTCCTTTAGATATTAATAAATCTCCCTTTAATGTGGGTTTAGCAATTGAGTTGCAAGCTTTTAACAAACAACAAGTTTTAGATTTAGCTCAACGTTATGGTTTGCACTTATCAGAGAGTGAACTATCTGCTTTGATAGCACTGGTTTCTGGACATCCATACCTGATACAGCAGGCACTTTATCACCTAGCGCAACAAGACCTAACTCTCAATCAATTGTTACAAACAGCCGCCACCGATGCAGGGATTTATAGTAATCATCTGCACAGACATTTACGTAGCCTGCAAGAACATACACAATTAGCGGCTGCTTATGCACAGGTTTTGAATTCTCCCACACCAGTAGAGATAGAACAGCTGTTAGCCTTCAAGTTACACAGTATGGGACTCGTTACCCTGCTAGGAAATCAAGTAACACCCAGTTGTGAATTATATCGGCAATATTTTAAGGCCTAGCTTCAGCCGATTTCATGCGTTCTTCACCAACTTCTGCCCTTGCTTCTGCAATGATGTCTTCCCAGGTTTCACCTAAGTCTGTGAGGGCGTGTTTATTGTTTTCATACAAGGCAATTCCCTTTTTGACAATTGCTTTCGCTAAGGGTCTACCAACCCCACCTATGACTGGTAATAATACAGGGATAAGAACTATACCTACAATCCCTGTAATTCCTAATCCTTCTGCTAAATCTCCCAGGTCGGGTAAAAGTTTAACTGACATATTTTTAACCCCCTGTTTTACTTAATTTAATTTTAACTTAAAAACTTAGTCTTCTAAATTCCAACCCAGAGCAGTGGCAACTTGACCAGCTAATTCTAACGGATTAAAGGGTTTAGCGATCGCAGTTACCATTCCTAGTTGTGAGTAACGACGGCGATCAGTAGCTTGGATTTTGGCGGTTAATAAAATCACAGGTATGTCTTTAGTAACTGGATTGGCTTGCAGTTTCTCAAAGGTAGCGATACCATCCATATCTGGCATCATCACATCTAAAAGAATGGCATCTGGTTGACAAGCTGCGGCTTGGCTAATTCCTTCTTTGCCAGAACTCGCTGTCATCACTTCCCAGCCTGCGACTGTTTCTAGGCAGATTTTGGCGACTTCTTGAATATATTGCTCGTTATCAACCACTAGAATTCGCTTGGTGTTCATAACTGCTAGCCTCTTGTATGTTATGGGTAATTCGTTGCAGTAGTTCTATCACCCGTTGTTCAAATTCTTGGGTGGTGATCCGTCCTTTGGTCAAAAATTCTGTATTTCCTAGCTTAAGTCTTTTACGCTCTGATTCATCCAAATCTTGGGCTGAATATACTACTAAAGGAATGTTACACAGGCGATTATGTTGCTGTAGCCAATCTACCACTGTAAAACCGTCAATTTCGGGCAGAATCAAATCCAGAATCAATAAATCAGGATTCACTTCTTGGCTAAGACGGATGGCTTCTCTACCTGTTCTGGCTTGGAAGGTTTCAATATCATGGCGTTCAAACAGGGTACTCAGTAAGTCTGCTAAATCAGCATCATCTTCCACAATCAAAATCCTAGCTCGCTGGGACGATTTCGCAATGACTGTTCTCAGGGAATGTAAGAGATAGCTTTCTTGGACTGGTTTACTCACCCAATCCACAAAGTCTGCGCTTTTTTGGCTACTGCTGCTTTGCTTGTAGACACTGCAAATCACAATGGGAATGTCTTGAGTTTCGGCTCGTTCTTTCAATAATGCCATCGTTTCCCAACCATTCATCCCAGGCATGAGTAAATCTAGTAAAATCACATCAGGATGTTGGTGAGATGCTAAGGCGATCGCATCTTCACCACTAGCTACAGTTATGACTCGATATCCCCCTCTCTCTAACAGCGTTTGTAGTTCAATGCGAATTACAGGATCATCGTCGCAGACTAAGACTAGGGGGGAGTGGGGAGTGGGGAGGGGGGAGTGGGCAATGGGGGAGGAGTCTACTAATTCTAGACTGGGGGAAACTGGTAAAATCGGTAATGTAAAGTAAAAGGTGCTGCCTTCCCCTAGGACACTTTCTACCCAAATCCGCCCACCGTGCTGTTGTACAATACTCTGACAAATGGCCAAGCCTAAACCTGTACCGTCATGGTTGCGGGAATCGGAAGAATCTACCTGTTGAAACCGTTCAAAAATAGTCTGGAGTTTGTCAGTAGGAATACCGCGTCCAGTATCTTTGACTGTCAGTAAGATTTCATCACCGTACTGTTGACCTACCAACCAGACAGTTTTTTCCGGCGTGGAGAATTTTATCGCATTACTTAGCAAATTAGTCAAGGTCTGTACAATCCGATCTGGATCTACCCATAGTTGCACTGGTGGGCTAGAAATTGAGAGTTTTACCTGTGCTTTATTCGCTAAGGGCTGCATAATACTGACGGCTGATTCAATCAATTCGGTCAGGTTGCAGGTTTCTCGTTCCATTTTTACCTTACCTGACTCGATGCGCTCAATGTCTAGGATGTCATTAATCAAACGAACTAAACGCTCTGTACTATCGGTAGCAATTTGCAGCAGGCGTTTACCTTGCTCAGAGTCTGCTGACAATAAACCACTGGTGAGCATTCCCAAGGAGCCATGTATTGAAGTCAGGGGAGTGCGGAGTTCATGGCTGACTACAGACACAAACTCATCTTTCATCCGCCCAATTTGTTTTTGCTCTGTAACATCACGCAGGATAACTGTATAAATTACCTCGTTATTTATATGCAGTTTTGATATAGAAGCCTCTGCGGGGAATTCCGTTCCATCCTTGCGACAACCATATATTTCCCGCCGTTCTCCCATGCGCCGTGCCATGCTAGGAGATTGTCTAAAACCGGTGACGTGCTGACGGTGAGCCTCGGCAAAACGCTGGGGTAAGAGAACATTCAGGCTCTGTCCGATAATTTCTTGGGCAGAGTAGCCAAATATTTTCTCGGCTCCTTGGTTAAAGATGGTGATTTTTTGGCTACCATCAATAGAAATGATGGCATCATCGGCAATATCTAAAATCCGGGCTAGTCTAACTTGGGAAATCCTTAGTTCTGCCTCTACGCGCTGACGTTCTTCTAGTTCAGAATGCAACTGTCGGTTGACGTTGACTAACTCTGCCGTTCTCTCGGCGACTCTTAACTCTAGTTCATTATTAGCTGTTTGTAGGGCGGCTGCGATTTGTTTGCGATTGCTGATATCTTTGGCTGTCCCCAGCATTCGGACTGCTACACCAGATGGGTTGTAGTAGAGTTTACCTGTACCCTCAACCCAGTGAATGCTACCATCTGGCCAGACGACGCGAAATTCATGATTAAAATCAGTTTTGTGTTGTTGGGCTGTATGGAATGCTTGCTCTAACCCTGGCCAGTCTTCCGGGAAAACACAGGCTTGAAATGTTTTATAAGAGTCATTAAAATTACCTGGCTCCAGACCAAATAACCGCGCATGACTATCAGACCATGTGATGTGGTTGGTGGTCAAGTCCCAATCCCAAATGCCTAGATTAACTGCTTCCAGAACCAGGGCGAGACTTTCTTCACTTTCTCGCAGGGCTGTTTCAGCTCGTTGGCGATCGCGCTGATTACGTAATGCTAAAATTCCATAGGCTAAGTCTGCTGTTAACTCTTCTAAAAGTTTCACCTCATTCACATCAAAAGCATCTGGTTCAGCAGCATAAAGATTCAACGCTCCAAAAGCTTGACCATTAGCTAGTAAAGGTAAAGCAATAGAAGCCGCATAACCCCGACTGATAGCTTGACACCGCCAAATTTCATAACGGCTATCGGTCAAAATATTTTGAATAATTGTAGTTTTGCCTGTACGGATGGCGCTACCTGTCGGCCCTTGACCACGAATCGTATCAGCCCAGGTAAGATGGAGAGATTGCAGATATCCATCCTCATAGCCTGCTTGAGCCACAGGGCGAATATTCTTGAGTGTATCATGTTCCGCGTAGGCTACCCAGGCCAAGCGATAGCCCCCGACTTTGACAATAATTTCACAAACTTGATGCAGTAAATCGTTTTCGTCTTGGGCGCGACAGAGTACCTGATTACAGTTACTCAATGTTTGCAATGTCCGATTGACTCGCTGAATTTCTGCTTCTACTTGTTTGTAATCGGTAGTATCTCGTGTAATTGCCAACTGCACCAAGCTACCATTTGCGGTGTTATGCAAAGGTACAGCATGAGTTGCCATCCAACGCCGATGACCCTGACAAGTGATAATCTCGAATTCTAGACTACCTTTTTGTCCTTGACACACACTTGCATTCAGTTGGCGAAATGCTTGTTGGTACTCAGGCGCAATGAAATTATACACAGACTGCCCCACTACTGCGCCAGGGTGATCAGCTTCGAGGATCGCCAAACCGGCAGGATTGATTTCCAATATAGTCCCATCAGCCGCCACAATTTTGACACACTCTGGTTCAGCATCAAAGATGGCGCGTCCGTTGGTGAAGAAGGGAGTGGGGAGTGGGTAGTGGGGATTGGGGAGTGGGGATTGGGGACTGGGGACTGGGGACTGAGTAAAAGATTTTTCTTGTTCTCCTCTACTCCCCTGCTCCTCTGCACCCCTGCACCCCTGCTTACCTCCTACCTCCTTCTGGCTGACTCGTCGTAGCAGTTTCACCCGTTCTAGGCGATTGATAATCCGTGTTACCAGTTCTGGCCCGATGATGGGTTTGCTTACGAAGTCGTCAGCACCAACGCTGTAGACTTGATTAACGATTTCTGCGTCGCTGTGAACGGTGAGAAATAGTATTGGTAACTCGCTCCATTGGGCATCGTTACGAACTACTTGACATAGTTCTATGCCGTTAGTGTGGGGCATTTCTACATCCAGAATTAATAAATCTGGGGTTTCGGCTTTTAATGTTTCCCAAAAACGGCGAGGATCATCTAGGGTAATGACTTTTAGCCCCCAAGGATGGAGGAGGGTTTGCAATAAGGCGAGAATTTTGGGATCGTCGTCTACAGCTAATACTTTGGCTTCGGCGTTGGGAACTTGTTGTAAAATTTGAGCGATCGCTCCCATAACCTCAGATGCAGGTTGGGGTTTCTGTAAAAAGGTGTGTTCCCCTTGACGCGCTAGTTGTAGACGGTGCTGAAAATCTGTCTGTTCTGTGAAAACTATGACTGGTACAGGTGGTTTACATTGGGCTAGTTCTGCTAAGAAATTCAAACTATCTTCTTGATGGGCAGAAACACCAGGATTAAGTAGCACTAAACTGGGATGCTCTTGGTATAGTATGTTTCTAGCTTGCTTGAGATTGGTAGTAGTCGTCACTTGCCATTCTCCACCAGTCGATGCTTGTGTTAACTGTTCAGCTAAAACAGCATCCCTATCAACTACCAATACCAAGGGCAGTGAATGATTCACAGATGGCGAAGATTCGGCTCCTGGTTGTTGCCCTGCAACTTCTTGGCGCAATGCTTGCACCCAATTCTGTACCTTGGTAATCTCTTTCGGAGTCCAATTTGGCTCAGATTTCAATAGCTGTTCAATTTTGCGTGCTAATTTCGAGCCTTCAGGTAAACCAAACGTCCCCAAAGATCCTGCTAAAGTATGGGCTTCTTGTCTAGCTTGCAAATGTAATTCTAAATTTAAAGCCCCTTGGGTAATAGCTAATGCTGCCTGTTCTATAACTCTAACTTGCTGATCCACCCGCCCGTAAAATTTTCGCCAAATGCCTGCTATGGCTGTCAGTGTGGTATCCGACTGAGACTTACCACCAGACTGAGATTTTTCCTTCTTCCCTGCTCCCTTGCTTTCTTCCTCTTGGGGTTTGAGTCGATAGCCAATACCATAAACTGTTTCAATTAAATCACTAGCAGCCCCCACATTTCTGAGCTTCATGCGTAAGCCTTTTATATGGGTGCGGACTGCTTCCTCACCGGGAGTATCTTCATAAGACCAAAGATGCTCTAAAATCATTGAACAGCTAAACACCCGGCGGCGATTTCGCAAAAATAACTCTAAAAGTGCATATTCTTTAGGAGTTAGTGATAGTAATTGCTCTCCATAGGTAACTTCACAACTGCTAGGGTCAAGCTGTAAATTACCACATTCTAAAATTGGTTGTGATATTGTCCCTCCTCGTCGCAACAGCGCCCGTACACGGGCAACCAATTCTTCTTCATCAAAGGGTTTGACTACATAATCATCTGCACCTGCATCTAAACCAATGGCTTTTTCATGACTACTATCACAACCTGTTAATAACAGGATGGGCATTTGCCGCCCATTTGACCTAATTTGCCGACAAAGACTAATACCATCCCGCTTGGGCAGCATGACATCTAAAAGAATTAAATCATAATCATAAGTTTGGATTAAATCCCAAGCCGCATCACCATCAGTTGCCACTTCCACTACATAGTTTTGATTTGTGAGAACGGCTGTCAGCGCATAAGCGTTTAATTCGTCATCCTCTACAACTAAAATTTTCATATTAAATTAATATTTAAGCAATAATTGAGCAAATTTTCTAACTTATAACCCGAAATTAGTAATATTTGGAACTTAAACGTATATTAAATGATTGCTCTCTTGATTATTAATGTTAATTAACAAATATCTATATTTATCAAACTTTAGAAATAGATTTACTATGAAAATCTGCATATTTAAATTTATATTTTTATACAAAAAATAATACTAATCATAATTGTACAAAAAACATGATGGCGATCGCTATTCACAAGTTATGGCGATATTTAGCCAAAAACATCAATATCAATCATTTTTCCCCGGATTAGGCGCGAGTTACTACCTTCCTCACAAGTTCCTCAAATTGTTGTCTTATAAACAATAGTGTGGGGTGAATGAGTGCTGAGTAATGTTAACGGTAGGGCGGCGTTTAGCCGGTGCTGTTAGCTTTGTTCGGGGCGTGAGCAGCGTACTGATTCACAGATTCTAGTCTCTAGACTCTTTATTTCACTAAGACTAACTACTAAAAGAACTTAATTTAAGACCAAAAACCTCAATGAATAATGATAGAGGTCTATATGCTGAAAAAAATTTTAGTTGCATTGGATCGCTCGGAAACAGGACAACAAGTTTTTGAACAAGCATTAACTTTAGCCAAGGCAACACAAGCCAGTTTAATGTTGTTACACGTTTTGTCACCAGAAGAAGACGGTAGTCCTAACATCCCTATGGTATCCACTTATGACTACTATCCGGGATTAAGTGGTCAAAGCTTTGAAGTATATCAAAAACAATGGGATCGCTTTAAAGATGAAGGATTGAAGATGTTGCAATCCTTGAGTGCTAAAGCTAACACCGTAGAGGTATCTACGGAATTTCAACAAATTCTAGGTAGTCCTGGACGCACAATTTGTAAATTAGCGACTACGTGGAACGCTGATTTAATCGTCATGGGACACAGGGGTTTAGCTGGGTTTAAAGAACTATTCCTGGGTAGTGTAAGTAACTACGTCCTTCACCATGCGCCCTGTTCAGTTCACATAGTCCATTGTCCAGATACAGCGAAAGCAACGGATACGCAAAAACGTGTAGAGGGTGTGGGGGTGTAGGGGAATAGGGGAGCAGGGGAGCAGGGGAGCAGAGGGGATGAGGGGGATGTAGCGTCAGCTTCTCTTACGATGGCGTAAGCCTACCCGCAGGGTGGGAGACAAGGGAGAGTCTTCCCAATCCCCAGTCCCCAATCCCCAGTCCCCAGTCCCCAGTCCCCAATCCCCAATCCCTCATTCCTGTAATTTTGAATTCGGAGTGTAGCGACGTGACAGCAACTTCACCACCACATCATGCTCATCCCAGTGGGGATAAACGCTTGAAGATGCTAGATGCAACTATCAAGCGTCATCAATATCAACAAGATGCACTGATTGAAATTCTCCATAAAGCTCAAGAACTGTTTGGCTACCTGGAAAATGATTTACTGCTGTATATCGCCCATAACCTGAAACTGCCACCTAGTCGGGTTTATGGGGTGGCAACTTTCTATCATTTGTTTTCTTTAGCACCACAAGGTACTCATAGTTGTGTGGTGTGTACAGGTACAGCTTGTTACGTAAAAGGCGCACCAGCAATTTTGGCAAATTTGGAAAAATCTACGCAAATTCACGCTGGTGAAACTACTGCTGACGGTCAATTATCACTACTCACAGCTCGTTGTTTAGGTGCTTGTGGAATTGCCCCGGCGGTGGTGTTTGATGGCACAGTGTTAGGCCATCAAACCCCGGAATCTGTTTGCGATCGCGTGGAAGGATGGCTCAAACATGGAACTGACTGAACTATTAGAAATCGCTCGCCAAGAACGTTCCCAAACTAAACCAATCCAAATTCGTTGTTGTACGGCGGCTGGGTGTCTTTCTGCTAACTCGCAAGCGGTTAAGGAAAAATTAGAAGAGTCCGCCAAAGCAGAGGGTTTGGAGAAAGAAGTACAAGTCTCTGGCGTGGGCTGTATGCGCTTGTGCTGTCAGGGGCCTTTAGTGGAAGTTGAGAAAATGGGGACTGAGAAAGATACCCTGTATGAAAAAGTTACTCCTGAAGATGCACCTGCAATTATTGACACGCTCAAAGGACAAGAGTCAACGCTGTCGGTAGTGAACTTAGACCAACCATTTTTTACATCCCAAAAGCCGATTGTATTAGAAAACAGTGGTAAAGTTGACCCCGATCGCATTCAATCTTACATTGCCACTGGTGGTTATCAAGCTCTATACCATGTTCTCAGGGAGATGACATCGGCGGAAGTTGTAGACACAATTAGCCGCAGTGGTTTACGGGGACGTGGTGGTGCTGGTTATCCCACGGGTTTGAAATGGGCAACGGTAGCTAAAGCTCAGGGAGAGCGCAAATTTGTTATCTGTAACGCCGATGAAGGTGATCCCGGCGCATTCATGGATCGGAGTGTGTTGGAAAGTGATCCCCATCGGGTGTTAGAGGGAATGGCGATCGCAGCCTATGCTGTGGGTGCAAGTCAAGGTTATATCTATGTCCGAGCAGAATATCCCACCGCCATTAAACGCTTACAAACTGCCATTCATCAAGCCCAACGCCTCGGTATTTTAGGTAGTCAAATTTTCGAGTCTCCCTTTGATTTCAAAATCGATATCCGCATTGGTGCAGGAGCTTATGTTTGCGGTGAAGAAACGGCTTTAATGGCTTCTATCGAAGGTAAACGCGGCTTACCTAGTCCCCGTCCCCCCTATCCGGCGGAATCTGGTTTATGGGGACATCCCACCTTAATTAACAATGTGGAAACCTTTGCTAATATTGCACCCATTATCCGTAAAAGTGCGGACTGGTTCGCTAGTATCGGTACTGCCAAAAGCAAAGGGACAAAAGTATTTGCGCTAGCAGGCAAAATCCGCAACACAGGTTTAATAGAGGTGCCAATGGGTACTTCCTTAAGGCAAATAGTAGAAGAAATGGGTGGCGGTATTCCCGATGATGGTATTGCTAAAGCAGTACAAACAGGTGGCCCCTCTGGGGGATGTATTCCCGCCTCCGCCTTTGATACTCCTGTAGACTATGAATCCTTAACCAGCCTGGGTTCGATGATGGGTTCTGGTGGGATGATCGTTATGGATCAAACTACCAACATGGTAGATGTTGCCCGCTTCTTCATGGAATTTTGCATGGATGAATCCTGCGGTAAGTGCATTCCGTGCCGGGTAGGAACTGTGCAGTTACATGGATTATTAACCAAAATTAGCGAAGGTAAAGCATCACACGCGGATTTACAACTCCTAGAAGAACTATGCGACATGGTGAAGCACACCAGCTTATGCGGTTTAGGCCAGTCTGCGCCCAATCCTGTCTTTAGTACCCTGCGGTACTTTCATGATGAGTATTTGGCTTTAGTTAAGGAGTAGGGGAGATGAGGAGGATGAGGGGGATGAGGAGGATAAGGGAGCGGGGGAGCAGAGGAGATATTTCCCAATAAGTCTTGACTTTTGACTTGTTTATGCCCCAATCCCCAAGCGTAACAGACTAAAGTATTGGATACGTATCATGACCGTAAAAACACTAACAATCGATGGTCAGATGGTCAGCGCCCGTGAGGAAGAAACGGTATTACAGGCGGCGCAAGCAGCTGGGATTCATATTCCTACACTGTGCCATTTAGAAGGTGTGGGAGATGTGGGTGCTTGTCGGCTGTGCTTGGTAGAAATTGCTGGCATGAATAAATTACTTCCGGCTTGCGTGACCAAAGTTACCGAAGGGATGGAAGTGACTACTAAGAGCGATCGCCTGCAAAATTACCGCCGCACCATCGTAGAAATGTTGTTTGCCGAAGGAAATCACATCTGCTCGGTGTGTGTTGCTAACGGTAACTGTGAACTGCAAGACTTAGCCATTGAAATGGGTATGGATCACGTACGTTTAGCCTACCATTTCCCCGATCGCAAAGTTGATTTATCTCACGATCGCTACGGCGTAGACCATAACCGTTGTGTTCTTTGTACGCGTTGCATCCGTGTATGTGACGAAATTGAAGGCGCACATACCTGGGATATGGCAGGGAGGGGAACAAAATCCCACGTCATCACCGACTTAAGCCAACCTTGGGGAACCTCCCAAACTTGTACCTCCTGCGGCAAATGCGTCAGTGCTTGCCCCACAGGTGCATTATTTTACCAAGGTTCCAGCGTCGGCGAAATGAAACGCGATCGCGCCAAACTTGATTTTTTAGTTACCGCACGGGAAAAACAGCAATGGAATCTTTAGGGACTGGGGATTGGGGACTGGGGACTGGGGATTGGGGACTGGAAAGCACTTCTCCCTCATCTCCCCCTACTCCCTCATCTCCCCCCACTCCCCCATCCTCACCCACACCAGGAGGTGAATTTGATGACGAAAATCAGACGAAAACCGAAACAGTACAACAGGAACAGCAAAATTCCGCACCTGTTTTCTATGTGTCTGTCTCCGACTTCTTTAAAAAGTCTATTTTGGTGGCTACTCTTGTTGGGGATTCTGACGATTTTTATGTTCCTGGGTTTAGGAAGTCTCTATACAGAAACAGTCATTGCAGCTGTCGAGCCACAAGAAACAGCCACAGCAGAACTTCTTTATCGCTCACAGACAAGATTAGATGATCAATCAGGAAAGGTTTGGCAAGTTGTCCTGTTTAAGCAAGTGTATCCCGGTGAAGGAGAAACTTTAAATCTGCGGTTGGTAGGGTTTCCCGGTTCCGCCGAACTCATCCATCCCCAACCCTTAAAAATTACCACCGCGACAGGCAAAGTCTTCTCTGCTGCTGATGTGTTCTTAAATGAAGCACCAGCACCAACCATCGGGCAGTATGACTTAAAAGCTATCTTGCCAACTTTACCAACAGAACCTCTAGTCTTGAGCATACCCCAACCCGGCGATCGCTCCATCAATATCTCTGTACCCCTGCGTGTTGTCCAAGAATGGCAAAGTCTGGGGAGTAGGGAGTAGGGAGTGGGGAGTGGGGGGAGATGGGGAAGTGGGGGGAGATGGGGGAGATGAGGGAGTGGGGGGAGATGGGGGAAATTTTTCCCAACAATTCTTTAATTTTGAATTTTGTGGGCGCAAGCCTTGTCGTAGACTATTTTGAATTATTATGTCTCGCTTGAAATTAGCAACAGTATGGTTAGGTGGCTGTTCTGGCTGTCATATGTCCTTTCTAGATTTGGACGAATGGCTGATTGATTTAGCCGCACAGACAGATGTAGTTTTTAGTCCCTTTGCTGATATTAAAAAATATCCAGAGGGTGTAGACGTGGTATTGGTAGAAGGTGCGATCGCTAATGAAGAACACTTGCAAACCATCCAGATTGTCAGGGAGCGTTCTAAAATCTTAATTTCCTTTGGTGACTGTGCTGTAACTGGTAATGTGACAGCTTTACGCAATCCTGTAGGTAATGCGGAAACAGTCCTACAACGTTCTTACATCCAAACAGCTGATCTTTATCCTCAGATTCCCCAAGAACCAGGTATTGTCCCCCCATTACTAGATCGGGTAACACCTGTACATACTGTAGTACCAGTTGACATTTATTTACCCGGCTGTCCCCCCTCAGCCACACGCATCCGCGCCGTTTTAGAGCCATTATTACGAGGAGAAAAACCACACTTAGAAGGACGTGAATTTATCAAGTTTGGGTAAGGGGGGACTGGGGACTGGGGATTGGGGACTGGGGATTGGGGAGGGAGAGAAGAAGAGAATTAAAAACTAAAATTTTCTGTTCTGAAGCCAAAGTTTCTCGTTCTGAGCCTGAAGTTTCCTGTTCTGAGCCTGAAGTTTCCTGTTCTGAACTCGAAGTTTCTGGTTCTGAACTCGAAGTTTCCTGTTCTGAACTCGAAGTTTCTCGTTTTGAGCCTGAAGTTTCTCGTTCTGAACTCAAAGTTTCTCGTTCTGAGCCTAAAGTTTCTCGTTCTGAACTCAAAGTTTCTCGTTCTGAACCTGAAGTTTCCTGTTCTGAACTCAAAGTTTCCTGTTCTGATCTCAAAGTTTCTCGTTCTGAACTCAAAGTTTCCTGTTCTGATCTCAAAGTTTCCCTACCTTCTCTTCTCTTATATCCCATCCCAGTCCCCACTCCCTACTCCCCACTCCCATCAATCAGCTAGCCTTTTTTAATTTTGAATTTATCGGGGTAATTATGTTAACAGCAGCAGACGTGATGACAAAAGATGTGGCGACTATTCGCAGTTCCGCCACTGTAGCCGAAGCAGTAAATTTGATGCGTGCTAGAGACTGGCGAGCCTTAATTGTAGATCGTCGCCATGAACAAGACGCTTACGGCATTATTAGCGAGAGCGACATTGTATATAAAGTTATTGCTTATGGTAAAGACCCTGGTAAAGTCAGAGTCTACGAAATCATGACCAAGCCTTGCATCTCAGTCAATCCCAACCTAGGTATAGAATACGTAGCTCGATTATTTGCTGACTATAATTTACACAGAGCGCCTGTAATCCAAGGGGAGTTATTGGGTATCATTTCCCTCACAGACATTTTGGCTCAAAGCAAATTCCTAGAACTACCTCGAACAGTTGTATTAGAGCAAGAATTACAAGACGAAATTCAAAAAGCCCGTGCTATTTGCGCCCAAAAAGGTGTTCGTTCCGAAGAATGCGCCGCCGCTTGGGATGTTGTCGAAGAACTGCAATCAGAAATCGCCCACCAAAGAGCCGAGAGAATTAGCAAAACCGCCTTTGATGAATATTGCGACGAATACCCCGAAGCACTAGAAGCAAGACTTTATGAGTGCTGAGTCCATAGTCCATAGTCCATAGTTATTCTCCCCATCTTCCCCATCTCCCCCTGCTCCCCTGCCCCCCCACTCCCCACTCCCCACTCCCCACTCCCCATGTCCACAAGAATTATCATCGCTCCCGTTACCCGCATTGAGGGACACGCCAAAATTAGTATCTACCTGGACGATACTGGACAAGTTAGCGATGCTCGGTTTCATGTCACCGAATTTCGAGGATTTGAAAAGTTTTGTGAAGGTCGTCCTCTGTGGGAAATGCCCGGAATTACGGCGCGTGTCTGTGGTATTTGTCCAGTGAGCCACTTGTTGGCTTCAGCGAAAGCAGGCGATCGCATCTTATCTGTTACCATACCAAAGGCCGCCTCTAAACTGCGTCGGCTGATGAATTGGGGGCAAATTATTCAATCCCATGCTTTGAGTTTCTTTCACCTCACCGCCCCAGATTTATTGCTGGGAATGGATAGCGATCCCGAAAAACGTAATGTTTTTGGCTTAATCGCTGCCGAACCAGAGTTAGCCCGTGGTGGTATTCGTTTGCGCCAATTTGGGCAAGAAATTATTGAATTATTGGGAGGTGCGAAAATTCACCCGGCTTGGGCTGTTCCTGGGGGAGTGAGAGAACCCCTCACACCAGAAGCACGTACCCACATTCAGCAACGGATTCCAGAAGCACGCGCCACTATCATTAATGCTTTGGGTGTATTTAAGCAGTTACTCGCAGATTATCAAAGAGAAGTCCAAACCTTTGGTAATTTCCCTAGCTTGTTTATGGGTTTAGTTACCCCTGATGGTTTATGGGAAACTTACGATGGCTATATTCGCTTTGTTGATAGTGGCGGTAATATTATTGCCGATAAACTTGATCCTACCCGCTATCAAGAGTTTATTGGGGAAGCAGTGCAACCGGATTCTTACTTAAAATCACCCTATTATCGCCCCTTGGGATATCCAGACAGTGACGGACGTTGCCGTTTAGATAGTGGGATGTATCGAGTCGGGCCGCTAGCACGTTTAAATGTTTGTAGTGCGATCGGTACACCTTTAGCTGATCAAGAATTACGGGAATTTCGTCAACTAGCTCAAGGTGCTGTAACATCATCATTCTTCTATCACTATGCCCGCTTAATTGAAATTCTCGCCTGTATTGAATCTGTGGAAATCTTATTAGATGACCCTGATTTACTATCAAATCGATTGCGTGCAGAAGCAGGAGTGAATCAATTAGAAGGTGTTGGGGTGAGTGAAGCACCACGAGGTACATTATTCCATCATTATCAAGTTGATGAAAATGGCTTATTGCAAAAAGTCAATTTAGTGATTGCCACTGGTCAAAATAACCTAGCGATGAATCGCACCGTTGCCCAAATTGCCAGACATTTTATTCAAGGGTCAGAAATTCCAGAAGGAATGCTCAATCGTGTTGAAGCTGGAATTCGTGCTTTTGACCCCTGTTTAAGTTGTTCAACTCATGCCGTCGGACAAATGCCATTGCAAATTCAATTAGTCGCCGCCGATGGCAGTGTTGTTGATCAAGTTTACCGACAATAAATTATGTCTCAGAATTGCTTCTGGATAATTCCCACATTTGGAAGGCTTGGGTAAAGTCTAAGTCATCCAAAAAGTTACCATCTGTAGGGGATAAATGCTGGTACTGAATACATATGTATGCAAGATATAAGGGAATCCTAGCCAAATTCCTAGCTTTTTCATTGGTTGTTGTTTGTAGCAATCTCCAGAGATTATTACCTGCGATCGGGTCTAAATTTTGCGGAAAATTAAACCACCGACAAATAAAATCCCGAATTTGGCGATCGTTAAAATTAGCTATTTCCCTTTCTTTAAAACTAGAAAATCTATTTCGATAAATGTGCCTATACTGAGTACGGCAGGATAAAATAAAGCGGTTTTGACCGTACCTATCGATAAAATCTTGAATGTGATTTATACCTTGCTGTCTATTATATTCATTGCTTTCTTGCCTCTCTGGAATCAAATCTATGCCATCAATTAATATAAGTAAATTTCCTTGTTCAAGTGCTGTTTGTGTGAACTCCCTAGGATATAAAAACTGGGCATCAATAAATTTTTTCTCAATCATATTGAAAATGTTGTTATCGGGCATTTTTAGTCTCTGTACATCAACAAACACCGGAATTACTCTGTGTCCAAAATTACCTTCTCTTCCTCTTAAACTTTCTAGTCCGACATATTTTAAATATGTGGACTTTCCAGTACCAGGTTGACCAAGGACAATGAGGTGTTTTGTATCACGTACAATTTCTATACTTGATTGCCGATTTTCGCTAGAATTTCCAGTTAAAAACTCCATCGGCACATAGACATTATTCAGAATGAATGGCTCCCACATTTCAAATATTTTGATGAAAGAGTTAGCCTGTTCAAATTTACTTCGATATTGAGCAAGCAACATCAATACAATAATTATTCTAGGTGTACCATGGGCAAACAGTGTTCTTCCACTACGTAACAAAACTTTCAAGATTTCAGCAATTAAGTCTTGCATATTTAACTTATCGGTTTAGAAATGAATAATTCTTAGTCTATCCATAATTTTGTTTTTTGAAAAAAAATGAGCAATTTTTACTATTAGCTAATTTAAGATAAATATTATATTTGTGATAGTGAAATTTAATAACCCCGATTCATCCAAGAAATCAGGGTTATCTAGTATTGCCCATTATTTAAAATAAACACCACATTATTTTAGTTTATGGTGAACATTTTCTGGTTGATTATATAGCAGGGGACAGGTGATAGGTGACAGAATTGAAAGCCTTTCATTGTAAAGGTTTTAGGATTGTTGGATGTCCTAATCTATATGGCTACTGCTATATAAAACAATCAGGAGTAAACTTCTGACTAAATACTGCAATTTCATCATTAAGTTTTCAGTCAATTAGCTATGACTAATTACTGGCAACAAAACCTGAGAACTATGTTCACCACCACAACTAATAGTCAGGGTAATTATTTGAGAACTTAGTAAACTATCACTACTTAATACTGAACTATTCCCGGAGTTCATAACATAGGCTGGATAACAAGCTGCACTCAAACTTAAACGCAAAGCATTACCTTGAGCAATTCGCACACAAGTTGTTTGTAATTGAATTTTTCTAGTGATGTGGTTAATTCCGTCTTTGCAGTGTAGATAACCTTGCGTAATGTTGTACACTTTACCATCAGGATATACCTGCGATAGTACGGCAGATAAATCATAACTGGGTTGGTCTGCAACACATGATATTTCTACAAAAGTATCCCCGATTAAATGTAAATCTGTAGTTAAAGGTTCAGTGGTGTAAGTTAACACATCGGAACGACAATCAAGATGCGATCGCTCAAACACACCCGCCGATATTGTCCCATGACCACCTACAGATGGCACTGGCCGCCAAGGGTCATGGACTAATATATCTTGGGCATTGAGCATGGGGCATTGGGGACTGGGTATTAGAATTCCAGCATCTTCTCGGATACTGGCTAGTCCCGTGGTTGACAAGAAGTAAAATTTCTGATTTGGTGTAGGTAGGCTGGGAAAATCGCGCCAAATGTTGCTACCCATTTCAAACAAGCGCACCGGCGACTCATCTAATAAACCTGTATCTATACCTTTAAGAAACTGATCAAACCAGCGAATCTGCATTTGATCTACGGGGCTAGCGGCTGTGTTACCAAAATCAGCTTCGCCTACTCTGCGCCCCCAAGGTAGATGCGCCCAAGGGCCAATTAATAAATTTTGGGGTGTACTGGCGCAGGCTACCATATCTTTATATAAGTGCAACGTACCGCGCAGGTAAGTATCAAACCATCCGCCGATATGAAACATGGGCAAATCAACGCCGTGGAAATAGCTTTTGGGTGAGAGTTCTTGCCAGTAGTCATCAGGTTCGGGATGGGCTACCCAGTCGTGATAAAACGATTCTGGTGCGAGTTTCTGAAGAATTTCGGGATTATTTACAGGTAAATTGCGAGAGGCAGCAAATAATGCTTGATAGGCTGCTTGATCACCACGTAAACGGGCTGTTTCCGTTGCTAATTGAATTGCCCAAGCTAAATTAGTTTGCAAACAAAATGCGCCACCTTCATAAGCCCAATCTGTGTATAAATCATAGCCAATCATCGCTGGGCAGATGGTTTTTAGGGCTGGTGGTTTAGCTGTGGCTGCATATAATTGCGTCATTCCCTGATAGGAAAAACCATACATTCCCACTTTTCCATTACTACCAGGAAGACTTGCAGCCCAATTGATTGTATCTTCACCATCAGTAATTTCGTGGGCAAATAATTTAAATTCGCCGTCAGAAGTCCCCCGCCCCCGTACATCTTGAATCACGACAATATAACCGTGGGCAGCGTACCAACTCGGATGGGCATAGACAACAGTAGAAGCGATCGCTCTACCATAGGGTTGTCGCATTAATAATACTGGAAACTTGCCTACTGCATCGGGACGGTAGATATCTGCATCTAGGCGCACACCATTGCGGGTGTACATAGAGGCAGTTTGTTTGGGGAGGACTTTGAGCATAGATAAAAACCAAAAATGCAGAAATTTGAATTACAAATTAAGAATTATCTTGAGGCGCTGTTCGCATATTTGTAATAATGTTGGGGTAAAAGAACGACGTTCTGAAAATTGGGTACTGATATAAATATGTCGTACTAAAGTTAGGATAGTATAGGATGCAATGGCAGCGTGAAATTTATCGCTTGTCAGCTGAATAAATCTTGCAGTTAGAGCATTTTCCCAATCGCATAATGCTGCTGAATTACCAAAAGTGCGAAGGCTATATTCTTGAATATGACCGAGGAAGTTACCAATATCAAGTGCCGGATTACCTTCACAATATAAATCTAAATCAATCAGATATAAACGAGAACCATTAATAATCACTTGATCAGGATAAAAATCACGGTGAATACCACAGCGTTTTGGTTCTGGTGTATTTTGTCCTAAATGATCACATTTTTCTAATATGCGCTCTAAGCGTTCTTGCCATTCTGGATATTGTTGTATGACTAAAGGAATGCGCTCATGTAAGATTCGCAGTTCATCGGACATCCTATGAGAACGACGGGGAGGAATATTAGTTTGGTGAAGTTTATGGGCAGCTTCCGCAATGCGTCTTGCGATGAAAATACCGTTTTTCTGCCCTAGAAGTTGAGTAGCGATCGCTCCTGCAACTTTGCGCTGTAACCACATTTGCCATTCAGGAATTATCCCTACAGGTTCAGGTACAGAAATACCATCAGCACTATCATCAGCAAATCCTTGTTCCCACAAAGATTTCTGTAACTCATAACTATGAAAATCTGTTCCCTTAGCGCGGACTTTACCAATTAGCGTCATTATTTGCCCAGAAGCATCAATCAATTCATATTCAATCAAACAACGCCGCCCAACTTTGTGACGAATAACTTCCACCTTTTGAACACGAAAACTTTGAGCGATCGCCAAACACCTACTAAAACATTCCTCCACCTGCAACGGATCAATCGCCGCCGACAAAAAAGGCATTTTAGAATCAGTAATTAACCTTGCTAACACTCAGCGTACCTCCGCGCTCACCTCAGCGCCCCTCTGCGTTAAAAAACTCCTTCCTCTCTACATCCTCAAAACCCTCATTTCGCATCTCATACAAAGCCGCATAACGCCCATTCTCTGCCATCAATTCCAGATGAGAACCTTGTTCCACCACCTGCCCATTTTCCATATAGAGAATGATACTGGCACGAGTAGCCAAACCAAGGTCATGAGTAATTAAAAAAGTCGTGCGATTTTGTGACAACCTTTGCAACGCATCAATCACAACCTTCTCATTACCCTTATCTAAGCCAGTAGTAGGTTCATCTAAAATCAGAATAGGGGCTTGACGAATAGCCGCACGAGCGATCGCAATGCGTTGGCGTTGCCCCCCGGAAAGTGTCGCACCGCGTTCTCCTACCAGGGTGTCGTATCCTTGCGGTAAAGCTTGGATAAAATCATGAGCATTAGCTAAACTAGCCGCTTCGACAATTTCTCCATCAGATACCCCAGCAATCCCATAAGCAATGTTTTCCCGAATAGTAGCGGCAAATAACAGACTATCTTGCAAAACTACACTAATTTGCGGACGTAAAGATGCCAACGTGTAATCTCTAATATCTCTACCATCAATCATCACCCGCCCCATTGTTGGGTCATAAAGCCGCAATAATAGACTTACTAATGTAGATTTACCACCACCGGAAGTCCCCACAATTGCTACTTGTTGTCCCGGTTGAATGTTTAAATTGATATCTTGCAGTAGAACTTGCCCTGATTCATAGGCAAAGTGAACGTGATCAAAACAGACTGCACCTCGGAAAATCGGGGCTGGGATTGCACCCGGTAAATCACGGACATCAGGCTGTTGATTTAATACATCTAAAATTCGCTCACCAGAGGCAGCAGCTTTAGCCAGTCGTCCGATGTATTTAGCAAAGTTCTGAACTGGTTTAAAAGCATTTTTAAGATAGGTAAGAAATACCAGTACATCACCAGGGGTTAAAGTATTTCGCAATGCCAGCCAAGAGCCGTACCATAAAACAATTGCTGTTCCCAAGGCAATCACAGCATCTACAGTACGTTCTAAGTGAGCCGCCAACCGTTGAGTTTTGACGCTTTCTTTGAGACTACGCTGATTTTGTTGAGCAAACACCCCTGCAAAGGCATCTTGCAACGATAGGGCTTTCACCAGTTTAATGGCAGCAATTGACTCAGCCGCCGTTGCCGCCACAGCACCTTCTTGTTGGCGTTGCTTTAATGAAGACTCTCGAATTCGCTGGCTGAGTCGATTAGTCAGTAACCAAAACAACGGTAGGGTGAATAGTGACAGTAGGGTGAGACTGGGATTCATCCAAAACATCACCCCCATCATGCCCAACAGGGTAAGTATACTAACTACTAGGGGTAATGCTGCCGTAATCATAATTTCTTGCAGACGGCTAGCATCGCTACTCACACGCACAATTAAATCACCGCTACGAGCTTTGGTGTGATAAGCCAAAGACAAATTTTGCAGATGACGATATAAATGATTACGCACCTCAGCCATGACTCGACTGCCGACTGTTGCTAGTCCGACGGTACTCCAATAGGCAGCAAAGGCACGTAATCCGGTAATTACAAGAACTGCCACGGCTGAAAGTGTCAGTAGTGCCATTGGTTCTAGTTGTGTAATTACTGGAGTATTATTTAGCTGATTTTTACGTATTAATACATAATCAAAAACAAATTTCAGAGGCCAAGGTTCTAACACCCGTAGTCCGACATCTGCGATGAGAGCGATCGCAGAAATTAACAGGAGTCCATATTGTTGGCGAAGATAAGGCCAGAAATAACTCAGCACTCCCCACAACCCAGGAACAGCTTGTTTGAGGGGTTTTGACATTTATCTTCTTACCCCCAAATTGAGTCCGGCTAGATTGAGAATTTGTTGAGCGATCGCATCCCAGGTATGATTGTCCATCACCTTTTGGCGAGCCGCTTCTCCTAAACGCTGGCGCAGAGTAGGCGATCGCCATAATGTTTCTAAAGCCTCTGCCAAGGCGATCGCATCACCTGGGGGACAGAGAATGCCATTCACCCCTGTATCAATTAAGTCTGCCAACTGCCCGATTTGGCTAGCAACTACAGGCAAACCAGCCGCCATATATTCATAAACTTTCAACGGTGAGAAGTAAAAATCAGATTGTGCTGGGTAGGGTGCCACAGCGACATCCATTCTTGCTAATAATTTGGGGACGGCATCAGGATTTACCGCCCCGGTAAATTGAGTATGGGAATCTAAGCCGTATGCAGCTAATTCAGCTTCCAGATTCTCTTTTTCCGGGCCATCACCCACAATTAAAAGTTTAGCTTCAGGAACACTT
Source organism: Nostoc sp. PCC 7524 (assembly GCF_000316645.1). NCBI lineage: Bacteria > Bacillati > Cyanobacteriota > Cyanophyceae > Nostocales > Nostocaceae > Nostoc > Nostoc sp. PCC 7524. The sequence continues at coordinate 2,124,737 of NC_019684.1, forward strand.
TGACGCAGTTGAGCAAAAGCTGCCGTGAGAATTGGTAATCCATGCCACGGTTTCAATGAGCCAACAAATCCCACTGTCAAGGTTTCTGGTTGAGTAGCAGGACGAAGGGCAGGGAAGCGGGTAGGATTGACACCATTAGGGATCACATGAACTTTGCTACTGTCCACATAATTCATTAAGTAAGTTTTTACTGCCTCAGAAACAGCGATGAGTGTTGTAGCAGCTGCAAACACCCGATTGGCTACTTGTTCTGCACTTTTGCGATCAATTAAACCGCGATGCTTTGCCTGTTCTGTAATCAGAGGTGAATTCACTTCTAATAATCCGGGAATTCCCATAGCTTGAGCAAATTCCATGGCGCTATAACTCCAAAGAGAATAACGCTCATAAATTAAGTCAAAAGAGCCAAACTTCTGCAAATCTAGACGCAAATCCCGATTCATCCCCAAAGCAACTTGCTCTCTTACCGCCCGTTCTAATTTGGGGATTGTTGGGAGTTGATGAACTACAACACCAGCTAAATCTGTGGGGACTTCTCCCCCAAAGCGAGTAGCAAACAATTCCACTTGGCAACCTTGCCCTTGCAATGCGCGTATTACTTCCTGCACATGAATAGAACATCCCTTCTGCCCAAATACAGGAATTCCCCCATCAGCACAAACATAAGCAACTCTCACCCTTCACACCTCCTGAACTAATTTGGCAGCAGTTTTCAGATCCTTGTATTCTCCTTGACAGGTTGGCGCGAAAAATAAACCCCGTAATATCCCAGCATTACGATGAATATCAAACTCAGACTCAATTAACTGCCTAGCCTGAGTTGACAACTGCACGCGCAAAGCTGAATCAGTCAGCAGTTTCCTAAGTGCGATCGCTAATTCCTCTGCATCATGTTGCGGTACAATTAATCCCGTCTCCCCATTCTGCACCAATTCAGGAATCCCAGTCACATCGGTACTCACACAAGGTGTTCCCAATGCCATTGCTTCTAGTAAAACTGTAGGTAATCCATCCCGATTGCCATCTTTTCCAATCACATAAGGCGCTGCAAACACAGCAGCTTGCTGCACCAATTGAAATACATCATTTTGGGGACGTGGCCCGATAATTTCCACAGTCGATAGCAGTCCTAAATCTTGAATTTGTTGGCGCAGCACAGGTTCTAATGATCCTGTACCGACAATTTGACATTGAAACTCACAATTTAATCGCTTCAGGATGGCGCAAGCATCAATCAAAACAGATAGCCCTTTCTTCTCAATGAATCGCCCGACTGAAATAATTAAGGGGGGACGTTCAGCCGGAGAAGAATATTGTAATTGCCGCAAATCTAAGCCGTTGTAAATACGCTGAACTTTGTTTGCCGCTACACCATAGGTATTTTGCAAATAATTAAGGTTGTAATCACTAACAGTCACAACAGTAGCCGCATCTTTCAGCTTGCGTTCCATGTCTGCAAATTCAACGCTTTCATGAAAGATATCTTTAGCATGGGCTGTAAAGGTATAGGGAATGCCTGTAAAGTGAGATGCTAACCGAGCTACACTGGTGGCAACAGTACCAAAGTGAGCGTGTAAATGAGTGATGCCTTTGAGTCGCGCTTCTCGTGCTAACCATGCAGCTTGGTAGACGGTGCTGGCTTGTTCACCTTGAGCAATTGCCAACTTGGGCCAAAAGTCTGGAATAACTTTACTTGCTTCTTGTAATTCTGCCCAAAAATAGCTAGCAGCTGTAGGCGCAAGACTATTGAGTGATTCGCTCACCCGTCCTTGAATTGGCTTTTTAATGTAGGTTACAGGCGCACGCACTTGGGAAATAATATTTTGAAAGTGAGTATCAGATGGTGGCCTTAACGCAAAAATTTCCATATTTAAGCCAGCCGCTTCATGAGCCAAAATTTCATTGACTACAAAGGTTTCCGAATAGCGAGGATAACGTTTGAGAACGTAACCAACACACATGGTCATAATTTATAATTCTGTCTGCAATTTTGAATTCTTTAAGAGGCTTGTTTTGATGAATGATCAGCACAGGTGAGTATTTCATTTACGAATTGGGGAATGCGGGTGAGTCCGTTGAGATCGACACAGTTACGGACTTGTGGGGGTGGTACTTCCTGCATTAACCAGTCTGTCAATGCTTGAGATGTTAGGTGGTGTGGGTGCAGTACATCAACTAAGCCTAATGACTGTAAGCGTTCAGCACGGATTAATTGTTCTCGCCGAGGTTGGATGCGGGGGACAATGAGCGATCGCTTCTGAAATGACAGCAGTTCACAAGTGGTGTTGTAACCACCCATCGCAATGACGCGTTCGGCTCGATTTAGTAATAGCGTTGGTTCAGGTAAATATTCCAATACGCGCAAGTTGGAACGTTGAGCCGCATAGTTTTGCACTCGTTGTCTTACTTCTGGCGGCATAAACGGCCCTGTTAAGATGATGCCGTTCATCTCTGGTGGTAGCTCCGCATGAGCAAATGTTTCTGCTAAATGCGCTCCGTCTTGTCCACCTCCCACTAAGCACAATACTAATTTTTCCGATGGCAGATGCAGCGATTTAAATGCCTGAACGCTTTCGGCATTCACGCACTTCAGCCGCCTACGCTGGTCAAAATAGCCAGTGTAGCGGAATTTGGCCATAGTTTTTGGCTGGAAACGATATTCTTTTCTCAGGTCATAGATAGCTGGATCACCATACACCCATACCGCATCATAGTAGGTTTGAATCGCTTCTTCGTTAGCTTCTCGCTTCCACTCTCGACGTACAGAAGCGGGTTCATCTAATACATCTCGTAAACCGAGAATGCAGTGGGTTTTTTCTTGGGTACGTAAGTAATCTAGGGTGGGATCTAGCTCTCTGACTGCTCCTCGCGGTACATTATCTACAATGAAAATATCAGGTTGAAAGGCTTTGATGGTGGTCAGAATAACTTGCGATCGCAGTGTAATAATCTCCTGCAATGACAAATTTAATCGTCGTGCTTGATATCTTCCATCCACATTTTTGTACAAAGCAGGTAAAGTCAAACAATCCACCCCAGGAAGTGTGTGTACATTGCTACCATCTTGGATGCCACTAATCATCAAAACATCAGTTTCTAGGGGTGAACATCCTAATGTTTGAGCAATCAACAAATTGCGGCGTTTGTGTCCCAGCCCCATTGTGTCGTGGGAATATAAAGCAATGCGCCATTTACGAACATTACTAAATAAATTACCGATATCTGAAGACTCTAAGCCAGCTAATGTTCTTTCTATTTCTCTAGATTGGGTGAACCAGTTGTTCATATGCACTCCTGACCAAGTAATTTGTTATGCCCTACGAAATTTCGCTAGGTAATTTGTATTAATTCTGGGTTTCAGTCTTTTTATTTAATAGTTGGAAATTTTGCATTACCTCTTGCGCGTAGGTTGGACAGGTGCAAAAGTTTTAAGTAATTAGGGAACACTTTTTTCAAAAAAATAAATTTGTAATTACTGTAACAACCTGAGTTTTCTTAGAATATCGAATATTTATTGAATAGGTATGAAAAGTAGATGAGACTTTTCTCATGTGAGATTGAGTATGAATTTGCTAAAAATACTTTGAAAGAATGATGTCTATTTTAGATAACATAATTTGTTGGCAATAAAATATCAGTTAAACCAGTTTTTTAGATGATGAATAGAGATTAACATGACAGCAAATCAGAGACAAGGCACTGGCAATGGGCGCAGTTTTGCCATTAAAATCACTCAGTTATTGACAGTCGGGCGGCAAATTTTTAGAGAAGCACGCACCCGGATTTTGCTCTGGTACTTACTGATTTCAGGAATAACCTTTCTCATTGCCATTCCCGCATTTCGTTACCAACTCTACCAGCGCATTGATGAGCGTGTGCGTCAGGATATGGAAGCAGATATGAAAGCTTTCAAAGTGTTGATGAAGGGCAAAAGATTAATAGCAGAGAATACATTCACTCATAATGAGCCACCAAAAGATTCTCAGCAATGGAATATGTTGCTTTCTGAAGATGAACAAACTACCCCCCTAGCCTCCATAGAAGACTTACAGAAGCTGTTTCGGTCTTATCTATTGTATCGATTACCAGAAGATGAATCTTATTTCATTACTTTTATAGATGGTGAATTTTACGAATCTAGTCCTAGCGCACGCCCCAAACCTTTAGCCAGAGACTCAATACTCATGAAACGGTGGGCAGAACAAACCCAACCAGAGCAGGGAGAAACAGAATTTTCTGACCTGAATGCCCAAAATATTCTTTACTTAGTTGAACCTGTTACCATTCAAGGACAAGTCCGAGGAGTCTTTGTTGTTGCCCACAACACCACCGGAGAAAGGGTAGAAGCTCTAGAAGCAGTTAGTGTGATTATGGAAGTTTTCATCTTGGTGTTTGTGGTGTCGTTAATCCTGACTTGGTTAGCTGCGGGGAGGATTATGGCTCCCCTACGGACGATGATCACCACGGCTCATGCCATTAGTGAATCAGATTTAACTCAGCGTTTACCAACACGCAGTAGGGGAGAACTAGGAGAATTGGCAAAAACCTTCAACGAAATGATGGACAGGCTAGAAGCAGCCTTTGCTACTCAACGGGAATTTGTCAACGATGCGGGACATGAACTGCGAACTCCCATCACCATCATTCGCGGACATCTGGAACTGATGGAAGATGATCCCCAAGAACAGCAGGAAACTCTGGCACTGGTTATAGGAGAACTAGACCGCATGAGCCGTTTAGTGGATGATCTAATTTTGCTGGCAAAAGCAGAACGTGCAGACTTTTTACAGGTAACAACGGTAAATGTGGCAGAGTTAACCCAAGAGTTATTTGTCAAAGCTCAAGCACTAGCACAGAGGGACTGGCAACTGGATGCTGTGGCGAAAGGTCAAATTGTGGTTGACCGCCAAAGAATTACCGAAGCTGTGATGAATCTAGCGCAAAATGCTACTCAGCATACTGGGGAGAGTGATAGTATTTCCATAGGTTCAGCGATCGCCAAAGGCAAGGTGCGGTTCTGGGTACGCGATACAGGTGAAGGCATTCCCCTTGTGGATCAAAAACGCATCTTTGAACGCTTTGCCCGGACTTCTAATAGTCGTCGTCGTTCCGAGGGTGCAGGGTTGGGGCTGTCCATAGTGCGTGCGATCGCCCGGTCCCACGGTGGACAAGTATTAGTTCGCAGTCAGTTAGGAAAAGGTTCGATGTTTACTATCGTTGTACCACTCGATCCACCGCCAAAAGTGAGTAGCTATGCCCAACATTCTCATTGTTGAAGATGAACCCCGGATTGCCTCATTTATTCAAAAAGGATTGCGATCGCAAGGATTCACAACCACAGTAATTGCAGATGGGCGATATGTGCTGGATGTATTGCAAAATGGAACGTTTGACTTGTTAATTTTGGATCTAGGGTTGCCTGGCAAAGACGGTTTCCAAGTCCTCGAAGAATTACGCGGACAAGGAGAAGACTTACCTGTGATTATCCTCACTGCCCGGAGTGATATTCATGATAAGGTTGCTGGACTAGAAGGGGGTGCAGATGATTATGTTACTAAACCTTTCCGCTTTGAAGAATTACTGGCGCGGGTAAGGTTGCGGTTACGGAGTGCCAGACCTGTTAGAGATGCCCAAGAGTTTACCTTGATAGCTGGTAATGTGATCCTAAACTTGCGGACTCGACAAGTAAAAATAGGCGATCGCCTCATCGAACTACCTGCCCGTGAATTTGCAATGGCAGAAATGTTTTGCCGTCATCCAGGACAAGTCATCAGTCGAGAACAACTTTTAGATTACGTTTGGGGTTACGACTATAATCCAGGTTCTAATATTGTTGATGTGTACGTGGGTTATCTCCGTAAGAAACTAGGCAGCAAACTGATTGAGACAGTCAGGGGCATGGGTTATCGCTTGCGAACATAGTGCTGAGTATGTATTTTTTCTCCCCAGTCTCCAGTTCCCAATCCCTGACAGGAACGGATTTAACTCTATCTGGGTCGTAATTCAGATGAAACAGCACAAAAATTTCGATGAACTGGCTTTTGACCAGTCTAATAGCCCCTTGCCATCAAGTAACTCAAATCCAGATACCAGCAATTTGAAGTATTGGTTCAGTCGTCTTAAGGTTGGTCAAAAGATTGGCATTGGATATGGGCTGCTGTTGAGTATCGCCGTACTGGGAACTAGCATTGGGTTTCTAATTGCGGATCATTACCAGAAACAAGCGCAAAAACGAGAGGAAGCGGCAATTGAAGAGTTATATCAGATGTACCAACTCAAAACCATTGTGTTTCGTGTTCGTACCAATCAACACAAGCTGATTTTATACATGGATCAACCAAAAAGATGGCAAGGACAATATGCTCTGTTACTTAAGTATGTTGAACAAGCTAAACAAGTTTGGTTTGAATTCAAAGCTAACTACAGTATTGAGAACCCGATTATATATGATTCTGTAATCGAACAAAAAGCCGTTCACCGTTTGTTACAAACTCACAAAGGTTTTGATACTTACTTACAGCGTACAGAGGCTTTGTTTCGAGGTAACAATCCCCATCAATTATCACCAAACGAGGTTAAAGCGGGACAAACCCAACTGTTCAATTTCATGCACAGCTCGTCAATGTTTATGATTGATGATTTTCTTGATGATATTACAAATCTTGTGGAAGTCATATCTGAGGAGTATCAACAAGCAAAGTGGGAACTGCGACGAGCAGAGAAATTACGGCTATATGTCATTATCGGGAGCCTATCATTATCAATTGCGATCGCCACATTACTAGCAATTTACACCAGTCGCACCATTGCTCATCCTATTCAAACTGTCACCCACGTTGCTCAACAAGTGATAGAAGAATCTAATTTCGATTTGCAAGCCCCCATAACAACTAATGATGAAGTGGGGATATTGGCTGCTTCCCTCAATCGTCTGATCCTGGAAGTTCAGCAACTCATCAAAGTCCAAACTGATGCTAACGAACAACTAGAAGTATACAGCCAGGTGTTGGAAGAAAAAGTATGTGAACGGACACGGGAGTTAAATGATAAAAATATCAGTTTAGAGTTGGCATTAGACGAATTGCGGCGTACTCAAGCGCAACTCGTAGAAACTGCGAAAAATGACCAGAAAAAAACAAATAACTAATACTTGGGCATCGAGCTACTTGGCAATAAAATCAAATAGATGGTGCGCCATTTGTAATTTAGAACAAGGTGAAATTTTTACTTGCCGTCCTTGACTATCTAAAAATATGGCTTGGTTATTTTCACTGCCAAAACCACTATTAGGTTGATCAATCGGATTGGCTACAATTACATCTAATTGTTTTCTCTGCAATTTTTCCATTGCTGGCGTGACAATATCCCCGGTTTGAGCCGCAAAACCAATTAACAACTGATGGGGTTGTTTGTGTTGTGCTAATTGAGCCACTATATCTGGTACTGGTTCTAAGGGTAAGGTTTGGGGGAGCGATCGCTTGGGTAATTTCTCTGGACTATAATCTTTGGGCTTGACATCAGCAACAGCCGCAGACATGACAATGACATCTGCATGAGGCAAATATTCCCACATTACCTGCTGCATTTCCTCCGCACTAATTACCGGAATTGCTTGCACTCCCAAGGGTATATCCCAATTAGCTACCCCATGAACTAAGGTAACATTTGCGCCTCGATGTAGGGCGGCTTGTGCTAAAGCTAACCCCATTTTACCTGTCGAGGGATTGCCAATAAATCGCACTGGGTCAAGATACTCTCGCGTTC